>JADGHQ010000121.1 GCA_019683805.1 Thermoleophilaceae bacterium
CCACAGGCTCTTCCACTCGAAGTTCACGCTCGTCACGTCGAAGTAGGTCTCCTCGTTGCCGGTGAATGGCCTGCGCAGATAGCGCACCTCGGTGGAGTCGTCGTCGCGGACCTCGACCAGCGCGAGCAGCCAGCGGTCGGGCTTGTTGAGCGCAGTGAGGATCTCGTTCTTCGTGACGGTGACGATCTCGGCGCCGGCCACCCTGCCCTTCACCTCGAGGAAGAGCAGCTCCCGGCCTTCGGCGCGGGACTCTATGTCGTAGCCCGGGTTGTTGCGCGGCATCTCCCGCGGCTCGCGACCAAGCGCCCGCTCGGTATCGAGCACCGCATCGACCGCGAGGCGCTCGACGCGCTCGGTGTCCCGGGCGTAGGCGGCCGGCTCGGCCTGCCGCCTCCCGCCGAGTCGCGCCAGCAGCCCGTCCGGGACGACCAGCGCGCCGCCGACGACGACCGGCCGCTTCGAGGTCAGCCTGCGCTCGCGTTCCAGCTCGGCCAGGCGGCGGTCGAGCCGCCCCTGGAGCTCCTCTGCGCGCTGGCGCGCCCGCTCGGGGTTCATGCGCGGCTGCTTCCCCGCGCGCTCCTGCTCCGCGAGCTCGTTGGCCCGGTGGTCCCAGTACGCGATCTCGCGCAGCAGCCGCTCGCGCACGGCGGCCGCGGTCCTGTCGACCCGCTCGATCGTCCGGCGCCGCACTTCCTCCAAGTGGCGCGGCGCAAGCTCGGCGACGGCGTGCTCGAGGCCACGTTGCTCAACGTCGCCGCGCAGCCACGCCGCGTCGAGCTCTGGCCGGAGCAGCTCGCGCTCCTCGTCGCTCGCCGGACGGTAGTCGAGGTACGGCGCGCCCTCCAGCACGCGCACCGCCCCGTCGCGGCCGAGCTCGACGAACTGGAAGCGTCGCGACACGACGCGCGGGTTGCCCGCCCGGTCGACCCGGCCGTCCTCGATCGCGTGCTCGAGGTAGAGCAGGAGGCGCGGCTCCTCGCCGGGGTCGGTCTCGTCCACGAGCACAGCGCCGTGCTTCAACAGGCTCGCGTGGCGCTCGAGCGTCACGTCGAGCACCGCGTCGAGCAGCGGGTGGCCGGGCGCGACCAGCACAGCGAGCGGCTTCCCCGGCACGCGGACGAGATCCTTCTCGAACGTGACCCGCTCGTAGCGGCGCAGCACCGGCGCGCCGACGCCGATCTGGCGATCCCGCTCGCGCACCGCAGCCGGGACGTGCGTGATCTCGTAGCGCCCGGGCTCGCGCTCAGCGACCCGCCCGCCGAGCCGCTCGAGCGCCTCGAGGAAGAAGGCGCGGATGTAGTGGGGCTGGAGCCGGCGCGCCTCCGCGCGCTCGAGCTCCTCCTTGATCCGCTCGACGTCGGCGGGACCCAGGACATCCGCCGCGAGCGCGTGTTCCCTCACCAGCTCGCGCAACCCCTGGCCGACCCGTTCGTCCACCACGCGCTCGAGCCGCTCGCGCACCTCGGGCCGCTCGCCGTAGCGGATCGCCTCGATCAGGAGCCGCTTCAGCTCCTGACCCTCGAAGACCTGGCCGATCACGTCGTACACCCGCCCGCCCAGCGACTCCCGTTGCTGCTCGATCTTCGTGAGGAGGCGGGCGAACACGTCGCCCTCGCGCGTCTCGGTCGCGACGAGGTTCCACATGTGGCAGACCTCGGTCTGGCCGATGCGGTGGACCCGGCCGAAGCGCTGCTCGATCCGGTTCGGGTTCCAGGGGAGGTCGTAGTTCACGACCAGATGCGCGCGCTGGAGGTTGATGCCCTCGCCGGCGGCGTCGGTGGCGACGAGCACGACGCAGTCCTTCTCCTGCGTGAAGAGCTCTTGCGCTCGCTTGCGCTCCTCCCGCTTCGTGCCGCCGTGGACCGTGACGACGGCATCGTCACGGCCGAGCAGCACGCGCAGCCGCTCGGTGAGGTAGTTGAGCGTGTCGCGGTGCTCGGTGAAGACGATCAGCTTCCGGCGGGCGCCGTCGCGATCGAACATCTCGGCCTCGTCGTGGAGGAGCTTCGAGAGCTCCTCCCATTTGCGGTCTCGGCGCGAGTTACGTACGCGGCGGGCGAGCTCCTCGAGGCGGCCGAGCGTCGCGATCTCGGCCTCGAGCTCGGCCACCGTCTCGGCGGTGGTGGCCTGGTCGACCAGCTCCTCCTCGAGCTCCTCGAGCTCCGCCTCGGGCAGGTCGTCGACGTCCTCGAGCTCCTCGTCGCCGAGGAGCGGCGGCTCCTGCAGCCGACGCAGCTCCTCCGCCCGCCGTCCGAGCCTAGCGGCCCGCAGGCGCTCCTCCAGCCGCTCGCGGCGGCGGCGAAGCGACTGGTAGATCGCCTCGGGCGAGGAGGCGAGACGCCGCTGCAGGATCGTTAGCGCGAACCCGACCGTGTTGCCGCGGCGACCTTCACCTGCCGCCGCGAGCCGGTCGGCCCGGTTCATCTCATCCTTGACGTAAGCGGTGACCTCGTCGTAGAGGAGCGCCTCCTCGTCGGACAGCTCGTAGCCGACCGAGTAGGCGCGACGCTCTGGGAAGAGTGGCCGGCCGTCGAAGCGGAGCAGATCCTCCTTGAGCATGCGGCGCATGAGGTCGCTCGCGTCCACCCGGGTGCCGTCGCGCGCGCGCCCGGCGAAGCGATCGGCATCGAGCAGGGCGAGAAAGAGCTGAAACGACTCCTCGTCGCCCGAGTGAGGCGTCGCGGTGAGCAGCAGGAAGTGCCGCGTGATGCTTCCCAGCAGCTCGCCGAGCTCGTAGCGCTTCGTCCGCTTCAGCTCGTCCCCGAAGTAGCGCGCGGACATCTTGTGGGCCTCGTCGACGACGACGAAGTCCCACTCGGTCACGCGCAACCGCTCCTGGAGGTGCTCGTTGCGGGAGAGATGGTCGAGGCGGGCGATCAGCGCGTTCTCCTCGGCAAACGGATTGCCCGTACGGGCGGCCTCGACCATGTCCCGAGTCACGATCTTGAGCTCGAGGCCGAACTTGTCGAACAGCTCCTCCTGCCACTGCTCGACCAGGTTGCCCGGCGCGACGACGAGGCAGCGGCGCATGTCGCCCCGCAAGAGCAGCTCCTTCATGTAGAGGCCGGTCATGATCGTCTTGCCGGCCCCGGGATCGTCGGCGAGCAGGAAGCGGAGCGGCTGACGGGGCAGCATCGAGCCGTAAACCGCGCGGATCTGGTGCGGAAGCGGCTCGACCACGGACGTGGTGACCGCCAGCAAAGGGTCAAAGAGGTGCGCAAGCCTGATACGCCGCGCCTCGGAAACAAGCCGGAAGAGCTGGCCGTCGGCATCGAAGGCCCAAGCGGGGCCCTCACCCTCGATCGCAAGCTCGGCCTCGTGCTCGCGGAACAGCATCTGCTCGCGAACC
>JADGHQ010000044.1 GCA_019683805.1 Thermoleophilaceae bacterium
GGCGCGGGTCGGGACACGCCGACCCGCGCCCTCAGCCGGCCTGCGGTCTCCTAGTTCAGCCGCTCGACGATCATCGCCATGCCCTGGCCGCCCGCCACGCACATCGTCTCGAGGCCGATCTGCTTGTCGGTCGTCTCGAGGCCGTTGAGCAGCGTGGCCATGATGCGGGCACCGGTCATGCCGAACGGGTGGCCGAGCGCGATCGCGCCGCCGTGCGGGTTGAGCTTCTCGATCGGGATGCCGCACTCGTCCGCGATCGGCAGCACCTGGGCGGCGAACGCCTCGTTCAGCTCGACGATGTCGACGTCGTCCATCGTCATCCCGGCCCGCTTCAGCACGTTCCTGATCGCGCCGATCGGCGCCACGCCCATGATCTCCGGCTCGAGGCCGCTCGTGGCCGAGGCGACGACGCGCGCGCGCGGCTTGAGCCCGAGCTCCTCGGCGCGCTTGCGCTCCATCACGAGCACGGCGGCGGCGCCGTCGTTGAGCGGGCAGGAGTTGCCCGCGGTCACGCGGCCGTCCTCCTTGAACGCGGGCTTGAGCTGGGCGAGCTTCTCGAGGGTGGAGTCGGGCCGCGGGCCGTCGTCCTGCGAGACGGTGGTGCCGTCGGGCAGCTCGACCGGCACGATCTCGCGGTCGAAGAAGCCGCTGTCGCGGGCGCCCACCGCGCGCTCCTGCGAGCGCTGGGCGTACTCGTCCATCGCCTCGCGGGAGACGTTGTACTTCTCCGCCACGTTCTCGGCGGTCATGCCCATCGCGATGTAGGCGTCGGTGCGGCCGTCCTGGCCGTTGAGCTTCTCGTTCTTCCAGTTCGGCTGCGGGATCTCGAAGCCGTCGGGCGCGTTCTGCGCGAGCGCGCCCATGAGCTGCGGGAGGCCGTCCTCGCTCCACATGCCCACGCGGCTGACGTGCTCGACGCCCGCGGCGATGAACGTGTGGCCCTCGCCGGCCATGACGGCGTGCGCGGCCATGCGGATCGCCTGGAGGCTCGACGCGCAGTAGCGGTGCACGGTCGTGCCCGTCGTGCTGTTCGGCAGGCGCGAGAGGAGCGTGATGATGCGGCCGATGTTGTACGACTGCTCTCCCTGAGGGAGGCCGCAGCCGCAGATCAGGTCCTCGACGTCCTCGGGCTTCACCTCGGGGTTGCGGTCGAGCAGCGCGTCCACTACGTGCGCGCCGAGGTCGTCGGGCCGGACCGACGTGAGCGAGCCCTTGAAAGCGCGCCCGATCGGCGTTCTCACTGCGTCGACGATGACTGCTTCCGGCATGTGTCGCGGCCTCCTGAAGGCTTCTTGGTCGAAGGGAGAGAGTGGGAAATACTACGGTACATCTCCCCTGCGGGCTGCCGCGTGGTCACGGGCGCAGGACGAGCTTCCTGCGCGGGAAGCGCTCCTGGCGCTCCCACGCCTCGGTCACGCGCTCGAGCGGCAGGTCCTCGTGCTCGAGCCTCAGCCGGCCCGCCGCGGCGTGCTCGCACAGCTCGCGGTAGGCGCGCTCGCGGACCTCGCGCGGCGCGAGGAAGTTGGTGTGGCCGATGATCTCCACGTCCTTCGTGCGGATCGCGCCTGAGCGCAGCTCGGCCGAGGGCGACGCGGTCTGGCCGATCTGGACGAGCCTCCCGAACGGCGCCAGCGCCTCGATCGCGGCGGCGGCCGGCTCGCCCCAGAGCGGGTCGATCACGAGGTGGATGTCGCCCTGCGCGGCGTCGCGGAAGGCCTGCGCGAGGTCGTCTGCCGCGTAGGTGCGGACGGTGGCGTCGGCGCCCAGGCCCCTCAGGCGCTCGAGCTGCCCGGGGTCGCGCGCGGCCGCCACCACGCGCCCCGCTCCCATCAGCTTCGCGCCCTGCACGGCGATCGTGCCGACGGCCCCGGTCGCGCCGAGCACGAGCACCGTCTCGCCCTCCGTCAGCCGGCCGCGCCAGCCGAGCGGGAGCCAGGCCGCGAGCCCCGCGATCCCGAGGCACGCGGCGAGCGAGTCGTCGAGCCCCTCCGGCACCTCGAAGAGCTCGTCCTCGGGCGCGCTGCAGCGCTCGGCCATCGTGCCGGCGCGGCCCGGCGGAGCGCCGACGTACACGCGCGTGCCCGCCGCGAAGCGGCTGCCCTCGAGCACCCGTCCGACGCCCTCGCGCCCGGGCGTGTACGGCGCCTGCGGGCTGCCGCCCGGGTAGCGGCCCGCGGCCGTCGAGAGGTCGATCGGGTTGATCGGCGCGGCGCTGATCTCGACGAGCGCCTCGCCCTCGCCGCGCTCGGGCTCCGGCGCCTCGCCGGGCACCGGGCGCCTGCCGATCTCCTCCACTCGCGCCGCTCGCACCGTCTACCCTCCTCGGGGGTCAGCGCGGGGGCATGCGGAGCGCGCCGTCGAGGCGGATCACCTCGCCGTTGAGCATGCGGTTCTCGGCGATGTGGCAGGCGAGCGCCGCGAACTCCGCCGGATCGCCGAGCCGCCGCGGGAACGGGACCTGCTCGCCGAGCGCCCTGCGGGCGGGCTCGGGCAGGCCCGCGAGCAGCGGCGTGTCGAAGGTCCCGGGCGCGATCGTGCAGACGCGGACGCCCGCGCGCGCGAGATCGCGCGCGGCGGGCAGCGTCAGCCCGACGACGCCGCCCTTGGAGGCCGAGTACGCGGTCTGGCCGATCTGCCCTTCGAAGGCGGCGATCGACGCGGTCATCACGATCGCGCCGCGCTCGCCGTCCGCTCCCGGCTCGTTGCGCGCCATCGCGGCCGCCGCGAGCCGCAGCACGTTGAACGTGCCCACGAGGTTGACGCGCACCACCGTCTCGAAGGGCTCGAGCCGCGCCGGGCCGTCCTTTCCCACGACCCTCTCGGCCCAGCCGACGCCCGCGCACGAGACCGCGAGGCGCAGCTCGCCGAAGCGCTCGGCCGCGCCCGCGACAGCCGCCTCCACCTCCGCCTCGTCGGTCACGTCCGCGCGGAAGGCCACCGCGCCGCCGCCGAGCTCCTCCACCAGCGCGGCCGCTCTCTCGGCGTCGATGTCGGCGATCGCCACCTTGGCGCCCCGTTCGGCGAGCGCGCGCGCCGTCGCGGCGCCGAGCCCTGAGGCCCCGCCGACGACCAGCGTGCCGGTTCCGTCGAGGTCCACGGCGCGGGACCCTACCGCGAGCGGGCGCTACTCGGAGCGGTCGGTCGGCGAGCTGCAGCCGCCGTCACGCGGGAAGTCGACCTTGCCGTCGCGGTCGTTATCGCGCCCGTCCGCGCACGGCGGGGCGCCGCGCGGCGGCGGCGGCGAGCCGGCTCCCTTCAGCCTGCGGAATGTCGCCGTCCAGCGGACCGTGGTCTCGGCGTGGAAGCCGTCCGAGTCGCTCACCTGGCTGTCGCGGCCCTTGACGGTGAAGCTCCGCGCGCTGCCGAACAGCCGCTTGCGCGGGAGCGCGCTCGTCGGGGTGGGAAGGAGCGCGTCCAGGCCGCTGCTCGGGCAGCTGTGGAAGAGGTCGAACGCGGGCGAGCCGTCGCGCGTGTACGGACCCTCGAGCAGGAGCACCGGCACGAGCGGGACCGGCGGCTCGCCGGGGTAGTCGTCCGGCTTCGTCCACACGGGCGTGACGACCCCGCTGAACGGCTTCGAGCCGCAATCGGGCGGGGACGGCTGGGACGACGGATCACCCCCGCCGCAGGCGGACTCGCCGCCGCTCAGCTGCTGCACGTCGATGTGGCCGCTGCGCGTGACCGCGCCCTTGACGGGGACGCCCGGCACGGAGCCGGGCGAGGTGAGCAGCACGTCGCCGCCGACCGCCATCGCGAGCACCGTGGCGGCCCTGCGGCTCTTGAAGGAGACGGTCTCCCGGCCGCTCCCGACGCTGCGCACGTCGCCCTGGACGCAGCCGTCGAACTCGGTGTGGTCGAGCGTCCAGCTCGTCGTCTGGCTGCCCTGCGCCGTCACGGAGTAGCGGACGACCTTCAGCCGGCTCCGCGCGTCCGCCTTGGCGGGCGGCGAGAAGGCGGCGATCGCCAGGGCGGCGAGGGCGAGGGAGCGCAGGCTCAGCATCGGCGGCAGTCTAATCCGCGGGCCGGCGGCGGCCGCGGCGCCCGCCCGGCTACGCCCGGCGGGCGAGCGCCAGCCCGAACCAGCCGCGCTCGTCGGTGAACAGCTCCTCGAGCGCCATGCCCGCGGCGGCCAGCTCGCGCTCGACGCGCGCCGGGGTGAACTTCGCGCTCACCTCGGTGCGGATCGCCTCGCCTGCCGCGAGCTCGAGCTCGAGGCGGGCGCCGGGGATCGACACGCGCCGCGGCCGCAGCGAGCGCAGCCGCATCTCGATCCACTCCTGCGCTGGGTCGAAGAAGGCGACGTGTGCGAAGGAGCGCGGGTCGAAGTCGGCGCCGAGGAGGCGGTTGACGACGAGCAGCGCGTTGCGGTTGAACTCCGCGGTCACGCCCAGCTCGTCGTCGTAGGCGGCCTCGAGCACGCCCACGTCCTTCACGAGGTCGACGCCGAGGAGGAAGCGGTCGTCGTCGTCGAGCAGCGCGGCGATCGCGGCGAGGAAGCGCGCCCGCTCGGGCGGTTGCAGGTTCCCGATCGTCGAGCCGAGGAACGCCACGAGCCGCCGCCCGCCGGCCGGGATCCGGCCGAGGTGGAGGCGGAAGTCGCCGACGATCCCGTGGACGGCGAGTCCCGGGTAGGCCTCGGCCAGCTCGTCCGCGCAGCGGCGCACGGTCCACCCGGATACGTCCATCGGCACGTACCTGCGCAGCGTGCCGGCGCCCGCCATCGCGAACAGGAGGGCGCGCGTCTTCGAGGCGACGCCCGACCCGAGCTCGACGAGCTCCCGCGCGCCGCTGAGCGCGACGATCTCCGGGGCCCGCCGGTTGAGGATCTCCCGCTCGCAGCGGGTGAGGTAGTACTCGGGCAGCGCGGTGATCCGCTCGAACAGCTCAGAGCCCCTGTCGTCGTAGAAGAGCTTCGGCGGCAGCTCGCGCAGCGGCCGGGTGAGGCCCTCGCGCACCTCGCGGCCGAGCTCGGCGAGCGCCCCGTCGCCGTCGAGGAACGACTCGATCACGACGTCAGCCGTCGCCGCCGCCCCGTCGCTCATGGCTCCACGTCGTTCGCGCAGCGGAAGCCGGCGAAGATCTGCCGCCGCTGCGGGTGGTCCCAGTTGCGGAAGCTCGTGCGCGCGACGAGCGGGCGCGTCGCCCACGAGCCGCCGCGCAACACGCGGTAGTCGCCGCCGAAGAAGATCTCGGAGTACTCGGGGTAGGGGAAGGCGCGGAAGCCGGGGTAGCCGCCGAAGCGCGACGAGGTCCACTCCCAGACGTCGCCGGCCATGCCGAGCACGCCGTACGCGGAGGCGCCGGCGGGGCGCGAGCCGGCCGGCTGGGGCCGGAACGCGAGCTGGTCGAGGTTCGCCCGGGCCGTGTCGGGCTCGGCGTCGCCCCACGGGTAGCGGCGGTGCTCGCCCCGCTCGGGGTCCCACGCCGCCGCCTTCTCCCACTCGGCCTCGGTCGGCAGCCGCCGGCCGCGGAAGCGGCAGTAAGCCTCCGCCTCATAGAAGGAGACGTGCGCGACGGGCAGCGAGTCGTCGAGCGGCTCGACGGCGTCGAAGATCCGCTGGCCGCCGTCGGCCGTCCAGTAGAGCGGCCGCTCGGCGCCCTCGGCCTCGCGCCACGCCCAGCCCTCGTCCGACCACCAGCGCCGCTCGCGGTAGCCGCCCTCCTCGACGAACTCCCGGTACGCGCCGACCGTCACGGGCGTGCGGTCGATCTCGAACGCCGGCAGGTCGGGCTCGTGGCGCGGGCGCTCGTTGTCGTACGCGAAGCCCGCCCCGGCGTCTCCCATCGGGAACGGGCCCGCCTCGACGAGCACGGTGCCGCCCGTCCGCTCGACCGGGGGCGCGTCGACGCGCCGCGAGGGCGGCCGGTAGACGCCGGCCTCGGCGATCTGCAGCGTCTGCAGCATCGTCTCGTCGTGCTGCTGCTCGTGCAGGGCGACCATCTCCCACACGAGGCCGCGGGCGTTGAGGGGGTCCGACTCGGGCGAGAGGTCGACCCGCTCGAGCACCGACAGCGCCCGCTCGCGCACCTCGGTCATGTAGGCGCGCGCCTCGCGCGCGCCGAGGTAGGGCAGCTTGCCGCGATCCCTGCGGGGCGTCTCGGTGGCGTCGTAGACCTCCGCCAGCTCCGGCCGCAGCGGCTCGAGGCGGCCGGCCCGCCGGCAGAGCCACAGGTCCTCGAAGGCGGCGATGTGCCCGAGGTCCCACGCGAGCGGGCTCATCAGCGGGTCGTGCACCCGCTCGAGGTCGGACTCGCTCACCGGCTCGATCAGGGCGAGCGTGCGCCGGCGCGTCTCCTCGAGCAGCTCGGCCAGGCCTTCCGCGGACAGGGGCCTGGCCCCTCCGGGGGGCGCTGTTTCGGTCGCGCGAGCCACTTGGGCGGGTTCAGGGTCCGGGCAGGGAGCGGTCCTCTGCCGCGTCTGGTTCCCAGGCTAGACGCTTTCTACGCCCCACGCCCCCGCCTCGAGGGTCCCGCCGCCGAGGGCGCGGCGGCCGCGAGGGCGCCGCAGCAGGCACGAGGGTGTGCCGCCCGGTACGGTCTAGCCATGGTGACGGGACAGGAATCAGCCGAGCAGGCGGCGGCGCCCAGCAAGCCGGACCGCAACCTCGCGCTCGAGCTCGTGCGCGTGACCGAGGCGGCCGCCCTCGCCGCTGCGCGCTGGATCGGGATGGGGCAGAAGGAGTCCGCCGACCAGGCGGCGGTCGACGCTATGCGCCACGTGCTCCACAGCGTGCGGATGGACGGCGTTGTCGTGATCGGCGAGGGCGAGAAGGACGAGGCGCCGATGCTCTACAACGGGGAGCGTATCGGCGACGGCTCGCCGCCGCAGGTCGACATCGCGGTCGACCCGCTCGAGGGCACGACGCTCACGGCGAAGGGCTACCCGAGCGCGCTCTCGGTGATCGCGCTCTCCGAGCGCGGCACGATGTTCGATCCCGGCCCGTGCGTCTACATGGAGAAGATGGCGGCGCGCGAGGAGTTCGCCGACCTGCTCGACCTCGACCGCCCGCTGCGCGAGACGCTCGCGCTGTTCGCGCGTCGCAAGGGGACGGACATCCGCGACGTGATGGTCGTGATGCTCGAGCGCTCGCGCCACGACGAGGCGGTCAAGGAGGTCCGCGAGGCCGGCGCGCGCATCCGCTTCATCACGGACGGCGACGTCTCCGCCGCGCTGCTCGCGGTCACCGAGCGGTCCCCCGTCGACCTGCTCTGGGGCATCGGGGGCACGCCCGAGGGCGTGATCTCCGCGGCCGCGATCAAGTGCATCGGCGGCGCGATGATCGGCCGCCTCTGGCCGCGCGACGACCGCGAGCGGCAGGCGGCGATCGAGCGGGGCTACGACCTCGCCGAGGTGCTCGACCAGGACCGGCTCGTCGCGGGGAACGACGTCTTCTTCGCTGCCACCGGCGTGACCGACGGCGACGTGCTCCAGGGCGTGCGCTACGAGGGCGCGCGCGGCGCGACCACCGAGTCGCTCGTGATGCGCTCGCGCTCCGGCACGGTGCGGCGGATCAGCGCCCGCCACGACCGGGCGAAGCTGCGCGACATCACCGGCGAGCGCTTCGGCTGATCCGTTCCGGCCGGGGCGGGGCCTCGCCCTCCTGGCGGGGACGCAGCGCGCCCACCACCGAGGGCGCGAGGTCGAGCCGCGCCAGCGAGCGCAGGAACGCGTTCGTCACGAGCACGTGTATGCGCAGCTGGGTGAGGCGGTAGACGAAGCGGCCGATGCGTGAGAACCAGCCGCTCCCCTGGAGCATCGGATGGAAGTTGGCCACCTCGGCGCTGACGCGGACCGTCGCCCGGCGATCGTCGACCGCCCCGCCCGGCAGCCGGCGGACGGCGATCCGCAGGTAGCCCCTGTCGCGCCCCCCGCGCGCGACCAGCAGCCCGCGGCTGATCCGCCACGTCACCTGCCCGAAGTCGGCCGTCATCTCGTACTCGGGCGCCTGGAAGGTGAGGAGCCGCAGCGGGCGGCCGAGCAGGACGATCTCGCGCGAGCTCTCGGTGTAGAGGACGCGCAGCAGCCCGAGCGAGATGCGCGTGAGGAAGCGCCAGTAGGTGCGGGCGAGGCGCTCGAGGTGCTCGGGGGCCCAGAGCCTGTCGAGCTCCGCGCGCGGCAGCGTCACGTCGGCCTCCTGCCGGCTCGCCACGCTGCCGTCGTCGTTGAGCGTCGACGCCGGAGCGCGCACCAGCCGCACGGCCGCGCGCGCGCGCCTGCGCCGCTCGAGCTCGGCCCTCGGGTCGTGCGGCTGCACGCGCGAACCGTAGCGGCTAGCCGACGAGCTGTATCTCGACCCGCTCGCCGGCCGCGAGCTCGCCCTCGCCCGCCGGCACGAGCGCGAGCGCCTGCGCGTCGAGCATCGAGGAGAGGATGTGGGACTCCTGCGCCTTGGTGGGCCGCACGTGCCAGCCGTCGTCGCGCAGCTCGAGGCGGCAGCGGATCGCCTGGTCGCGCGCGGGGTTGCGGCGCACCGAGGAGTCGAGGCGCGCGGTCGTTCGCCGGTCGGCGGGATCGGCGCCCGCGAGCGCGCGCAGCGCCGGGCGCGCGAGCAGGTGGAAGGTGACCATCGCCGACACCGGGTTGCCAGGCAGCCCGAACACGAGCGTCCGCCCGGCGGCGCCGAACCAGACGGGCTTCCCCGGCTTGAGCCGCACGCCCCAGAACAGCTCTCGCGCTCCCAGCTCGGCCAGCGCCGGCCTCACGTGGTCGTGCGGCCCGACCGACACGCCGCCCGACACGCACACCACGTCGGCCGCGTCGAGCCCGCGCTCGAGCGCCCGGCGGGTGTCCGCGGGCCGGTCGCGCACGCGCTCGCGCCGCACCACGTTCGCGCCCGCCGCCTGGGCGAGCGCCGCGAGCGCGACGGCGTTCGAGTCGCGGATCTGGCCGGGCCCGAGCGGCTCGCCCGGCGCGACGAGCTCGTCGCCCGTGACGAGCACGGCCACGCGCGGGCGGGCGCCGCAGCGCACGGTCGCCCGCCCCGCGGCGGCCAGCACCGCGAGCTCCGGCGGGCCGAGCGGAGCCCCGGCGCGGACGAGCAGCTCGCCCGCTCGCACGTCCTCGCCCGCACGCCGCACGTTCTCGCCGGGCGCGACCGCGGGGACCGCGACGCGCCCGTCGCGCTCCCGTGCGCGCTCGACCGGGACCACCGCGTCCGCCCCCCGCGGGATCACCGCTCCGGTCGAGATGCGCACGGCCGTGCCCGGCCGGAGCGCGCCCGCGAAGGGCGTCCCGGCGCGCGACTCGCCCACCACGCGCAGCTCCGCCTCGCCGCCCGCCACGACGGCGAAGCCGTCCATTGCGGACGAGTCGAAGGACGGCAGGTCCCCGCTCGCCGCGACGTCCTCGGCGAGCACGCGCCCGAGCGCCCGGTCGAGCGGCACCTCCTCGACAGGCAGGGGCGAGACGGCGGCGAGCACCCGCTCGCGCGCCTCGGCTACGGAGATCAGGGTGGACGCCATCGAGCTCATGCTCGCAGCCGCGGGCGCCGGCGGCGAGCGGCGCGGCGGGGGGCCGCCCGCGGCGCGGGCGGCGCCTATGACGCGGACGCGCCGTCGGGCAGCGGGCCGTGGAGCGTCGCGACCGAAGGCGGGGGCGTGGCGGTTCCGGCGAGGTCGCGCGCCGCGCCGAGGCGCTCGAGCGCGACCGACAGGAGCGCGTCGCCGCGGCGGCCGTCGTCCGGGTAGCAGGCGATGCCCGTCTCCGGCATGCGCTCGCCCCCTCCGCACAGGTCCCACAGCCTCAGCCGCAGCCGGTCCGCCAGCGCCGGCGCGGTGGACCGGCCGATGTTCGGCAGGATCGCGACCACGCGACCGGCGCCCGAGCCCAGCACCGCGGCCCCCTCCTCGAAGTCCTCGGCGAGCGCGGCGCGCGCCCCGCGGTCCGCGCCCGGCGCCTCCGCGACCACGACCGTGAGCGGCCGACCGGTGCCGGCGAGGTCCGAGAGGACCTCCTCGATCGCCTCCGCGGGCGCCGGCTCGGCCGGCTCGGAGGGCGGGTGGGCCAGCTCCTCAAGCGCCGCGTCGAACATGCGCTCGAGCTGGCGCAGGCGCTCCGCGAGCGAGGTGCGCGCGAGCTCCTCGAGCGACGCGCGCTCGACCTCCAGCGCAAGCCAGCGCTTGAGCACCGCCTCGCGGCGGGCGGCGAGCAGCGTCCTCGAGTCGGCCGAGTACATGGCTCGGCCATCTTCGGCGGTCGGCGCCGCATCTCCTGCCCGCGCGCCCCGGCCCGAGGACGGCCTTGGACCCCGAAAGCGCGCCGCGTGTCCCCAGCTTGCGGGAAGTGCGGGGGCGGGTTTAGCATCGATCGCAAGGCCGACAAGGATGGAACGTGCCTCAACCGACGGTTCGCGGCTTCTCTTCTGCGCTCGACGCATCGCTACGCCGGCTCGACGAGTGCCGGGCTGACCTCGCCAAGGCGTGGCTGCTGCGCGTGCTCGAGCGCGCGCCCCTCGAGGACATCCAGCGGATCCCGACCGACCGCGTAGCGCGCGAGCTCCCCGACGTCATCGGCTCGGTGGTCCGCGCCGTCGCCGAGGGCGGCGAGGCCGCCGCGCATCGGCTGGAGGGGGTCGCGCGCAGGATCGCCGCCATCGCCGGGCGCGAGCATCCCGCGCCGTCCGAGCTGGTGGCCGACATCGCCGCGCTCCAGGCCGTGCTGCTCGGCGCGCTCGGCCGCGAGCTGGAGGGGGCCGACACCGAGGCCTTCGCCGACGGCGCCGTGCGGCTCGCCGGGGTGTTCGGCGGGATCCAGGCGGCGGCGGCCGACGAGCTGGTGCGGGAGCGCTCGCGCGAGCTCGAGTGGCTCGCCAACACCGACGCGCTCACCGGCCTCTACAACGTCCGCTACCTGAAGCAGCAGCTCGCGCACCTCGTCGGCATCCAGCAGCGCTACGGCGACTCCTTCGCCCTGCTCCTGCTCGACATCAACGGGCTCAAGCGCATCAACGACGCGCACGGCCACGCCGCCGGGGACCGCATCCTGGTGGGGGTGAGCGCCGCGATCCGGGAGACCGTCCGCACGATCGACACGCCCGTTCGCATGGGCGGCGACGAGTTCTGCGTGCTCGCCCCGCACCAGACAGCGTCCGGGGGGAAGATCCTCGCCTACCGCATCGGCGCGGCGGTGGAGCAGATCGACTGCCCGGGGAACAGCCAGATCGGCGTCGCGATCGGGGTCGTCTCGTGCCCGCAGCACGGCGTGGACCCCGAGCAGCTGCTCGAGCTCGCGGACTCGGCGATGTACCGGGCGAAGGCGTCGGGCGAGCGCGTCGCCGTCGGCAGCCCGAGCGACCTCGCGCTTCCGGGCGACGACGCGGAGGCGGGCAGCCGGCGCTGAGGCGCGGCGGGCCGCCGGCGGCGCGCTACTCGATCAGCCCCGACCGGATCCCGATCGCCACCGCCTGCGTGCGCGTGCCCGCGCCGAGCTTCGAGAGGATGCGCTTCGTGTGCGTGCGCACCGTCTCGGTCGAGAGGCGCAGCTTCCGCGCGACCTCCTCGGTGTGGAGGCCGTTCGCGAGCAGCTGCAGGATCTCGCGCTGGCGCGCCGTGAGCTTGTGGTCGCCCTCGTCGAGCACGAGCGACGACGACAGCGCCGGGTCGACGTAGAACTCGTCGTTCGCGGCGGCTCGGATCGCGCGCACGAGATCCTCGGGCGGGGAGTCCTTGCGCACGTACCCCTTCGCGCCCGCCTCGATCGCCTCGGCGAGCATCCGCGAGCCGCCGTCGGCGGTGAACACGACGATCGGCGAGCGGAGCCGCTCCCGGAGGCGGCCGACCGTCTCCCGCACGTCGCCGCCCGCGCGGCGCAGGTCGACGATCACCACGTCCGGCCTCGAGCCGGGCGCTCCCTCGAGGGCGGCCTCGGGGGTCGGCACGCTCTCGACCTCGACCTCGGGCAGGTCGCGCTCGAGCAGCGCCCGGATGCCCTGGCGCACCACGGGGTGCTCGTCCACGACCAGGCAGCGCAGCCTGCCCGCCACGGTCAGGGGTCGAGACATCAGGAGCCGAGCATACTCCCTTTCGGGTACATCACCGGCGCGCGCCGACCGGGGGGTCGGCGGCGATCGGAGCGACGCCGACCCGGCTCGTCACCGAGACCCCGAGCGCCTTCGCGGTCGCGCTCGTCAGATCCCAGGAGACGCGGCGCGCGTACGGGCCGCGGTCGATCACCGGCACGGTGACCCTGTGCCCGCGGTAGGAGACGGACACGAGCGTCCCGCAGGGCAGGCGGCGGTGCGCCACGCCCATCGTCGCGCGCGTCAGCCTCACCCCGCACGCGGTGCGCCTGCCGTAGAAGCCGGGGCCGTACCAGCTTGCCACGACACGCCGGTAGACCGTGATCGTGCGCGGCGGTCCGCCGGAGGACGCCTCGCCCGCCTGCCCGTCGGCGAGCACGGCGCGGATGCTGTAGAGGCCCGCCCGCGTCGGCGTCCAGCTCGCGCGAAAGGCGCCGGATCCGTCGCCCGCGGCGGTCGCCACGGTCGTCCACGGATCGTTCGGGACAGCCGCCTGCACGAGCACGGTATGGCCTGCGGCGCGCGGGTCGGCGCCCGCCAGGCGCAGCGTTCGGCCCACCCAACCGCTGCGGCGGGAGCTGAGCGCGAGGCTCGCGCCCTTGCCGTCCGCGGCCGGCACGCCGCCGGTGCCGGCGCCCGTGTCGGCCGCCGCGGAGGCGGCCGCGACGGCGCACGCGCCCAGCGCGAGCGCTGCAAGGAGGGCGGACAGCGCGCTTGTGCAGCGATCGGTTCGCAAGCTCTGCTCCCGGTTCGCCTGCGGGGTTAGCTGACGGGCTCGCGACGTGCGCTCGGGCGCGGCGATGCGCCCTTTCGCCCCCGCCGGCCGCTCGGCCGGCTCTGGGTCCCCCGCTCGCCCGGCCGGGGGGCCGGACGATTCGGCGGCGGGACACTATACCGCCGGGGCGGGCGGCACCGCACGGGCGGCGGTCCCCCGTGCGCGGCTCAGCAGGGCAGCGTCACGTCGCCCGTGTCGTGGTACTCGAAGCGCATCGCGTTCACGACGGCGCCGGCGAGCAGGATGATCGCGAGCACGTAGAACCAGACGAGCAGGATCAGCACGAAGACGAAGGTCGTGCCGAGGTGCGCGATCGTCGAGATGTTCCCCAGGTAGAGCGGGAACGCCCAGTCCACGACCGCGATCGCGAAGGTGGCGAGCAGCGCGCCGGGCCAGATCGCGCGCCAGGGCACGAGCCGGTTGGGCACCGCCCAGTAGATCACGCACAGGATCGAGAACGTGATCACGAGCCCGGCGGCGATCGAGAGCGCGTAGACCAGTCGCTCGACGGTCGAGAGCCCGAACGGCAGGTCGCTCGCGCTCGACGCCACGAGGCTCTGGAGCGTGGGCAGCGCGACGGTGGCCGCCATGAACAGCAGCACCACGACGAGCATCGCGAGCGAGAAGCGCTTCTGCTCGACCCAGCTGCGGCACTTGACGTGGTAGATGCGGCAGAACGCGGTGTCGAGGGCGCCCCAGAACGACGAGCCGATCCAGATGCTCGAGAGCAGCGCGCCGATCCCGACGCCCGTGCTCGAGTCGCGCAGCTGCTTCAGCACATCCCGCAAGGTCGACTCGGCGGCCGAGGGGAAGAGCCGGGTCAGGTCCCGCAGCACGCTCGCCTGGACGTCGGGGCTGCGCAGCACCCGGCCTGCGACGAAGAGCGCGAGCAGCGCCAGCGGGAAGATCGACAGGAGCAGGTTGTAGGCGACCATCCCCGAGAGGCCGGTGATGTTGTCGCCGTAGGCCTTCCGGTAGAAGTAGGCGATCGCCCGCCAGGCTCGCCGGCGGCGGCGGCCGCGCGCGTGGCCGCCCGGCGGCGCGGGCCGGGCCACGGCCCCGCTACGGGCGCGGCAGGCGCCGAAGGATCCCGCCCGCGACCTTCGACGCCACCCCGACGCCGGTCTCGACGACCTTTACGGCGAGGTCGACCGCTGTCCTCACCGGGTCGGCGCCGTGCGAGGCCGGAGGCGGCGCGGAGGCGGTCTTCCGCGCGGCGGCGCCGGAGCGGGCGGTTGCTCCCGAGCCGGCCGCCTTCGCGGTCGAGCGCGGCTTCGCCGCGCGCCGCGCGCTGCGCGTACCGGGCCGGGAGCGCGGGAGGTTCCCGAGCACCGTGCGGTCCCCGGCGGCGCTTCCGCGTTTCGGCTGCGGGCTCACGGGCGTCCGTCCTGGTGGCGCTGGCTGTCGGCGTGCAGGCTCAAGGACCGCTGAAGATACAGCCCTTCGGGGACCGAAGCCCGGGCGAACGTTCGTCGATGCGTGATCGATATCACGGTGCGAGGGCGGTCGCGCATGAGATACCCGGTCGCCGGGTATCACGTGCTCGCTTCGGGGCGCGTGCGTCGGGAGGTGCCCTGCTGCGCATCTTGACCCGTCAACCCGGAGTTTTAGACTTCGAGCGAGCCCATGCTTGAATGGCGTGTTGCGCGCTCAGGAGCCATCTGACCTAGATCGGACGTCAATGTCAGTAGCGGAACTTCAGGAACTCGAGGAGGTCAAGCTCCTCGTAACCAAGGGCCAGCAGACGGGGGTCTTGACCTACTCCGAGGTCGCGTCCGCGCTGGCTGAGATCGACCTGGACGAGGGCGACATCGAGGATCTGCACGGGTTCCTCGAGCGGTCCGAGATCGAGCTGGTCGAGGAGATCGACCAGGCGCTGCCGGTGGCCCACGAGGAGCGTGCGCTCGACCGCTCCGGCCGTCGCCGCAAGGCCAAGGCCCAGCTCGACCTGCGCCCCGACATGACCACCGATTCCCTTCAGCTCTTCCTGAAGGACATCGGCAAGGTCCGCCTGCTCACCGCGCAGGAGGAGGTCGATCTCGCGAAGCGCATCGAGCGCGGCGATCTCGACGCGAAGCAGAAGATGGTCGAGTCGAACCTGCGGCTCGTCGTCTCCATCGCGAAGAACTACCGCAACCAGGGGCTGCCCTTCCTCGACCTGATCCAGGAGGGCACGCTCGGCCTGGTGCGCGCCGCGGAGAAGTTCGACTACCGCAAGGGGTTCAAGTTCTCGACCTACGCCACCTGGTGGATCCGGCAGGCGATCGCGCGCGCGCTGGCCGACAAGGCGCGCACGATCCGCATCCCGGTCCACGTCGTCGAGAAGCTCAACAAGATCGGTCGCGCCGAGCGGAAGCTCGTCACCGAGCTCGGGCGCGAGCCGACCGCCGAGGAGATCGCCGAGGTCACCGGCATCGACCCCGAGGAGGTCGAGTCGATCAAGCGCTCGGCGCAGGCGCCGGTCTCGCTCGAGAAGCCGGTGGGCGACGAGGAGGAGTCGGAGTTCGGCCAGTTCATCGCCGACGAGCGCGCCGAGTCCCCGTACGAGCGCGCGGCCGAGATCCTCACCAAGGAGGCGCTGCGCGAGGCCCTGGAGAACCTCTCCTACCGCGAGCGCCGCGTGCTCGAGCTGCGCTACGGGCTCGGCGGCGAGCACCCGCGCACCCTCGACGAGGTGGGTCGCACCTTCAACGTCACGCGCGAGCGCATCCGCCAGATCGAGAACCAGTCGCTGAAGAAGCTGCAGTCGCTCGCGGAGGCCCAGAAGCTCCGCGACGTGGCGTAGGCGCGATCTCCTCGACGCCGACCTCTTGCTGACCCGGTCCAGGCGGCCGGGTCAGCCTCTTTCCCGGGGCGCGGCGCCCCCGGCGTGGCGCGGCTCAAGTCGCGCAGCGGGGCTTCCGATAGATGGAGGGATGTTCGACCTGCACGCAGCGCTGCGCCGCGTCATCGAGCAGGAAGGCTCCGACCTCCACCTCAAGGTGCCGTCGCGTCCGCTCATTCGCACGCACGGCACGCTCGAGCCGATCCCGGATTCCGAGCCGCTCCGTCCGGAGGACACCGAGCGCGTCCTCCACGAGATGCTCACGAGCGAGGACCGTCTCGAGGAGTTCGCGAAGGAGCACGAGGTCGACTTCGCGTACGCGGTGCCTGGGCTCGCCCGCTTCCGCGTGAACGCGTTCCGCCAGCGCGGAGCGATCTCGCTCGTCTGCCGCGCGATCCCGCACACGATCCGCACGATCGAGGAGCTGAACCTGCCCCCCGTGATCCGCGAGCTGGCCGAGGAGGAGCGCGGCATCGTGCTCGTCACGGGCACGACCGGCTCGGGCAAGTCGACCACGCTCGCGGCGATGATCGACGCGATCAACACCTCGAAGTCGAAGCACATAGTCACGATCGAGGACCCGATCGAGTTCCTCCACCGCGACAAGCTCTCGATCATCAACCAGCGCGAGGTCGGCAACGACACGACGTCCTTCAAGCGCGCGCTGCGCCGCGTGCTGCGCCAGGACCCGGACGTGATCCTGATCGGCGAGATGCGCGACGAGGAGACGGTGGCCACGGCCCTCTCGGCCGCCGAGACCGGCCACCTCGTGTTCTCGACGCTCCACACCGTCGACGCTCCGGAGACGGTGAACCGCATCATCGACTTCTTCCCGCCGCACATGCACCAGCAGGTGCGCGCGATGCTCGCCGGGACGCTCAAGGGCGTGATCTCGCAGCGCCTCGTGCGCACGCCGGACGGCCACGGCCGCGTGGCGACCTGCGAGGTGCTGCGCATGACCGGCCGCGTGCGCGACATGATCCTCGACCCCGAGGAGACCGGCCGCCTCACCGAGGCGATCGCCGAGGGCGAGTACTACGGCATGCAGACCTTCGACCAGGCGCTGCTCGCGCACGTGCGCGCCGGGCGCGTGGCGATGGAGGAGGCCCTCGCGGCCGCCACCAACCCGCACGACCTCAAGCTCATGGTCTCGTCCGACGGCCAGCGCTCGACGTCGGTCGACCAGGTCTTCGCCTCCTAGCCGGGCCGGCGGCTCGGGCGCGGGCGCGCCCGGCGGGCGCGGGCGCGGCACCGCGGCCAGCGCGCAAAACGGTCACGCAGCTCAAGGGGCATCCAAAGCGCCCGCAAGGGGCGGTCCCAAAGCTTCACTTCTTGAAGTAGGAGCTAGACTGTGAGTCAGATGGCGAGAGTGGGCAACGACACCTGTCCCGTCTGCGCCACTGCCGAGCTGATCTGCGGGAAGTGGACGATCCTCATCATCCGCGACCTCGCGGAGGGCCGCAGCCGCTTCTGTGAGCTCGAGCGATCGTTGGCCGGCATCTCGCCGCGCACGCTGTCGCTGCGGCTGCGCGCGCTCGAGGACGAGGGGATCGTGGTACGCCGGACCTTCCCCGAGGTCCCGCCGCGCGTGGAGTACGCGCTCACCGAGAAGGGTCGCGCGCTGCTCCCGGTGGTCGAGGCGATGCGCGCCTACGGGCGCCAGTGGCTCGCGGATGCGTGTCGCTCGGACGGACGCGCGCAGCGCGAGCCGGCGGCGGTCGGGGCCGCGTAGCGCCCGCGAGAGGAACGCGCGGTTCCGCGGCGAAACGCGGGGCATGCGCAATCGAGCCCTGCACGACGCCCTCCGCGACTTCGCGCTCGAAGCAGCGGCCGTCCTCGAGGCCGATCTCGCCGCTGGCGCCGAGATCCGGTTCGAGGTCCTCGAGGAGCCCGGCTCGGGCGCCACGCTCTACCGCTACGAGCCGCTCACCGCCGAGTTCATCGCCGAGCGCTGGCACAGGCTCCGCGCGCTGCCGACCTGCTCGCGCGCGGCCGAGGCGCTCGGCCGCGGCGCGGCCACCTACCTCCGCCTCCAGGGCCGCTTGGGCGTCGACGCGGAGCCCGCGCTGCAGGCGATGCTCGAGCGCCTCTACGAGCAGGCCACGAGCTTCGCCTTCCCCGAGGAGCGCTTCGAGCGGCTGTACGCCGACGTCGAGCGGTCGCTGTACGCGGACACGGTGCGCGCGCTCGTCGCCGCGCCGCTGCTCGGGCTGGACATGGAGGCCGACTGCGTGGACCTCGGCGGCGGCCTGTCGCTCGCCCGCCGCGCCGCCCTCGAGTTGCCCGTCGAGGCCTGGCTCGGGCACGGCCCCGCCGAGCGCGGCGGAGAGGTGGCCGCGGTGCTGGCGCGCGAGATCTCGCCGTCCGACCCGCTGCCGGTCGAGGAGGCGGGAGCGCGCTTCCGCTCGCTCGAGCGTGCGCTGCGGCTGCTCAAGCACGGGGCGGTGGCGCTCGCGCCGCTCGCATACGGGCGCGCCGAGACGGGCTCGTGGCAGCCCCTCGCGCTCGGCGGCGCGGGAACGCTGCGCGGCGAGCCCTGGGTGCTGTTCGAGGGCGAGGAGCCCGAGCTGCGCGAGCTGCTCGGCGCGGTCGAGCAGGCGCGCCCGCCGGGCCGCGTGAGCTGGGGGCTACGCCGCTTCGAGCTCGGCTGCGAGCGGCCGCGCGACACCGAGGCGCTCTCCGACTACCTGCTCGCGCTGCGCGGCCTGCTCGACGCGGGCGACGAGGCCGGTCGGGCCAGCCTCTCGTTGCGCCTCGCCGCGCTCTGCGCCGAGGAGCACGAGCGCCGCGCGCTGCAGCGGCGCGTGGAGCTCGCGTTCGCGCTCGAGCGCTTCCTCGTCGGCGGGGGCGGCGGCGACTCCTACGTGGAGACGATCGGCTCGGAGTCGCCACGCTCGCT
>JADGHQ010000045.1 GCA_019683805.1 Thermoleophilaceae bacterium
CTCGATCACCTTCACGAGCTTCGGGTTGACGGGGTCGTCCTTCACGTCGACGACGTGGATGCGCGAGGAGCGGAGGCCGGGCACGAGCAGGTAGCGGCGCTCGACGTGCGGGTGCGGCGCCCAGGGGCAGAGCGCGGACGAGCAGGCGTTCCAGCCGAAGTGATGCAGCTCGTCGCCGACGTTGGGCATGTCGAGCCGCCCGATGAGCCGGCCGTAGGTCGACGAGCTCGGGTTCAGGTCCACCACCGTGAGCGCGTCGGGCCTGGCGCCGCCGTTCGCGCCGGTGTTGAGCGCGACGACGTAGGCGAGCTCCTCGGGCGGCGCCTCGATCGCGCTGCGCGGCGAGGGGTAGAAGGTCGGATCAGGCTTGAGCGTGGCCATCCTCTTCACCTCGACGGGGACGGGTCGGGTGTACCGGGAGCGGCAGCATAACAGGCAAAAGGGCAGAAAGTCGACTGGAGATCGGATATTTATGGCAGCCGGCCGCCGAGCCGCACCGACGCGGCGGCGGCCGCGAGCAGCAGCGCGAGGCCGCCGGCGGCGAAGCCGGTCGTGATCTCGCGCTTCTCCGAGCGCGTTCCGAGCCGCGAGCCGAGCGTCTTGTAGATCGAGGCCAGGCGCTGGTCGTCCTCCGCGGCGAACGCCTTGCCGTTCGAGGTTGACGCGATCCGCGCGAGCGTCTCGGGGTCGGGCGGCACCGGGAGCGGCGGGCCGAAGCCGGGGCTCGGCACCGTCGCCCCGGTCGTGCCGAGCGCGACGGTGTAGATCGGGATGCCCAGTCGGCGCGCCTGGCCCGCGACCGCGACCGGGTCCCGCCCCACGGTGGTCGCCCCGTCCGAGAGCAGCACGATCGCCGCCGGCGGTCGCTTGTCGTCCCGCCCGCCCGGCGCGAGCATCCGGAGCGCGACCGCGAGCGCCTCGCCGGTGGCGGTGCCGCCGTCGGCCCGCTGCCGCTCGATCACGGTCCGCGCCGCGGAGTGGTCGGAGGTGGGGGCCTGGAGGGCGTCGGGCGCGTCCGAGTAGGCGACCGCGCCGAGCCGGATCGTCCTCGGCAGCTTGGCGATGAACGCGCGCGCGGCGGCCTTCGCGGCGCCCAGGCGGTCCGGCTCGACGTCGGCGGCGAGCATCGAGCGCGAGTGGTCGGTGACGAGCACGATCGAGCCACGCTCGACCGGCACGGCGACCGTGCGCTGCGGCTTCGCCATCGCCAGGACGAGCACGGCGACCGCGGCGAGCGCGAGCGCGGCCGGCAGGCGCCGGCGCCAGGCGGGCTCCGCGCCGACCGCCGCGCGCAGCGCCGGCACGGCCGTGAAGCGCACCGCGTAGCGGCGCGCCCGCCGCCGGCGCGCCGCCTCGGCGGCCAGCGCGAGCGGCACGAGCAGCAGCCCCAGGAGGAACAGCGGGGCGGCGAAGCTCACCGGAGCCTCCGGCCGAGCTCGCCGAGCCAGTCGCCGTGCGTCGACACCACCGCGTGCTCCACGCTCAGCCGCCGCAGCTCGCGCGCGACCCGGGCGCGCTCCTCGGCCGCGATCCGCGCGAAGCGCTCGCGCACGCGCGGGTGTGAGGTGTCGGCTTCGACGTGCTCGCCGGTCTCGGGGTCGACGAGGGTGAGCCTGCCCACGGCGGGGAGGACCTGCTCGCGCGGGTCGCGCACCTCCACGGCGAGCAGCGAGTGGCGCGCGCGCAGCGCGGCGAGCGGGCGCGTCCAGCCGCGCTGGTCGCGGAAGTCGGAGATCGCCACGACGAGGCCGGGCTCGGTCGCCGCCTTGCCGGCCAGGGTGAGCGCGTGGCCGAGTGCGAGCGGGTCGTGCGCGCCGTCCGGCGCCACCCCCTCCGCGAGGGCGCGCCGCAGCGCCGCCACGCCGGGCCGCGACGCGCGCGGCGGGATGAGGCGCGGCGTACCCGCGCCGAACGCGATCAGGGCGACACGGCCCGCGCGGCGCACCGCCAGGCTGCCGAGCACGAGCGCCACCCCCTCGGCCACGTCCGCCTTCAGCCGCTCCGCCGTGCCGAACGCCATCGACGGCGAGACGTCGACGAGCAGCCAGGTGGTGAGCGTGCGGTCGGGCACGTGCAGGCGGACGTGGGCCTCCCCTGTGCGGGCGGTCGCCGCCGCGTCGATCTGGCGCACGTCGTCGCCGACCTCGTAGGGCCGCAGCTGCGCGAGCTCCGTCCCCGTGCCGAGGCCCACGCCGCGCCGGTCACCGGGCAGCGCGCCCGCGGCGCGCCGCGCCACCACGAGGTCGAGCGCCTCGAGCAGCCCTCGGCGCATCGGGCCGGGGCCCTGGCGCGCCGCCGGCGGGCTGAGGGGCGCCCGGCTCACGCCGCCAGCGTGTCGTGGAAGCCGTCCGCGGCCGGCGGCTCGACCGCCGCGAGCACCTTCGCGAGCAGCTCGTCCGCGGTCACGTCGTCGCTCAGCGCCTCGTACGAGAGCACGAGCCGGTGGCGCAGCACGTCGGGCGCGAGGTCGCGCACGTCCGCCGCCGTGACGTGGCCGCGGCCGCGCAGCAGCGCGAGCGCCCGCGCCGACTGCGCCAGCCCGATCGGCCCCCGCGGGCTCGCGCCGAACTCGATGTACTGCGCGATCTCCTCGAGGCCGTAGGCGGCCGGGTTGCGCGTCGCGTCCGCGAGCGCGACGGCGTAGGCGATCACCTCGCGGTCGACGAGCACGTCGGCGACCGCCGCGCGGAAGCGGCCCAGATCCTCGAGTGCGAGCAGCTCGCGCACCTCGGCGGGGTCGGACAGGGACCGGCCGACGACCGCGGCCTCCTCGCCGCTCGTGGGATAGCCGACCACGACCTTCATCAGGAAGCGGTCGACCTGCGCCTCGGGGAGCGGGTAGGTGCCCTCGGACTCGATCGGGTTCTGCGTCGCCATCACGAGGAACGGCAGCGGCACCGCGAAGGTCTCGCCGCCGATCGTCACCTGCTGCTCCTGCATCACCTCGAGCAGCGCGGACTGCACCTTGGCCGGGGCGCGGTTGATCTCGTCGGCGAGCAGGAAGTTGCCGAACACCGGCCCGAGCTCGATGTCGAAGCGGCCGGTGTCCGGCCGGTACACGCGCGTGCCGACGAGGTCGGCCGGCACGAGGTCCGGCGTGAACTGGATGCGCCGGAAGCTCCCGCCGAGCACCTGGGCGAGCGTCTTCACGGTGAGCGTCTTCGCCAGCCCGGGCACGCCCTCGAGCAGCACGTGCCCGCCGGCGAGCAGCGCGACGAGCAGCCGCTCGAGCATCGCGTCCTGCCCGACGATCACGCGCTTCACCTCGTGCAGCGCCTCCTCCAGCGCGGCGCGGGCCTCGCGCCTCAGGGCGCCTCGGTCGTCGTTGCCTGTGCTCAAGGGCCTCTCCTTTCCTGGTCAGACGAGGCGGCCGAACCACGCGAGCGACATCGCCGTGCCCGTGAGCAGGAGCGCCAGCCCGCCGCCCGCGAACGCCGCCGTGACCTCGCGCTTCTCGGTTTTGTGGCCGAGCTGCGAGCCGAGCCGCTCGTAGACGGCGTCGAGCCCCTCCGCGCTGCTCGCGCTGAAGGCGCGGCCGCCGGAGGCGCTCGCGACGAGCGCGAGCGCGCGCGGGTCGGGCGGGACCGGCCGCGTCTCGCTCCCGCCGCCCCGGCGCGGGACGGTGATCGTGCCGCGCGCGGTCCCGAACGCCACCGTGTAGACCGGGACGCCCAGCCGGCGCGCCTGCCGCGCGGCGGCCACGGGGTCGAGGCCGCGCGTGGAGGCGCCGTCCGAGAGCAGCACGACCGCGGCGGGCGGGCGCCGGCCGTCGCCGCCGGCCGCCGTCTGGCTGAGCTTGACCGCCGCCGCCACGGCGTCGCCCGTGGCGGTCCCGCCGCTCGGGCTCATGCCGTCGATCGCCGCGCGCACGGCCGCGCGGTCGCGCGTCGGCGCCTGCAGCACGGTGGGCGTGTCGCTGAACGCGACGAGCCCGACGTTGACGCCGCGCGGCACCCGGTCGAGGAAGCGGCGCACGGCGCGCTTCGCCGCGATGAGCCGGTTGGGCGGCACGTCGGTCGCCGCCATCGAGCCCGACGCGTCGGTCGCGAGCACGATCGACGCGCGCTCGAGCGGCACCGCGACCGTGCGCTGCGGCTTCGCGGCAGCGAGCACGAGCAGCGCCAGCGCGAGCAGGAAGGCGAGCATCGGCAGGTGCCTGCGCCAGCCGGGCCGCCGCGGCGCGACCGACGGCTCGAGCGCGGGGGCGGCGAACGCTGCGGCCGCCGCGCGCCGCCGGCGCTGCTCGCCCAGGTACCACGCGACCGCGAGCGGCAGGGCGGCCAGCGCGAGCAGCGCGAGCGGCTCCGCGAAGCTCACGGCGTGTGGTTCGGGCGGGTCCCGAGCGTGACCGTCACGCTCTGCGGTCTGCCGCCCCGCTCGAACTCCACCTCGACCTTGTCGCCCGGCTGCTTGCCGGCGATCGCCCGGCTCACCTCCGAGGGATCCGCGATCGGCCGTCCGTCGATCCGCGTAACCACGTCGCCGACGCGGATGCCCGCGGCGTCCGCCGGCCCCCCGGGGACCACCTGGCGCACCTGCACGCCGTTGGGGCTCTGGGGCGAGGCGGGCGCGCTCGAGATGCCGAGGTAGGGCCGCTCGATCCGCTCCCCGCGCTCGAGCCGGGGCACCACGTCGCGCACGGTGTTCGACGGAACCGCGAAGCCGATGCCGACGTTGCCCTGCGAGCCGGCGGTCGCGATCTGCGAGTTGACGCCGATCACGTGGGCCGAGGAGTCGAGCAGCGGCCCGCCGCTGTTGCCGGGGTTGATCGGCGCGTCGGTCTGGATCACCTCGTCGATCTCGAAGCCGTTCGGCGCCTGGATCTGGCGGCCGAGGCCCGACACGATCCCCTCGGTGGCCGTGCGGTCGAGGCCGAACGGGTTGCCGATCGCGACCACGCTGTCGCCCACCCGGACGCTGCGCGAGTCGGCGAGCTGGAGCGGCTTCACGCCGTTCGGCACCTGGCGGGGGTCGACGCTCAGCACGGCGATGTCGCTCGAGGGGTCGGTCCCGAGCACGTCGGCGTCGAGCGGGCGGCTGTGGGTGCCGAAGCGGACGATCACGCGCTTGTCCGAGCCCGCGACGTGCGCGTTCGTGACGAGCGTGCCGTCGCTGTCGATCAGGAACCCCGTGCCGCTGCCCGCCGTCGTCCGCACCGACACGACCGCTGGGCTGGCGGCGGCGTAGATCGCGCCCACGCGGGTCTGCCCGGGCCGCGGCTTGAGCGGCGCGCTCGACACCGCCGGGAGCGGATCGGTCCCGGCGCTTCCGCCGCCGCCCGCGAGCGTGGCGATGCCGAACGCCGCGGCCACGACCGCGGCGCCGAGCAGCGCCGCGACGCCCGGCGCGAGCCGCAGCGATCGCCGGCGCGGCTGCTGCGGCCCGCCGTCGCCGGGGCGGGCGCGCCGCTCGGCCTCGAGGCGAAGCCGCGCCGCGTCCGCCTCTGACTCGCGGCGCGCGGCCTCGGACTCGGAACGCCAGGCGCCCGACCACAGATGCCTCGGCGACCTCACGCCTGCCGCCGCTCGGATGCCGCGAAGGTCACTGTGCTGTGTCAGTCCCCGAAACGATGGAGGCCATGCGGCAAGTTGAGCCCGGGGCCATAAGGCGCGCCTAACGGTTGCCGAAGCGCTGCGTAAGGGCCGGCGGGCTCGGCCGACGCGCCGCGGGGTCGCCGGCGACTCGCGCGGACAAGTCAAGTACGCTACTGTTTCCCACCATGATCGAGGCTACGGGCAGGACCAACGGGCACGTGAGCTGGAACGGGGCGGGGCCGAGCCGGCACGCGCGCATCCTGATCGTGGGCAGCGGCTTCGCCGGGCTCGGGATGGCGATCCGCCTCAAGAAGGCGGGATACCACGACTTCGTGATCTTCGAGCGCGCGTACGACGTGGGCGGCACCTGGCGCGACAACACCTACCCCGGGTGCGCTTGCGACGTGCCCTCGCACCTCTACTCGTTCTCCTTCGAGCCGAACCCCGACTGGAGCACCTCCTTCTCGCCTCAGTCGGAGATCTGGGACTACCTGCGCCGCTGCGCCGAGAAGTACGACATCACCCCGCACATCCGCTTCGGGCACGAGATGGTCGAGGCGGCCTGGGACGACGAGGCGCGGCTGTGGCGCCTCGAAACCTCGCAGGGCCGCTACAGCGGCGAGATCCTGGTGTCGGCGGTCGGCGGGCTGAGCGAGCCGAAGCTGCCCGACGTGCCCGGCATCGACACCTTCGAGGGCGCGCTCTTCCACTCCGCGCAGTGGAACCACGAGCACGACCTCACCGGCGAGCGGGTGGCCGCGGTCGGGACCGGCGCGAGCGCGATCCAGTTCGTCCCCGCGATCCAGCCGAAGGTCGGCAAGCTCTACGTCTTCCAGCGCACCCCGCCGTGGATCGTGCCGCGCAGGGACCGCCGCTACACGAGCCTCGAGCGGCGCCTGTTCCGGGCCTTCCCGCCGCTCCAGCTCGCGATCCGCGCCGGCATCTACTGGGTCCGCGAGCTCTACCTGCTCGGGTTTCGCCACCGGAGCATCGGGCGGATCACCGAGCGCCTCGCGCTCAAGCACCTGAGCGAGCAGGTCCCCGACCCCGAGCTGCGCGCCAAGCTGCGGCCGAGCTACCGGATGGGCTGCAAGCGCATCCTGATCTCCAACGACTGGTACCCCGCGCTGCAGCAGCCCAACGTCGAGCTCGTGACCGAGGCGGTGACGGAGATCAAGCCGCGCTCGGTCGTGGCCGCGGACGGGACCGAGCGCGAGGTCGACACGATCATCTTCGGCACCGGCTTCCACGTCACCGACATGCCGGTGATGAACCGCGTCCGCGGGGCCGGCGGGGTGCTGCTCGCTGACCTCTGGCAGGAGAGCCTGCAGGCCTACAAGGGAACGACGATCGCCGGCTTCCCCAACCTGTTCTTCCTCGTGGGCCCGAACACGGGCCTCGGGCACAACTCGATCGTCTACATGATCGAGTCGCAGCTCAACTACGTGATCGACGCGCTGCGCTTCATGGACCGCAACGGCGTGGCCGTCGTCGACGTCCGCGAGGACGCGCAGGCGAGGTACAACGAGGAGGTCCAGCGGCAGATGGCCGGCACCGTCTGGACCGAGGGCGGCTGCGCGAGCTGGTACCTCGACGCCAAGGGCCGCAACACGACGCTCTGGCCGCTCTTCACCTTCCAGTTCCGCGAGCAGCTGCGGCGCTTCGACCCCGAGTGCTACGTGCTCAGGGCGCGCAGCGAGAGGCTCGAGCCGGTCGCCGCCTGAGCGGCGGCCGGCGCGCTCAGTGCTCGCCCGGGGCGCCGCCGATGAGGCTCTGCAGGCGGCGCCAGCCGGGCGTCGCGCCCTCGTCGCTGAAGCGCGCCTGGGAGCGCTCCAGCCTGTCCGGCGGTCGCTCGTGCTCATAAAAGCGGTGCGACCACGGCGAGCCCGGGCGCGCGAGCCTGAGCGCTGCCACGGGGCCCACCAGCGGCACGAAGATCGTGGCCACGCCGAGCACCGTGCGCCCCTTCAGGAAGGCGACCGCGGCAAGCGCGACCGCGGCGAGCGCGAACGCGAGCACCGGCAGCGTGTGGGACGGTCGGTCGAGCCCGAGCGGTCGGATCCCCAGCACCACGAGGCAGCCGAACACGGCGGCGACGATCACGGCGTCGACCGAGGAGCGGCCCTCATCGCTCCAGTAGACGTCCTCGAGGTGCAGCCAGAGCGCGAACTCGTCGAGCGTCAGCCCCGCGCCGATCCCGAAGCCGATCGCGGTGATCTGCCACCACGGCTCCCGCAGCTCGAGCGCGAAGGCGAGGAAGCCCGACACGAGCAGCAGCGCGATGCCCCAGACGAGGTGGTGTATGTGCAGGCCGCCCTTCGTCTCGATCGATCCCGGCCACCACGGCACGCGCGGGCTGCGCATCAGCCGCGCGCTCGTGCGGATGAAGGCGAACGCGAGCAGGAACGAGAGCAGCACGAGGAACGCGGCGCCGCGCGCGGGCTCGGGCCGGGTTCCGGTGAGGTCCACGAGGTCGGCGAGCACGGCGACCGGCACAAGGCGATCGTAGACCTGCCCGCGGGAAGTGGGTAGCCGTCGCCCGCCGCGTGCCCCGTGGTGCCGCCGGTCCGGCCGCTCTGTGCGCCTCGTCACATAAACGGATCGATCGCTCCGGTTGTGTGCTAGCTTGCCCGCAACCGGATCGCCCGGTCCGCTTGGTTCCCGCTCCCCGATCCCAAGGAAGGAGAAGCCTTGCCTCCCGCCTCCCCCGCAGGCACCGCTCGAGTCGAGACGAGTCGCTGGCTCGTGCTCGTGCTCGTCTGCCTGGCCCAGTTCATGGTCGTGCTCGACGCGACCATCGTGAACGTCGCGCTCCCCTCGATCCAGAAGGACCTCGGCTTCTCGCAGGCGAGCCTGCAGTGGGTGGTGAACGGCTACACGCTGCTGTTCGGCGGCTTCCTGCTGCTCGGCGGCCGCGCCGCGGACCTTCTCGGCCGGCGCCGCCTGTTCCTCGCGGGCGTGACGATCTTCACGGTCGCCTCGCTGCTCGACGGCCTCGCGCCGAGCGGCGGCGCGCTGATCGCCGCGCGCGCCCTGCAGGGACTCGGCGCGGCGCTCGTCTCGCCGGCGGCGCTGTCGATCATCACCACGACCTTCGAGGAGGGCCCCGACCGCACCAGGGCGCTCGGCGTCTGGAGCGCGATCGCCGCGGGCGGCGGCGCCTTCGGCCTGCTGCTCGGCGGCCTCCTGACCGACACGCTCTCGTGGGAGTGGAACTTCTTCGTAAACGTGCCCGTCGGCGTGGCCGCGTTCCTGCTCGCCGCGCGCTACGTGCCCGAGTCGTATGCGGAGAACCGTCCGGACACGGTCGACGTGGCCGGCGCCGTGTCCGTGACGGGCGGGCTGCTCGTGCTCGTGTACGCGATCGTCAAGGCGCAGGACTTCGGCTGGGGCTCCGCGCGCACGCTCGGCCTGTTCGCCGCGGCGATCGCGCTGCTCGCCGCGTTCGTCGCGATCGAGCGCCGCTCGAAGGCGCCCCTGATCCGGCTCGGCATCTTCCGCGTCCGCTCGCTCACCGGCGCGAACAGCGTGCTGCTCCTCGTGGCCTCCGGCATGTTCGCGATGTTCTTCTTCGCGTCGCTCTACGTGCAGGAGCTGCTCCACTACAGCCCGCTGCGGGCCGGCGTGGCGTTCCTGCCGGTGACCGCGGGGATCATGGTGGGCGCGGGCCTCAGCCAGCAGCTGATCAAGCGGGTGGGCGTCCGCAGCGTGGCGATCGCCGGCATGTCGATCGCCACGGTCGGCATGGTGCTGCTCACGGGCGTGTCGGCGCACGGCTCCTACGCCGCCGACCTGCTTCCGGGCCTGCTCCCGGTGGCGGTCGGCATGGGCCTGACGTTCGTGCCGATCACGCTGATCGCCACCACCAACGTGGAGGCCGAGGACGCCGGGCTCGCGTCCGGGCTGTTCAACACCGCGCAGCAGGTCGGCGGCGCCCTCGGCCTCGCGATCCTGTCGACGCTCGCCGCCGACAAGACCGAGAGCGTGCTCGGCGGGCTCGGCCATCCGCCGTCGCCCGCGGACAGCGCGTCGGCGCTCACCGAGGGCTTCCAGGTGGCGTTCACCGGCGGCGCGGCGCTGCTCGCAGCGGGCGTGCTGCTGCTCGTCGTGCTCGTGCGCAGGCGCGACGTCGCGCACATCAACACCCAGGAGCAGGTTGCCCTCGCGACCGCCTAGCGGGACCATGGTCTAGCCGGTGCCCACGACCCGCGACCACCCGAAGGAGAAGACGCTGCGCGCCGACGCGCAGCGCAACCTCGAGCTCGTGCTCAAGGCGGCGGGAGAGGCGTTCGCCGAGCAGGGGCTCGAGGTTGGCGTGGCCGACATCGCCAGGCGCGCGGGCGTGGGCACCGGCACCATCTTCCGCCGCTTCCCCACCAAGGACGACCTGATCGCGGCGGTGTTCGAGCGGCGGTTGGAGGAGATCGTGGGCGCCGCCCGCGAGGGTCTCGAGATGGAGGACGCAGAGCAGGGGCTGCGCCACTTCCTCGAGTCGATGCTCCGCCTCCAGCTGTGCGATCGCGGCTGCATGGAGGCCGCGTCCGGCGCCGACTACTGGCAGGCGCCGCCGATCGTGCGGCTGCGCAACGAGCTGCTCGCGATCTGCGAGCGGCTGCTCGAGCGCGCGAAGCGCGCCGGGGCGGTGCGCGAGGAGGCGGTGCCCCAGGACCTCGTGGTGATCGTGAACGCGGTCGCGCACGCAGCGTCGCTCGCCGAGGCGGCCGCGCCGGGGGTGTGGCGGCGCTACCTCACGATCGCCCTCGACGGGCTGCGCCCGCGGAGCGGGACGCGGCTCGAGCCGGACGCTCCCACCATCGAGCAGATCGAGGCCGTCAAGCAGAGGCGGGCGCGCCGCTGAGGCCACTACACTGCGGCGGCGCCCCGACCGCACGGAGGTTACGCCGTGAGAAGCCGACTCCCGATCGCGTTCGCGCTCGTGCTCGCAGCGCTTGCCGCGCCCTCGGGCGCGGCCGCCGCCTCCAACCCCTGGCTCGCCAAGCGCTTCCTCGACATGGCGCACCAGGGCGGCGAGGACGAGTTCCCGTCGAACACGATGTTCGCGTTCAGGAAGGCGCTCGCCGCCGGCGCTAACACGCTCGAGCTCGACGTGAGCGCGACCAGGGACGGCGTGCTCGTCGTGATGCACGACACCTCGGTCGACCGCACCACGAACGGCTCGGGCTGGCTCAACGAGATGACCTGGGCGCAGGTGTCGAAGCTCGACAACGCCTACTACTTCGTGCCGGGGCGCAACGCCGTGAAGGGCCTGCCGGCGAGCCGCTATCCGTACCGCGGCATCGCGACCGGCAGGCGCAAGCCGCCCAGGGGCTTCCGCGCGAGCGACTTCCGCGTCGCGCGCCTCGTCGACGTGCTGCGGGCCTTCCCGCACACGCCGATCAACATCGAGATCAAGGGCCGCGGCGACGCGCCGGCCGAGTACATGCGCAACGCCGAGCTGCTCGCGAAGCTGCTCGAGCGGTTCCGCAACCGCCGCGACCTGATCGTCGTGTCGTTCAACCAGGACGCGGTCGACCGCTTCCACCAGCTCGTGCCGAGCATCCCGGTGGCCCCCGGGGTCGCGGGCATCGCCGCGTTCCTGCTCGGCGGGGGGTCGCCGGGGGACGGGGTCGTCGCGCTCCAGATCCCGATCACCTACCGCCTCGGCGGCCAGCTCCTTCAGGTGACGACGCCGGACTCGGTGTGGAAGGCGCACAAGGCGGGCTACGCCGTGCACGTCTGGCTGAGCGACGACACCGAGGACGTCAGGACGTACGAGACGCTGATCGACGAGTGCGTCGACGGCATCATGGCCGCCAAGCCGCGGCTGCTCGCCCAGGTCCTGCGCCGCCGTCACGTCGTCGGGCCGGACGGGAAGGGCACCGACCCCTGCTCGGTGCGCGCGCGGCGGGCGGCGCTCCACGGCTCGACGGTGTCGGTGTCGCTCGAGCGGCGCGGGAGCGGGCCGCAGCCGTACAGCGGCACGGTCGAGCTGCGGGCCGGCACGGCGCGCGGGCGGCTGCTCGCGCGGGGACGCTTCGCGCTCCCCGAGGGGGCGAGGGATACGCAGGCGAGCCTGCGGCTCGGCGCGGCGGCCCGGCGGCTCCTGCGCGGCGGACGGCCGCGCGTCCTCGCGGTGGTGCGGACCAGGGGCGCGCGCGGCGAGCCGAATGTCACGCGCGTGCGACTCGGCTGAGGCGGATCCGGACGCCGGGGTCCGCGAGAGATGACTAGCGTCGCTAACCTTTCGCTACGGTAAGACCAGTTCGTCGGCGCCATCCGACGCTCGCGCGGGTGCGCCGAGCGCCACCCGCACGGTCGACGCCCTCGAGCGCGCGGGCCTCGTCACGCGCGAGCCCTCGCCGGAGGACCGGCGCGTGGTGGGCGTGGCCCTGACCCCGGCGGGCCGCAGGGAGGCCCGCGCGCGGCGGGAGCGCCGCGCGCTCTACGAGAGCCTCAGCCGCGACGAGCGGGAGCGCGCGGGGCGCCTCCTGCGCCGCATCGCGGCGCGAGCTCCACACGGGCACGACCACCGTCACCTCGGTGCTCACGATCGGGCTGCCGATCCTCGGGCGCGCGATCCAGGGGCGCGACGTTCGGCATCGAGCTTGCGCGCGTAGCGGCCTAGCGCGGCGGAACGCTCGACGCGCTAGGAGGCTGCCGCCGCGTAGGTGAGGTCCCGCTCGGGCTCGATGTTCCAGCGTCCGGCGAGCTCGACCAGCCGAGGCGTCAGCCCCCAGCGGTCGGGGAGCGGCTCGCCCTCGTGCTCGGGGTTCGCGCCCTTGAGCTCCATGCAGCGGTAGTTGTCGCCGATCGACCGGATCTCGGCGACCTCCTCGGCGCTCAGGACGACCTCGCGCGGCACCGCCGCGAGCTCGGCGCGCTTGTCCTCGACCGGGCGGGCGCCCTCGCCGGCCTCCTGGACGAGCGTCGGCACCACGCAGCGGACCGGCTCCTGCGCGAGGTTCCACTGCGCGGCGAGCTGCATCGCCGTTAGCCCGTGGCGCTCCGCGATCGCGCGCATGAGGTCGAGCCTGCGGTTGCCCTCCTCGATCCAGCCCGCCGGGCGGAACGCCCGGTGGTCGTCGGGGCGCAGCTTGTGGCCGGGGCGCACGTCGCCCCAGAAGAGGCCACCGTAGTCGGCCACGCGCGCGATCACCTCGACGCCGTAGGCGCGAGCCGCCGGCAGGCAGAGCTCGCCGGGCCACGGCTCCATCGGATTGATGATGATCATCGCCCAGTCGATCCGGTCGCCGAAGCGCTCGAAGCAGTCGATCAGGTCGAGCGTGAAGCCGTTGGCCGGTCCGGGCGCCACGCCGAGCAGGCGGGTGAGGCCCTCCGCGCGGAGCGCCTCGAGCGCGTCCCACACCGCCTCGCTGCTGTAGCCCGTGCTGTCGGGGTTGTGCAGCAGCAGCAGGTCGAGCGAGTCGACCCCGAGGCGCTCGAGGCTGCGCTCCGTGGCCATGCGCAGGTAGTCGCGGTAGCCGCTCTCGCCGCGCAGCGAGGGGTCGGTGAAGCGCGGGAAGCCCTTCGCTCCCTGGCGCTCGCCCTCGTAGAAGTCGTGACCGATCGCGCCCGCGAGGAAGTAGGACTCGCGCGGCAGCCCCTCGAGCGCGCGCCCGAGCAGCCGGTCGGCCTCCCCCTGCCCGTAGACGTCCGCGGTCACGACGGTGTCGATGCCGTCGCCCGGACGGATCAGGCCGAGCAGGCGCTCGTCGTCGAGCGGCTCCCCGAAGCGCATGAAGCGGCCGCCGCTCCAGGTCCCCACCGCGACGTGTCCAGGGCGCTCCACGCCTCTGAAATCTACGATATTCGCGGCCGCGAGGTCAGTTGAGCGAGGGGTCTAGCGGCATCCGCGCGAGCAGCGCGTACTCGCCGCCCTTGCGCGCGAGCGCCGCGCTCCAGAGGCCGTCGGCCTCCTCGCAGAACACGTCCTCCGCGAGCGCGGGCTCGACGATCCAGTCGCCGCGCTCGAGCTCCGACTCGAGCTGGCCGGGCGCCCAGCCCGCGTAGCCCGCGAAGACCCGAGCGCGGCGCGTCGCGACGCCCACGATCGCGGGGTCTGACCCGACGGACACGAAGCCCACGTCGCCGAGCACGAGCGCCGCCGCCTCCTCGGGCTCGTCGAACTCCGCGAGGATCATCGCGGCGGCGGGCTGCACCGGCCCGCCGACGTAGACGAGCTCGTCGAGCTCGGGCAGGTCGAGCTCGAGGTCGGGGAGCGCCTCGTCCACCGTCGCCTGCGACGGCCGGTTGAGCACGAGGCCCATCGCCCCGTCCTCGTTGTGCTCGGTCACGAGCACGACCGTGCGGCGGAAGTTCGGGTCGAGCAGGGACGGCCCCGCGATCAGCAGCTTCCCGCGCAGCGAGACATGCATGCTGCGAATTTTGCCCGGCGCCCCACCGCTCGACGCGCGCGACGTCCAAACCTAAGATGTTCGGGCGCCAGCCGGAGGGGGCCGCGCGCGCAAGCCCAAGCGATCAAGGAGCGCCGATGTCGACCATCGAGCAGACCACCGAGAAGCCCGGGAACGGCGCGCGAGCACAGGACTCGATCGCCGTCGAGAACCCCGCCACGGGGGAGATCATCGGCCACGTGCCGAACCTGAGCCGCGAGCAGATCGAGGACCGGGTGAGGCGGGCCCGCGCCGCACAGCCGGGCTGGGAGGCGCTCGGCTTCAAGGGCCGGGCGCGCGTGATGCTCGCGATGCGCCAGTGGATCGTCGAGAACCGCGAGCGCGTGATCGAGACGCTCGTGAGCGAGAGCGGGAAGACCTACGAGGACGCGCTGCTGCAGGAGGTCCTCTACAGCGTCCACTCGCTCGGCTTCTGGGCGAAGAAGGCTGAGCGGTACCTGCGCGACGAGCGCATCCGCCCGCAGTCCTGGCTCGACTTCGGCAAGAAGCTCGTGCTCCGGTACAGGCCGGTCGGCGTCGTCGGGGTGATCGGGCCGTGGAACTACCCGATCGTCAACAACTTCGGCGACTGCATCCCGGCGCTGATGGCGGGCAACGCGGTCGTGCTCAAGCCCTCGAGCGTCACGCCCTTCAGCTCGCTGCTGATGGCGGAGGGGCTGAAGGCCTCCGGGCTGCCGGACGACGTGTTCCACGTCGCGACCGGGGCGGGCGGCGCCGGCGGCGTGCTGGTGGACAACTGCGACATGATCATGTTCACCGGCTCCACCGAGACCGGCAGGAAGGTCGCCGAGCAGGCAGCGCGGCGGCTGATCCCCGTGTCGCTCGAGCTGGGCGGCAAGGACCCGATGATCGTCCTCGAGGACGCGGACCTCGAGCGCGCCGCCAACGCGGCCGTCACCTACGCGTTCTCGAACGGCGGCCAGACGTGCATCTCGATCGAGCGCGTCTACGTGCACGAGAAGATCTACGACGAGTTCGTCGAGAAGGTGACCGAGAAGGCGCGCCAGCTGCGCCAGGGCAAGCCCGACGGCGCCGGGTCGGTGGACATCGGGGCGATCACCTTCGAGGACCAGATGGAGGTGCTCGAGCGCCACGTCGCCGACGCGCGCGAGAAGGGCGCGCGCATCCTCACCGGCGGCAAGCGCCGCGAGGGCGCCGGCCGCTTCTTCGAGCCGACCGTGCTCGCCGACGTCGACCACTCGATGCTGATCATGACCGAGGAGACGTTCGGCCCCACGCTGCCGATCATGAAGGTCAGGGACGAGGCGGAGGCCGTGAGGCTCGCCAACGACTCGCCCTACGGGCTCGACTCGAGCGTGTGGTCGCGGAACGTCGCGCGTGCCGAGAAGGTGGCGCGGCAGGTGCAGGCCGGCGCGACCTGCGTCAACGACGCGCTCGTCAACTACTTCGCGCTCGGGCAGCCGTTCGGCGGCGTGAAGGAGTCCGGCCTCGGCGCCCGCCACGGCGCGAAGGGGATCCAGAAGTACTGCCGCACGCACTCGATCCTCGTCACGCGCTTCGGCCCGAGACGGGACCCGAACTATCTGCCCTACCGGAAGTCGCGCACGCGGCTCCTGGAGCGACTGATCGCGTTCCAGTTCGGCCGCGGCAAGGCGCGCCGCTCGGCCTGACGGTCGCACGGGCCCCGGCGCTGCCGGTCACCGGGCGAACGTCAGGTGTGGCGTCGCCAGGTAGGTCAAGTCCAGCCGGGGGCATGGCTGTCCAGGACTTGCCGAAGCGCGCGTAGGCCGGCGCGGACGCGTGAGGGCCAGGCAACGTCGTGGCCGCTGATTACGCTGCGGCCTAATGGCCCGATCCCGCCTGACGCACGATCTCGCGTCCCTACACCGCCTGCTCGGAGTCGCAGCTGCGCTGGGCGCCGAACGTGTCGGTCCCGTGTCGTCTCGAGAGCGGGAGCTGTTCGCGCGAATCCCGATCGCTCGGCCCGCTCATCGCGAGCTTCGAGAGCTGAGGGAGCGGATCTTGGAAGGCGACGATCCGCTCGGGGAGGCGTTTTGCGAGATGCGGTCGGCGGAGGTCAGGCGGCGTGACGGGGCGACCTACACACCAAGGGCGATTGTCAGCGCGATGGTCGAGTGGGCCGCGAGTGGCAAGCCTCCTCGGCGTGTGATTGACCCCGGCTCGGGGTCTGGACGTTTCGCGGTTGCGGCCGGGCTGCGCTTCCCCGAGGCGAGCATCGTCGCGGTCGAGCTCGACCCGGTGGCGGCTGTCTTGAGCCGCGCAAACTTGGCTGTTCGAGGGCTTGAGAGGCGCGCCAGCGTCATCGTCGAAGACTACCGCGCGTTCTCGCCCGGGAACGTGCGTGGGCCGACCCTCTACATCGGGAACCCGCCCTACGTTCGTCATCACCAGATCAGCCGACACTGGAAGGAGTGGCTGACACGGTTGGCTCGGGACCGGGGCCTCACGGCGAGCCAGCTCGCCGGGCTTCACGTGCATTTCTTCCTGGCGACAGCCGCTGGGGCGAGCGCCGGAGATCGGGGGGTTTTCATCACGTCTGCCGAGTGGCTAGACGTGAACTACGGCGCGCTCGTGCGGGAGCTAGTGCTCGACGGGCTCGGTGGCCAGGCGATCCACGTCGTCGCTCCGGACGCGCAGGCATTCGAGGATGCGCAGACCACGGCAGCGATCACATGCTTCCAGATCGGCTCTAGGCCATCATCGATCCGGCTCCGCCGAGCGAAGACCGTCCACGACCTTGTCCGACTTGAAGGGGGTCAGCCGGTCCCGCGAGAGCGTTTGGCTGAGGCGCGGAGGTGGAGCCCGCTGCTACGCACGGCCCGGAAGATCCCAGAGGGCCACATCGAGCTCGGGGAGATCTGCCGCGTGCACCGTGGGGCCGTGACAGGGGCGAACGGATTCTGGATCGTCGATCCGGAAACGTGTGAGTTGCCGGAACGCGTGCTGTTCCGCGCCGTGACTCGGGCGCGCGAGTTGTTCGCTGCAGGTGGGACACTGGCACGCCCGGACAGGCTGCGTGCAGTAGTGGACTTGCCGGCCGATCTCGACGAGTTGGATCAGTCGGAACGCGGACCGGTCGAGCGGTTCCTCAGGGCGGCACGTAGGCTAGGGGTACATCAAGGCTACATCGCCCGCCACCGGCGGGCTTGGTGGAGCGTCGGACTCCGGGAGCCCGCGCCGATTTTGGCCTCGTACATGGCGCGACGACCACCGGCGATAGTCCGGAATCTCGCTGACGTGCGTCACATCAATATCGCGCACGGCCTGTATCCGCGCGAGCCACTCGCCCCACAGGTACTGGACCGGTTAGCGGCAGCGCTGCGAAAGTCGATCGATGTCGGTCAGGGGCGCACTTACGCGGGTGGGTTGACGAAGTTCGAGCCGAAGGAAATGGAGCGGCTCCTGATTCCCGACATCATGAAAACGGCGTGATCCATCTGGATCCGCCTCGCTGGGACCCGGAGCAGCTGGAGGCCGATCGCCTCGCCGCGATTACCAAGTTTCGCGAGGAGCGGCTCCAGGAGCCGCTCGAGCAGTACCTTGAAGCCTTCGACACCTATCGCCGGGCGCTCGAGGATCTCCTCGAGGCCACCGTCGATCTGACGGATCTGTCGACAGCTCGGCTTGAGATTCTGACCGATCCTGCGCTCCTCGAGGCTCTGCGGTACACCGCAGGGCCGCCGATCTCGGAAGACGACCTCAAGGTGCTCGCCGATGCCAGCCTGGCGCCCAGCAAGCTCCGAGCCGACCGAGACATGGGTCAGCGTGTGATCGAGACGATCCTCACCGCCCTCGATCATCGCCGCTTTCCGTGGCTTGTCGAGGGGCGTGAGCCGAACGAGGATGAGCGTACGGCCGCTGTGCTCGCGTCGGCCGCGCTCATGGCAACGCAGCGGCTATCCACGTCTCGTCGGAGCGAGAGCAAGACGAGTCAAGAGCAGAGCGTGCGGGACGCACTACTCGATGCAGGATTCGAGGAGGTGCCAACCCGCCGGATCGAAACACTGGCTCAGGCACCGAACGAGGGGCAGTTCTGCGGCGAGAGCCAATTCGGGTCTCGGAAGGCGGATTTCGTCATCGGCCTCTGGGACGGCCGGACGATGCCGCTCGAATGCAAGGTCAGCAACTCGTCGACCAACTCGATCAAGCGTCTCAACAACGATGCCGCCGTCAAGGCGAGCCGCTGGATCGAGGAGTTCGGGACAATCCAGACCGTGCCGGCCGCCGTGCTTTCAGGCGTCTTCAAGCGCCGCAACCTAGAGGCTGCCCAAGAGGTGGGGCTCACGATTTTCTGGGCGTACAAGCTCGACGCACTGCTCGAGTGGATCGAGCGAACCCGCTCGGACCCCTGAATCCAACGTCAGGTGCGCTGAGCGCGGGGGTTCACCGGTCGAGCGTGGTCAGGTCGTCCAAGCCTTGCGCCGCAGCCTGAGACGTGCGGGCATGTGAGGACAGTCTGGTCCGGTCGCACGGGCCCCGGGGCGGGGGCGCCCGGGGGGGTTTAAAAATATGACGCGGCCGACGAAGGGGTATGTGTAT
>JADGHQ010000122.1 GCA_019683805.1 Thermoleophilaceae bacterium
CCCGGAATGCGACGGCTCATCCCTCACCTCCAGCGGGTAGCATCGTCTCCACCCACGTCTTCACGAAGCGCTCCTGGTCCACGACGGTGGTGGCCGGCGCGCGGGTAGCCCACGGTAATCGTCCGATTGCGCGAGGGCAAGGCTTGACCGGGGTAGAACCGCGATGAGCCCGACCTAAGGAGGTCCACAGTGGCTCGCAAGTTCGTGGACTGCCGCGAGATGCCGAGCGAGAGCAACTGCTCCCTCTACATCTCGGGCGAAGAGGACGAGGTCGTACGCGCCGCCTCAGAGCACGCCGCATCGGTGCACGGGCACGAGGACACGCCCGAGCTGCGCGAGCAGATCCGGGCAAACCTCAAGGACGAGGTGTCGGTGCCCGCTTCGTCCTAGTCGGCGTCGGCCGGCGGGCGCCGCGCGTCCGCCGGCCTCGCCCACGCATCCGGGCTGCCGCCGCTTCCCGCGGCGCGCAGAAGGCCGACCCGGCCCTCCGGCGGCGGGAACTACGATGGGCTCGACAAGCCTTCCGAGGAGAGGTGAAGCCCCAGTGACCACCATCGCCCCCGCACGTACCGTCGCCTCCATCGTGGCAGGCGCGCCGCGCTCCGACGCCCCCGGCGGGCGCCTCACCTCCACCAACCCGGCGCGGCTCGACGACGTGGTGGCCGAGGTGCTGCTCGGCGACGCGCAGACGTTCGTCGACGCCTGCAGGGCCGCTCGGGAGGCGCAGCGCGACTGGGCCGCCACGCCCGCGCCGGTCCGCGGGCGCGCCATCCAGCAGATCGGGCGCCTCGTGGAGGACAACAAGGAGGCGCTCGCGCGCCTCGTGACGCGCGAGATCGGCAAGCCCTACGCGGAGTCGCTCGGCGAGGTGCAGGAGATCATCGACACCTGCAACTTCTTCGTGTCCGAGGGCCGCCGCCTCTACGGCCAGACGGTGCCGAGCGAGATGCCGGACAAGCAGCTCTTCACGTTCCGCACGCCCGTCGGCGTGGCGGCGATCGTGACCGCGGGCAACTTCCCCGTCGCCGTGCCGTCCTGGTACCTCGTCCCCGCGCTCCTCTGTGGCAACGCCGTGGTCTGGAAGCCGGCGGAGTACGCGCCCGCGCTCGGCGACGCGCTGGCGCAGCTCTTCCTGCACGGCGGACTGCCCGCGGGCGTCTTCAACCTGGTCCAGTGCGAGGGGCCGGTGGCGTTCGAGGGGATCGAGCGCGCGCTCGAGCAGGGCCTCGTGGACAAGGTCGGCTTCACCGGCTCGAGCGACGTGGGCAGGCGCATCGGCGAGCTTTGCGGGCGCCACCTGCAGACGCCCTGCCTCGAGCTCGGCGGCAAGAACCCGCTCGTGGTGATGCCCGACGCCGACCTCGCGCTCGCCGTCGAGGGCGCTCTCTTCTCGGGCTTCGGCACGGCGGGGCAGCGCTGCACGTCGCTGGGCACGGCGATCGTGCACGAGTCCGTGTACGACGACTTCGTCGCGCGGCTCACGCGCGCGGTCGAGGAGGCGCCCGTCGGCGACCCGACCAGGGACGTCCTCTACGGGCCGATGATCCACGAGCGCTTCGCCGAGCGCTTCGAGGGCTGGCTCGGGCTGATCCGCGACCACCACACGGTCTCGGGCTCCACGGGGCGTGGCCGGATCACCTCGGACAACCCCCGCCGGGGGTTCGTCGGCGACCCCGCCGCCGGCCTCTACTACCACCCCTCGATCGTCTCGGGCGTGACGATCGAGGACGAGCTCTACCGCACGGAGACGTTCGGGCCGATCGTGGGCGTGGCGCGGTTCACGCACTTCGACGAGGCGATCGAGCTCGCGAACGCCCACGGCTACGGGCTCTCCTCGGCGATCTACACGAACGACCCCAGGGCGGCCTTCCGCTTCCGCGAGCGCGTGACGGCGGGGATGGTGTCGATCAACAACTCCACTTCGGGCGCGGAGACGCACCTGCCCTTCGGCGGCAACGGCAAGTCGGGCAACGGGGCGCGCCAGTCGGGCATCTGGGTGCTCGACCAGTTCACCCGCTGGCAGTCGGTCAACTGGGACTACGCGGGCAGGCTGCAGAAGGCGCAGATGGACGTGGCCGACGTGGAGGCCGACCTCTCCTTCCGGCTGCCCGACTGAGCCCTGGGCCGCGGCTCAGCGCCGGCGGTACCAGCGCGGCGAGGTCGTCGGCGGCGGCTCGAGCGCGGCGCGCGCCACGAGCACGGTCGGGCGCTCGTCCGCGACCTGGCGCGCGAGCGCCTCGGCGAAGCGGTCGCCGAGGCCCTCGACCGTCTCCGCCTCGACCCCGAAGGAGCGCGCCAGCGCCTCGAAGTCCGGCGAGCGCAGGTCCACGCCGAAGGTCGGGTCGCCGGCCTCGCGCTGGTCGAAGCGGAGCATCCCGTAGCCGCCGTCGTCGACGATCACGGCCGTGAGCGGCACCTGCTCCTGCGCGACCGTGGCGAGCTCGCCGCAGGCGTACAGGAAGCCGCCGTCTCCCGACACCGACACGACCGGGCCGGCGCCCGCGAGCGCCGACCCGATCGCGAGCGGGAAGCCGTAGCCGAGCGTGCCCCAGCCCATCGGGTAGGCGAGCCGGCGCGGGCCGCTCACCGGGTGGAAGCCCCCGAGCCAGTAGCCGGGGATGCACATGTCCGCGACGACCACGGCGTCGTCCGGCACCGCCCGCTCGAAGGAGTCGAGGAACTCGACCTCGGCGGGGTGCTCGCGCTCGAGCCGGGCCCGCACGCGCCCGCGCAGCTCGGACAGCGAGCGCGCCAGTGCCTCCATCCCCGCGCGCGGCTCGACCAGCTCCGCCAGGGCGCTCGTCGCCGCCCGCGCGTCGCCCTCGAACACGACGTCGGGCCGGTAGCTCTTCGACGCGTCCGCGGCGTCGACGTTCACGGCCACGAGCCGCGGCGGCTGGGGCATCGCCCAGTTCTGGGTCATCATGCCGTCGAAGTCGGTGCCGATCGCGACCACGGCGTCGGCCTCGTCCCACAGGCGCCCGACCTCCGGCACGTGCGGCGGCAGCCCCACCGCGCAGGGATGCGCAGACCCGAGCAGGCCGCGCGCCATGTAGGTCGTGATGACCGGCGCGCACAGGCGCTCCGCGAGCGCCGCCACGGCGGGCCCCGCGCCCGCGCGCAGCGCGCCTCCCCCGGCCCAGACGAGCGGCCGCTCGGCCAGGGCGAGCAGCGCGGCGGCGCGGCGGAGCTCCTCTTCCGAGGGCGAGGGCAGCTCGGGGGTGGGG
>JADGHQ010000046.1 GCA_019683805.1 Thermoleophilaceae bacterium
ACGACCTCGCGGATCGACCGGCGGCCCGTGAGGATCATCACGAGCCGGTCGATGCCGATGCCGATCCCGCCGGTGGGCGGCATCCCGTGCTCGAGCGCGCGGACGAAGTCCTCGTCGTAGGGCTGCGCCTCCTCGTCGCCGGCGGCCGTGTGGCGCGCCTGCTCCTCGAAGCGCGCGCGCTGGTCGTCGGGGTCGTTGAGCTCGGTGAAGGCGTTCGCGAACTCCATCCCGGCGGCGAAGCACTCGAAGCGCTCGACGAGGCCGGGCTCCGAGCGGTGGGCCTTCGCGAACGGCGACAGCTCCACCGGGTAGTCCATGACGAACGTGGGCTGGACGAGCGTGGGCTCGACCTGCTTGGAGAGCAGGTCGTCGACGAGCCGTGGCCACGTCTCCGTGGGGTCGAGCGCGATCCCCCGCTCGCGCGCCGCCGCGACGAGCGCGTCCCGGTCCCCCCGCCGCTCGAGCACGTCGATCCCGGTCCGCTCCAGGATCGCGTCGCGCAGGGTGACGCGGCGCCAGGGCGCGCCGAAGTCGATCTCGCCCTCGTAGCCGACCTCGCCGGCCGCGTAGGAGACCAGCTCCTCGAGCTCGCGCGCGATGTCCCGGTAGTCGGCGTACGCCTCATACCACTCGAGCATCGTGAACTCGGGGTTGTGCTTGTGCGACACGCCCTCGTTGCGGAAGTCCTTGCCGAGCTCGTAGACCCGCTCGAGGCCGCCCACGATCAGCCGCTTGAGGTAGAGCTCGGTGGCGATGCGCAGGTAGAAGTCGTGGTCGAGCTGGTTGTGGTGGGTCACGAACGGGCGCGCCAGCGCGCCGCCGTAGAGCGGCTGGAGCACGGGCGTCTCGACCTCGAGGAAGCCGCGCTCGTCGAGCCAGCGCCGCACCGCCGACACCACGCGCGAGCGCGCGATGAAGAGCTCGCGGGTCTCCTCGTTCGCGATCAGGTCGAGCTCGCGGCGGCGGTAGCGCGTCTCCACGTCCTCGAGCCCGTGGAACTTCTCGGGCGGCGGCCGCAGCGACTTGGCGAGCAGCGCCCAGCTCTCCACGCGCAGCGACAGCTCGCCGCGCCGCGACATGAACGCCGTCCCCTCGACGCCGACGATGTCGCCCAGGTCGAGCGAGACGAGCCGCTCGAACGACTCCTCGCCCAGCACGTCGCGCCGCGCGTGGAGCTGGATGCGCCCGGCGCGGTCCACGAGGTCGAGGAAGGCCGCGCCGCCGTGGCCGCGGCGGGCGGCGAGGCGGCCCGCGACGCGGTAGCGCGCGTCGGTCTCCTCCCCCGGCGCTAGGCTCGAGTGGCACTCGCGCACGCGCTCGGTGGACACGACGCCGGGGAACTCGTGCGGGTAGGGATCGACGCCCTCGGCGCGCAGCCGCTCGAGCTTCGCGCGCCGGTCGGCGATCGGGTTGGATCCGGGCTCGGACACGGGCGCGCAGGCTATCGGGGCGCGGCCGGCGACGCCTGCGGGCGCGACCGCCGGGAAGGACCGGGACGACCCCTCATGCCACGGCCGGAGCGGCCTACTCGGCGGTCTCGATCTTCGTGATCTTGAGCTTGCGCGCGGGGCCGCGCGGCACCGGCACCGACACGATGTCGCCGCGCTTGCGGCCGAGCAGCGCCTTCCCCACCGGCGACTCGTTCGAGAGCTTGTTCTCGGACGGGTTCGCCTCGGCCGAGCCTACGATCAGGTACTTCACCGACTTGTCGGTGTGCTGGTCCTTGACGTGGACCACCGTCCCGACCGACACGGCGTCGGTCGACACCGACGACTCGTCGATCACGGTCGCGTTGCGCAGCTTTTCCTCGAGCTCCGCGATCTGCCGCTCGAGCATCGCCTGCTCGTTCTTCGCGTCGTCGTACTCGGAGTTCTCCGAGATGTCGCCGAACTCGCGGGCTTCCTTGATGCGCTCGGCGACCTCGCGGCGGCGCTCGGTGGAGAGGTGCTCGATCTTGGCCTTGAGCTCCTCTAGTCCCTGTCGGGTGAGAATCACGTCCTTCGGCATAGAACAGCCTCCGCTACGGGGGGACGGAGGGACGCGTGAGTGTAGCAGCCGAATCCGGCGTCTCCGGCGGGATCCGTCCCGCCGAAAAGAGGCGCCGATCAGGCCGCCACCGCGGCTGTCAGCTCGTCGAGCGCGGCCCGCGCGTGGGCGGTCGTCGGGGCCTCGACGAGCGGCTGCTTCTCGGCCTTCGTGAGGCCCATCGTCTCCGCGTACCAGGGGTAGAACTTGCGCAGGTAGCGGCCGGCCCGCTCGACGCCGAGGTGCTCCTCGGCGCGGTCGATCACCCAGCGCAGCTCGTCGGCGACCTCCTCGCGCGTCGGCTCGCCCTCGCGCAGGCCGAGCAGGCGCTGGAAGCGCCAGGGGTTGCCGAGCGAGCCTCGGGCGAGCATCACCGCGGCGGCCCCGGAGCGCTCGAAGGCGTGGAGCGCGGCCTCGTCCGAGCGCAGGCCCCCGGAGAGCATCACCGGCACGGGCAGCGAGCGGACGAGCTCGGCGGCGAGGTCGTAGTCGGGCTGGCCGCTGTGCTGCTGCGAGGCGTGGCGCGGGTGGAAGGCGATGCCGCTCACGCCCGCCTCCTCCACGAGCCGGTGCGCGAGCGTCACGCCGGTGCGCTCGCCCGGACGGTTGCCGCAGCGCAGCTTCACCGTCACGGGCAGGCCGCCCGCGCCCTCCACCGCCGCGCGCGCGATCGCCACCGCCCTGTCGGGATCGTCGAGCAGCGCCGAGCCCGCGCCCGTCTTGCAGACCTTGCGCACGGGACAGCCGTAGTTGAGGTCGACCATGTCCGCGCCCGCCTCGGCCACGATCGCGGCCGCCTCGCGCATCACCTCCGCGTCGTGCCCGAAGAGCTGGATCGAGACCGGGTGCTCGTCGGGGTGGATGCGGAGGAACTCGCGGTGCGTGCGCGCGTCGCCGTACTTCAGCCCGAAGCTCGACACCATCTCGGAGACGACGAGCCCGGCGCCGTAGCGCTTGGCCTGCAGGCGCACGAACCAGTTGCCGATGCCTGCGAGCGGCGCGAGCACGAGCCGGTTGGGCAGCTCGATGCCGCCGATCGTCCAGGGCGTGTCGAGGGCGTTCGCCACGCCCCAGAATCTAGCCGCGGTTGCGCTCCCAGACGAGCCGCAGCCCGGTGAGGGTGAGCAGGTCGTCGACCTCGTCGACCTCCTCGCAGTGAGGCGCGATCGCGGGCGCGTGGCCGCCGGTCGCGATCACCGTGGCGTCCTCGTCGAGCGCCTCGCGCAGGCGCCGGACGACGCCGTCGACCATCCCGGCGAAGCCGTAGATCGCGCCCGACTGGAGCGCCGTCTGCGTGGAGCGCCCGATCACCTCGCGCGGCGGCTCGAGCTCGACCTTCGGCAGCTTCGCCGCGCGCTCGCTGAGCGCGTCCATCGAGATCTCGACGCCGGGCGCGAGCACGCCGCCGAGGTACTCGCCCCGGCCCGAGACGACGTCGAAGTTGATCGCGGTCCCGAAGTCCACGACGACGCAGGCGGAGCGGTGCCGGTGGAAGGCGGCGACCGAGTTCATGAGGCGGTCGGCGCCCAGCTCGCGCGGGTTGTCGAGGCGGATCGGCATGCCGGTCTTCACCTTCGGCCCCACCACGATCAGCGCGCCCTTGAGGTAGCGCTCCGACACGAGCTCGTACTCGTGCGCGAGCGTGGGGACGACCGAGGACACGATCGCGCCGTCCACGTCCTCGAGCCCCAGGCCCCGCAGCCCGAGCAGGCCCGACAGCCAGGCCGCCAGCTCGTCCGCGGTCGCCTCGCGCACCGTCGCGAGCCTGAAGTGCTGCACGAGCCGCCCGTCGCGGAACATCCCGATGTGCGTCTGCGTGTTCCCGTTGTCGATCGCGAGCAGCATCCGAGCGGCATTATCGTCGCGCGGGGTCGACGAGCGCCGTCCGCGGGGTCCCGGGCCGGCGCAGGCCGCGCGCCCGGCTCACAGCTCGCCGAAGCGCTCGACGCGCTGCCCGCTCCCCAGCGCGGCCAGCGCGTCCGCGAGCCGGGTGCCGTCTGGCAGCGCGAGACCCGGGTCGAGCTCGAGCAGCGGGACGAGCACGAAGCGCCGGAAGAGCACGTCGCGGTGCGGGAGCGTGAGCCGCGCGGAGCGGTGCTCGAGCTCGCCGAGCAGCAGCAGGTCGACGTCGATCGGCCTCGGCCCGTGGCGGACGCCGCCGAGGTCGCGGCCGAGCGCGCGCTCGACCGCCTTGCACTCGTCGAGCAGCTCCTCCGGCCCGAGCTCCGTCTCGATCGCGAGGCAGGCGTTGAGGAAGTCCGGCTGGTCGGTCACCTCGCCCTGCGGCTCGGTCTCGTAGACCGACGAGCGGGCCACCACCTCCACCCCGCGCGCGGCGAGCGCGTCGCGCGCGGCGCGCAGGTTCGCGAGCCGGTCGCCGACGTTCGAGCCGAGCCCGAGGTAGCCCCTCACCGCCGTCGTCAGTCGCGCTGCTTCCAGACCTCGACCGACACCTCGTCGACCGCGAGCGGGATCGGCGGCTCGGGCTTGGTCGCGCGCACGGTGACCGACTCGGCGTCGTAGCGCTCGAGCAGCCGGTCCGCGATCGCCGAGCAGAGGCGCTCGAGCGTCCTGTAGGAGCGGGCCTGCGCGGCGAGCGACACCTGCTCGCAGACGTCGGCGTAGTCGACCGTGTCCTCGATCCGGTCCGTGATCGTGGCGTCGCACTCCGCGAGGTCGAAGGAGATATCGAAGACGAGCCGCTGACCGACCTCGCGCTCCGCCTCCTCGACACCATGGTGGGTGTAGACCGAGAGCCCGGCGATCTCGACGGTCACGCCGCTCTCGAGATCCTCCAGCTCCTCCTCCGGCTCTAGGTGCTCGCGCTCCGCCATGTCCCGGTGACCGTAGCAGCGGCGACCCTCAGGGCGTCGGCGACGGCGCGCACGTCGTGGACGCGGAACATGCGCGCGCCGCGCTCGTAGGCGATCACGTTCGTGGCGATCGTGCCCGCCAGGCGCTCGCCCACGTCGCGCCCCGTGATGCGGCCGAGGAAGCTCTTGCGCGAGGTGCCGATCACGAGCGGGCGCCCGATCGCCGCGAGCTCGTCGAGCCGGCGCAGCAGCTCGAGGTTGTGATCGACCGTCTTGCCGAAGCCGATCCCGGGGTCGAGCCACACGCGCTCCTCGGCGATCCCCTCGGAGACGGCGAAGGCGAGCCGCTCCTCGAGGAAGGCCTTGACGTCGGAGACGACATCGTCGTAGCGCGGGTCCCGCTGCATCGTGCGGGGCTCCCCGAGCATGTGCATGAGGCAGCAGTCGGCGCCGTGCTCGGCCACAACCTGCGCCATCGAGGGGTCGAAGCGGAAGGCGGAGACGTCGTTCACGAGCCTCGCCCCCGCCTCGAGGGCGGCGCGCGCGACGGCGGCCTTGTGCGTGTCGATCGAGATCGGCGGCGCGCCCTCGGCCACGAGCCGCTCGATCACCGGCATCACTCGCCGCAGCTCCTCGCCCTCGGGCACGGGCTCGGCGCCGGGGCGCGTGGACTCGCCGCCCACGTCGAGGAAGGCGGCGCCCTCCGCGGCGAGCTCGTGGGCGTGGGCGACCGCGGCGTCGGGGTCGAGCCACCGCCCGCCGTCCGAGAACGAGTCGGGCGTGACGTTGACGACGCCCATGATCAGCGGGGCCTCGAGCGGGGTCATGGCGGCAGCCTATTCGCGGTCGCGCCCCGCGCGCGGCGCGGGTGTCACCGCCGGGCGCTAGGAGACGTCCGGGCGCTTGGGATCGTCGGCGCGCATGTCCGCGCCGGCAAGGCCCGGGCGCGGGAGCGGCCGCGGCTCCCTGCCCGGCCTGCGCTTGGGAGCCTCCGGCGCGGGGACCGGGGGCTGCGGCAGCTCGGGCTCCTCGGCGCCGAAGACCTCCTCCTCCGTCTTGCCCTCGAGGAGCTGGAGGAACTGGTCGCGGTCGATCGTCTCGCGCCGCATCAGGATCTCGGACGTCTTGTCGAGCTCGGCGCGGTAGCGGGTGAGGATGTCGCGCGCCACCTGGTGCGCCTCCTCGACGATCCGGCGGATCTCGTCGTCGATCTCGCGCGCCACGTCGTCCGAGTAGTCCGGCTCGGCGCTGAACTCGCGCCCGAGGAACGGCTGGCCGTGGTCGTGGCCGAACACGCGCGGGCCGAGCTTCTCGCTCATCCCGAAGCGCATGACCATCTGCTTGGCGGTAGCGGTGACCTTCTCGAGGTCGTTCGAGGCGCCGGTCGTGACCTCGCCGAACACGATCTCCTCGGCCGCGCGGCCGCCGAGCGTCATCGCCATCGTGTCGGAGAGCTCGGCGCGGGTGGTGAGGAACTTGTCCTCCGTCGGCAGGCTGATCGTGTAGCCGAGCGCCTGCCCGCGGGAGATCACCGAGATCTTGTGCACCGGGTCGGTGTTCTCGAGGTAGTGCGCGACGATCGCGTGGCCCATCTCGTGGTAGGCCGTGATGCGCCGCTCCTTCTCGCTCATCACGCGCGTCTTCTTCTCGGGGCCGGCGATCACGCGCATGATCCCCTCCTCGAGGTGGACGTGCGTGATCTCGCGCGAGCCCTGGCGCGCCGCGAGCAGCGCCGCCTCGTTCACGAGGTTCGCGAGGTCCGCGCCCGTGAAGCCCGGCGTCTGGGCGGCGAGGTTGTCGAGGTCGATCTCCTTCGCGAGCGGCTTGCCGCGCGTGTGCACCTCGAGGATCCGCTGGCGGCCCTTGCGGTCGGGCCGGTCCACGACGATCTGGCGGTCGAAGCGGCCGGGGCGCAGCAGCGCGGGGTCGAGGATGTCCGGGCGGTTGGTGGCCGCGATGAGGATGATGTTGTCCTTCATCTCGAAGCCGTCCATCTCGACGAGCAGCTGGTTGAGCGTCTGCTCGCGCTCGTCGTGGCCGCCCCCGAGGCCCGCCCCGCGGTGACGCCCGACGGCGTCGATCTCGTCCATGAAGATGATGCAGGGCGAGTTCTGCTTGGCCTGCTCGAACAGGTCGCGCACGCGCGAGGCGCCCACGCCGACGAACATCTCGACGAAGTCGGAGCCCGAGATCGAGAAGAACGGCACCCCGGCCTCGCCCGCCACCGCGCGCGCGAGCAGCGTCTTGCCCGTGCCCGGCGGCCCATAGAGCAGGACCCCCTTCGGTATGCGGGCGCCGAGCGCCTGGAACTTCTTCGGGTTCTCAAGGAACTCCTTGATCTCCTGGAGCTCCTCCACCGCCTCGTCCACGCCCGCGACGTCGCGGAAGGTGATCTTCGGCGCGTCCACGGACATGCGCTTGGCCCGCGACTTGCCGAAGGACATGACCTTCGACCCTCCGCCCTGCATCTGGTTGATGATGAAGAGCCAGAACAGCAGGAAGATCACGAAGGGCAGGACGTAGGTGAGGATGCCCACCCAGGTGGAGCCGCCCTTGCCCTTGACGTCGATCGGGACGTCGTTCTGGCGGAGCGTGTTGACGAGGTTCTGCTCGGTGTTGTCCGGATACGCCGTGGTGTACTTCTTGGCGTTCTGCCCGAGCGGCGTGACGTCGATCGTGTTGTCCTTCGTGTTGATCGTGACGTCCTTGACCTGGTGCTGCTCCACCTGGGTCAGGAAGTCCGAGTAGTTCGGCGTCGGCGTGTGGTCGCCGGGGCTGATCAGCCGCTGGGCGAAGAAGGCGAGCACCACCACGATCAGGATCGGGAAGGCGGCGCTCTTGAAGAACCTGCTCACGATTGCTCTCTCGCCGGGAGTCCCGGGCTCGTCGCCGGGCTCTCAAGCGTAGCAGCGATATGGGCCCTCACTTCACTCCTGAAAGCTTTGAGCGGCGCTCAGGAAGGGTCCTCGAGTGCCGCGACGTAGGGCAGGTTGCGGTGCCGCTCGGCGTGGTCGAGCCCGTAGCCGACGGCGAAGCGGTTGGGGATCTCGAAGCCGACGTAGCGGATCGGCAGCTCCACCTCGCGCCGCTCCGGCTTGGTGAGCAGGGCGCACACCTCGAGCGAGGCCGGCCCGCGCGCCTTCAGCATCCGCAGCAGGTAGGAGAGCGTGAGGCCGGAGTCGACGATGTCCTCGACGATCAGCACGTTGCGGCCCTCGATCGGCATGTCGAGGTCCTTGAGGATGCGGACCACGCCGGAGGACTCGGTCGAGGAGCCGTAGGAGGCGACCGCCATGAAGTCGACCTCGCACGGCGTGTCGATGTGGCGCATCAGGTCCGAGAGGAAGAACACGGCGCCCTTCAGCACGCACACGAGCAGCAGGTCGCAGCCCTCGTAGTCGCGCGAGATCTCGCCTCCCAGCTCGCGGACGCGGTGGGCCAGGTCGTCCTGCTGGACGAGGATCTCGCCGATCGGCTGTGGGGGCATCGCGGATCCGAGTCTATGAAGAGCGCGGGCGCGCCGACAGGCTGACCACCGCGGCGGCCCCCGGAGCTGCCCGGAAGCGCTCGCCGACGGCTACCCCCGCAACCCAGGCGATCTCGCCCCCCGCCTCCACCACCGGCAGTGTCGCGCGCAGCCCGCGCGGGACCTTGCGGTCGGTGAACAGGTCCTGGAGCGTCTTCGTGCCGCCCAGCCCGGCCGGGCGCATGCGGTCGCCCGGCCGCCAGGAGCGCACCGTCACCGACTGGCCGAGCGAGCCCGCGTCGAGCAGCGCCTCGCCGGAGGGCCCGAGCTCCGCCACGACCTCCCAGTCGCCGAAGCGCACGCTGCCCGGCACCGCCAGCACCGCCGGCTCGGGCGGCGGCTCCGGCCCGCCGGCCGCCCCGGCCCGCCGCGTGAAGCGCAGCGTGCCGTACTCCGCGACCGCCCGCACCCCGCCGCCGATGTCGAGCTCCTGCGTGCCGCCCCGCGAGCCGAGCTCGAGCAGGGCGTCGGCGTCGCGGCGCGAGAGCGGCAGCTCCCGCCGCGCCGCGCGCTCGGCGAGACGCCGCAGCACGAGCCTCGCCAGCCCGCGCGGCAGCGCGCGCAGCTCGGCGAGCTCCGCCCCCCACTCCGAGCCGAGCCGCGCGAGCGCGTCGGCCACGGCCGCCTCGAGCACCTCCGCCTCGTCGCGCAGCAGGTCCGCGGTGTCGGCCAGGTTGCGCTCCGCGGCAGGGTTGAGCGTGCGCAGAGCCGGCAGGATCTCCTCGCGCACGCGCACGCGCGCGTAACGGGTGTCGCGGTTCGAGCGGTCCTCCCGCCACTCGAGGCCGCGCATCGTGCACCAGGCGCGCGTCTCCTCGCGGGTCGCGTAGAGCAGCGGGCGCACGAGGTGGCCGCGGCGGGCCGGCATGCCGAGCAGCGCCCGCCGCCCGGGCGACACGGCGAGCCGGTAGAGCACCGTCTCCGCCTGGTCGGATGCGGTGTGCGCGGCGGCGTAGTCGCCCTCCCCGCGGTGCCGCTCGGCGAGCGCGTAGCGGAGCTCGCGCGCCTCGGCCTGGACGTTCCCCCGCCCGCTCGGGCGCGCCCGCTCCACGAACAGCGGCACGCCGAGCCGCTCGCAGAGCGCGGCGCAGAACGCCTCGTCCTCGTCCGCCTCCTCGCGCAGGCCGTGGTTGACGTGCAGCGCGGACACCCGCGCGCCGAGCTCGCGCGCCACGTCGAGCAAGCAGACCGAGTCGGCGCCGCCCGAGAGCAGCACGAGCAGCGGCTCGCCGGCTCGCACCAGGCCGCTCTCCCGCGCGGCGAGCAGCGCGCGACCCTCGCCCATCAGCCCACCTGCACGACGCGCGAGAGCCGGCGCGGCTCGTCGAAGCCCTTGAGCTTCACGTCGCCGATGTCCTCGAAGCCGAGGTGCTCCTGCCCCTTCACCAGCTCGTGGACGGCGTCGGTGATGAGCACCTCGCCCCCGCGCGCCCGCGCCACGACGCGCGCCGCGACGTTGATCTCGCGGCCGAAGTAGTCCCCGTCCCTGTAGATCGTGGCCCCGTAGTGCATGCCGATGCGGGCGGCCGGCCGGTCGCTGAACAGGCGCTGGAAGCCCACCGCCCAGTCGACGAGCGCCTGCACGTCGTGGCCGACGATCATCACCTCGTCGCCGATCGTCTTCACCACGCGCGCGTCGTCGGGCAGCGTGTGGATGACCGAGTCGATGAAGCGCTCCACGTACGAGAGCGCCTCCTCCTCGCCCTCCTCCTCCGTGAAGCGGGTGTAGCCCGCGAGGTCGCAGAAGGCGATCACCACGCGCACCCGGCCGAGCTCGGAGACGTCCTCGAGGTCCATCTCCATGTGGCCGATGACATCCTGCTCGAGGAAGTGCCGGAGGAAGCGGCGGTGGATGAAGTCCATGAGCGGCGACGACTGGGGCAGCAGGTCGCGCGCGAGGTGCTCCATCTCCTCGGCCATCTCGAGGCCCGGCACGCCCTCGCGCATCAGCGGCTCGTGCACGTAGAGGTGGAACAGGCGCACCTCCGCGTCGGCCATCTGCGACACCGCGTGCCCGTACACGCGCGTGAGCTGGAGCAGCGCGGTGAGCGGGAAGCCGGCCTCGAGGGCCGCGGCGACGTGGCGCAGCGCCTCGATGTCCTCGTCGGTGAGCTCGCGGTCGTCGTCGGTCTCCGGCCGCGGCAGGCCGATCGAGCCCCACAGCCGCCCGATCAGCTCGGGCTCGAGGCCCGTCTCCTCGGCGGCCTCCTTGAGGCTGCGCCGGCGGCGCGGGGTCGGGAAGAGGTCCTCGATGAAGCCGAAGGCGAGCCGCCCCTCGCGGCTTGCCTGCTTGATGCGCTCGAGCGAGTGCCCGCGCGCGCGCAGCCGCGCGACCATGCGCGCGTGGGCCACGGCCGCGGGCGGCCAGGACTCGCCGTCGGACACGCCGGGGATCACGCCGTCGCGCGCCCAGCGGCGCAGCGTCTGCGGCGCGACCCCGATCTCGTCCGCGACCTCGCGCGGCGTGAGCCGGCCGTCGCCGGCCGACCGCCGTCCGCGCGTGCTCTCCGCATCAACACCCATCGCTGTCGCTGAAGCTACACGCTCCCGGGCGGCGTGCCGAGGCGGGTCCGGCGCGCGGACGCGGGCCTATACACTCGCCGCCGACCGAGGGGAACGGCTGGAGGGAGAAGCGTGAACTACTTCGTCACCGGCGCGACCGGCTTCGTCGGGCGCCACCTGGTGCGCGAGCTCCTGCGGCGGGACGCGAGGGTGTACGCGCTGGTGCGCGAGGGCTCGCGCGGGCGGCTCGACGAGCTCGTGCGGCGCTGGGGCGCCGAGGGCCGGGTCGTGCCCATGCCGGGCGACCTCGCGGAGCCGGGCCTGGGAGTCGAGGGGCTGCCCGCGCCGATCGACCACTTCTTCCACCTCGCCGCGCTCTACGACATGGAGGCTGACGGCGAGTCGCTGCGGCGCGCGAACGTCGAGGGCACGCGCCACGCGATCGAGCTCGCCAACTCGCTGGAGGTCGGCCGCTTCCACCACGTCAGCTCGATCGCGGTCGCCGGCCGCTACGAGGGCCTCTTCCGCGAGGACATGCTCGACGAGGGCCAGGAGCTGCCGCACCCCTACTTCGCCACCAAGCTCGAGTCCGAGAAGCTCGTCCGCGAGCACGTGCGGGCGCCGCTGCGCGTGTACCGGCCGGGGATCGTGATCGGCAGCTCGGAGACCGGCGAGATCGACAAGATCGACGGCCCCTACTACTTCTTCAAGCTGATCCAGAAGCTGCGCCACGCGCTGCCGGAGTGGTTCCCGCTCGCGGGCCCCGAGGGCGGCAAGGCGAACATCGTCCCGGTCGACTTCGTGGCCCGGGCGATCGACCACATCGCCCACATGGACGACGCCGAGCTGCCCGGCGACACCTTCCACCTGGTCGACCCCAAGCCTCTCTCGGCCGCCCAGGCGCTGAACGAGTTCGCGAAGGCAGCGCACGCGCCGCGGTTCGCGATGCGCGTCGACCGGCACCTCACGGACATCGTCCCCAGGCAGGTCCAGGCGGGGCTGATGGCGATCCCGACGATCAAGGGCATCCGCGACCAGGCGCTGCGCGACCTCGGGATCCCGCCGGTCGTCTTCGAGTACCGCGACTTCCGCTGCGACTTCGACGCCCGCGACGCCCAGCGCGCGCTCGCGGGAACCGGCATCGCGGTGCCGCCGCTGTCGAGGTACGCGGCGAAGATCTGGGACTACTGGGAGCGCAACCTCGACCCGGACCTCTTCCGCGAGCGCAGCCTCGGCGCCGCCATCGCAGGCAAGCGGATCGTCGTGACGGGCGCCTCCTCGGGGATCGGGGCCGAGGTCGCGCGCCGCATCGGCGAGGCGGGCGGCGAGGCGATCCTCGTCGCGCGCACGCGCGCGAAGCTCGAGGAGGTGGCCCGGCAGGTCGAGCAGGCGGGCGGGACCGCGCACGTGCACCCCGCTGACCTGTCGGACCTCGACGACATCGACCGCGTGACCGCGGAGATCCTCGCGGAGCACGACGGCGTCGACATCCTCATCAACAACGCGGGCCGCTCGATCCGGCGCTCCGTGGCCGCCTCGTACGACCGCTTCCACGACTTCCAGCGCACGATGCAGCTCAACTACTTCGGCGCGCTGAAGATGATCCTGGCGTTCCTGCCGGGGATGCGCGAGCGCGGGCAGGGGCACATCATCAACGTCTCCTCGATCGGCGTGCAGGCGAACACGCCCCGCTTCTCCGCCTACGTGGCGTCGAAGGCCGCGCTCGACGCGTTCTCGCGCTGCATGGCGCCTGAGGTCGTGGGCGACGGCGTGGACGTGACGACCGTCTACATGCCGCTCGTGCGCACCCCGATGATCGCGCCCACCACGATCTACGACGCGTTCCCGACCCTGTCCCCCGAGGAGGCCGCGCAGCTCCTCGTGGACGCGATCGTCGACAGGCCGAAGCGGGTGGCCACGCGCCTCGGCACCGTCGGACAGGTGCTCTACGCGCTGTCGCCGAAGGTCGTCGACCAGATCATGAACACCGCCTACCGGATCTTCCCGGAGGCGAAGGCGGCGAGGAAGGGCGCCGGGGACGAGGCCGCGGTCGCTGCTCCCGCAGAGGATGGCGGCGACGAGGAGATGTCCGCCGAGGCGGTGGCGATGGCGTATTTGCTGCGCGGCGTCCACTTCTAGCCGCGCTGCAGCGGCTGCACCGTGCGGTCAGACGAGCAGGTCCGGGTACTCGCGCTCGAGCAGCTCGCGGTAGCGCGCGAACACGGGCTTCGTGATCGGGATCAGGCTGAGCGCCTTCTTCACGTTGCCCGAGGCGCGGATGCGGCGGCGGGCGATCGCCATCGCGATGTTCTCCCTGCCCTGGAAGTAGCGGTTCGCCACCTCCGAGTCCATCGACATCTCGACCTCGGGCTCCCAGTCCACGTCGTCTGTCCACTGCCAGCGCAGGCAGGAGCCGTCCTCCGCGCCCTCCGCGTAGGTGACGTTCACGACCAGGTCGAGGTCGGGGAACTCGAAGCGCTGGGGCGTGCGCGCATCGCGAAGCTTCGGCCCCATCTCCGCGTCGGTGCTCATGATCGTGAACACCTGGTCCATGACCTCACGGAAGCGCTCCGGCGAGTCGAACCCCACGGGTCAACCCTAACCTCAACCCGCGCCCGCGCGCGAGCGCCCGCGCCCGGCGCCCACCCGGGCCGCGCCGCTCACAGGAACGCGGAGCCGCGCTCGACGAGGTTCTCGAGGAGCTTGCGCTGGATCGTGTCGCGCACGCGCTCGGAGAGCTCGAACACGAGCCGCCGGTCCGCCGCCGCCTCGGGGCCGTAGCGGGCGGTGTCGATCGGGTCGCAGAACTCGATCCGCCACTTCGAGGGGAGCGGCACCAGGCCGAGCGGCCCGAGCAGCGGGAACGTCGGCGTGAGCGGGAAGAACGGCGCCCCGATCAGGCGCCCGAGCAGCGGCGCCTCGCCGATCTTCGGGTAGATCTCCTCGCTCCCCACAACCGCCACCGGCACGATCGGCGCGCCCGTGCGCAGCGCGATCTCGACGAAGCCGCCGCGGCCGAAGCGCTGGAGCCGGTAGCGATCGCGGAAGGGCTTGCCGGTGCCCTTCGAGCCCTCCGGGAAGACGGCGACGAGCCGGTCCTCCGCAAGCAGGCGCAGCGCGTTGTACGGCGAGGCCACCACCCCGCCGAGCTTGCGGATCGCTACGGAGACATAGGGGAGCTCGAACGCCCAGTCGAGCACCAGGAAGCGCGGGTAGCGCGGCAGCGGGTGCTCGCGCAGGATGGCGAGGGACACCATCGTGGCGTCCCAGGGCAGGACGCCCGCGTGGTTTGCGACGAGCAGCGCCCGGCCGTGGCCGGGGACCTTCTCGACGCCGGCCGCCTCGACGCGCCACCAGGCCTCGTAGAGGAAGTCGAACAGCGGCCTGATCGCCTCGGCGAACTCCTCGTCGAAGCCCCACTCGTCCTCGCTGTAGTCGCCGGCTAGCCGGCGGCGCGTCGCGTCGACCGCCTCGCGCGCCTCGCGCGGCAGCGCGCGCGCGGCCTCCGCGAGCGCCTCGGGGAGGCTGGCGCCCGAGCCCAGCGCGCCGCGGAAGGCGCGCAGGACCGCCACCGCGGGAGCGGTCGTCACGCCCTCGCCACCGCCCCGCGCAGCGGCGGCGCGAGCCGGCGGCCGCGCAGCGTGCGCACGTAGTCCTCGACCGCGTCGGGCGTCGAGTACGCGGGCGTGTAGCCGATCTCCTCCACGAGCCTGGTCGTGTCGACGGCGCGGCCGTACTTGAGGAGGCGCTTGAAGTCGTCCGAGAAGTCGAGCAGCCCGGCGCGCCTCGCGGCGCTCGTCGCGCCGCCGAACAGCGGCGAGGCGAGCGGCAGCGTCAGCTTGCCCGCCGCGCGCACGAGCCGGGTGAGCCCGATCGTCCCCGGCCCCGCCACGTTCACCGCCCCGGGCACCGGCCGCTTGATCGCGGCGACGAGCGCCTCGATCGCATCGACCTCGTGCACGAACTGGAGCCGCGGGTCGAAGCCGAGGTAGGTGGGCACGACCGGCAGCGACAGGTAGCGCGTGACCTGCGTGTCGAGCGTGGGGCCGATCGCCGGCTCGTACCGCAGCATCGTGCAGCAGATGCCCGGGTGGCGCCGGGAGAAGGTCTCGAAGTAGTTCTCGATCTCCGCGACGTCGCGCTGGAAGCGCGTGCGCAGCGGGTAGCGCCGGCTCATGTCCTCGGTGTAGAACTGCGGCGCGGAGGGCTCGGCGCCGTAGATGCCCGCCGAGCCGCGGATCACGATCGTCGAGAGCGAGTCGCACTTCTCGCAGGCGGCGAGGAGCTGGAGCGTGCCGATCACGTTGACGTCGTGCGCGGCGCGCGGGGACATGCTGGGCGCCGGCCGCCGCACGATCTTGTTGTGGACGATCGTGTCGACCTCCGCCTGGGGCACGAGCTTGGACAGGACCGGGCTGCGGATGTCGGCCTCGATGAAGTCGGTCCGCTCGAGGCGGGCGAGCGGCCTGCGGTCGTCGAGGCCCGCGACGTACTCGATGTCCGGGTCCCGCTCGAGGCGCAGGGCCAGCTCGGTGCCGAGCAGGCTGCCGACGCCGGTGATCAGCACGCGCCGCGCCATCAGCCCTGCGAGCGCGACGACCTCGACGACGACCGCGGCCCCTCGAGGCGCCGCTCGATCGCCTCGAGCCGGTGGCCGATCGCGCGGAGCTCCTTGCGCAGCTCGCGGATGTCGTCGTGGGTCGCCGGCCGCTGCCCCTCGAGCGCCTCGCGCACCCGGCTCGCGGCCGTCCGCACGAGCTCGTCGACCGCCTCCTGCGCGCGCTCTCGCCCGAGCTGGGCGGAGCCGATCGTCGCCTGCAGCGTGCGCTCCACCGCGTCGCGAACGGCCTCCTCGACCTGCCGTGTCGGGCGCCTGGCCATCGGGGCGGCAGTCTCGCATATCGTGCGGCCCGTGCCGACGGCGTCCGCCGAGCCGATTCATCTCAAGCCAGCGGCCGAGCTGGCCGAGCGCGTGCTGCTGCCGGGCGACCCCCACAGGGCGCTGGCGGTGGCCACCGACCTGCTCGAGAAGCCGAGCATGTTCAACCACCACCGCGGCCTGTGGGGCTACACGGGCCGCGCGCGCGACGGCGAGCCGCTGAGCGTGCAGTCGACCGGCATGGGCGGCCCGAGCGCCGCGATCGTGATCGAGGAGCTGATCGCGCTGGGCGCGCGGGTGCTCGTTCGCATCGGCACCTGCGGGGCGTTCGGGGGCGGGCTCGGGCTCGGCGACCTCGTGGCGGTGTCCGAGGCGATCGCGGCGGACGGCGCGAGCGCCGCGCTCGGGGCCGGCGAGCGAGTGGCTCCGGACGCCGCCCTGCTGCAGTCGCTCGCCGACGCCGCGGGGCGGCAGGGGGCGGTCGCCTCGAGCGACCTCTTCTACGACCCGCGCGCGGAGATCCTCGAGCACTGGCGCGCCGCCGGCGCGGCCGCGGTCGAGATGGAGTGCGCGACGCTGTTCCGCCTGGGCGAGCTGCGGGGCGTCAGCACCGGGGCGGTGCTCGGCGTCTCCGACGTCCTCGGCGACGGCCGCGAGCGCATCGGCCGGGAGGGCCTCGAGCGGCTCGGGCTCGAGCTCGGGCGGGTCGCCTACGCGGCGCTCACGGACGCGGGCGGGAGCTGACCCGCGGGTCGCGCGGCCGGCGGCGCCTCGCGGGCGCTACGCCTCCGAGACCGTCAGGCGCCCCTGCGCCCGCGGCGGCGGGTCGGCGGCGGGCGCCACGACATCGCGCAGCCCGGCGATGTCGCGCGCGACCTCGTCGAGCCGGTCGCGCAGCTCCCCGAGCGAGCGCTCGAGCGCCTCGCCGCCCGCGTCCGAGATGCGCCGGTCGATCGCATCGAGGCGCTCGTCGAGGCGGTCCAGCGAGTCCTCGATGCCCTCGAGGCGCTGGGAGACCGACCGCAGACGCCGGGTGAGGCGCTCGATGTCGGCCGCGGAGGGGATGCCGAGCGCGCCCATCGCCGCCTCCTGTGCCTGGACGGCCTTCTCGCGCGCCTCGAGCGCCCGCGAGAGGGCGCCCGCGACCGCAGGGTTCGCGAGCACCTGCTCGACGACCTTGCCGAGCGCCTCCTCGCCCTGACGCGAGAGGCGGTCCACGAAGCCCTCGTCGTACTCGGCCTCCGCCACGCCGGGAGGGTACACCGACAGAGCCGGCACAGGCGTCCCAGACAGATTCTCAACCTCGACTAGAGCCTTAGAATCGCCCCGTCCCCCAGGGCGATGACGTTTCGGGACATCATGTCCGCGAAGGTCATCCACCCCGTCGGCGGCGGGCAGCTCGTGCGCGCCGCGGCGGGTCGGCCGGCCGTCGCCCGTGTTGGACCTGTTGCAGGGGCTCTAGGCGCGCGCCGAAACGGCCGATAGGAGCTTTCGAGGCAGCGCGACTGCCCCACGCGCGCGCGAATGAATCGACGGACCGCGAACGGTCCAGGGCACTCACCGGTTGCAGAAGCGAAACCCAGCAAGTAGCGTTCGTCCAGCGGCAAGCGGGTCTGATAGCTTGCGCGCTTCTGAAGGCGGCCTCGCGGGGGCCGGCGCAGCGTCCCCAAGGGGCACGGGAGGGCACAGAGCACCAGGGATGAGGAAGAGCCTCCTCTACATCCTGCTCGCGGCAGGTCTGCTGGCTGCCGTCTTCATCGGTGCCACCTTTCCCGCGTCCGCGCAACAGGGGACGGTTTCCAGCGGTGACACCCAGCTCTCGGCCACCACGCCGACGACGGACACCCTGACCACCGCCCCGCCTCCCACGGTCACGACTCCCACGACCCCCGCTCCCGCATTGCCGGGCACCGCTCCGACCCCGCCCGCGCAGACGGCGC
>JADGHQ010000123.1 GCA_019683805.1 Thermoleophilaceae bacterium
GCCTACATCGACGTGACCCCACCCGCCACCGGGCGCTCGGGCAGGGTCACGTCGATGTAGGCGGCGCCGCGGGAGGAGTCGTCGGCCAGCACCGCCGCGGCCGCCGCCCACTTCGCCGCGAGGCGGTCCGCGCCGCCGAAGACGATCCGCGGGCCGTTCTCGAGCCTCGCCACGAGCCCCTCGCCGCGCTCCTCGCCGACGCTCTCGATCCGTGGGGCGAGCGCCGCCGGCGCAGCGGCCGCCACGGCCACCGCGCGCCCGGGCGAGGAGGCGGGCGTGAGCCGCCTGACCGGCAGGCTGCCCGACAGCCGCACGACCGGCAGCGCCTGTGCCTCGACGCCGGGAAGCACCGTCCCGTCGCCCGCGACGATCGCGCCGGCGCCGCCGGGCCCGCGCAGCAGCGCCGCCGGTCGGCGCTCGCTCACGTGGATCGCGAGCCCGTGCGGGAAGTCCGCCCTGACCCGGATCGCGCGCACGACCGGGAACCCGGCGACGGCGGCCGCAAGCCGCTCAGGGCGCACGTGCAGGGTGGTCATGCCCCGCGCCTCCTCGACGAGCGCGGAGCGCACGCGCGCCGCCTCGCTCGTCGTGAGGCCCGTGACCGTGACGTGCTCGACGCGCACGAGCGAGGAGTCGCGGAGCCAGGCGAAGTAAAGGGGGGCGAGCGCCGCGCCGACCACGACCGCCAGCAACGCCCAGCGGCGGGCGCGCCGCGGCAGACGCAGAGCGGCGCGCGGGAGCGCCCCCGCGCCGCGGGGGAACGTCCGGTCTGTCGCCTGGGCCTGGGAGCTCACGCTGGTCGGCGGTCGCAGGTCATCTCCTGCTCGCCAGGTTCGCGGCCGGGCGGCCGACTCCTACATGGGAGCCGGCTCAGGCGGGCGTGGCCGCGGCGCCTGCGAGCCGGCGCGCGAGCTCGTCCACGTCGCCCGCCCCCAGGGTCACGACGACGTCTCCCTCCCCGGCCTCCGCCTCGAGCACGCGCCGGGCGTCGTCGATGCGCGGCGTCCACCAGACGGGCCGCCCGCGCGCCGCGTCCGCGGCCGCCTCGGCGACGAGCAGGCCGCACACCCCGGGGTGGTCCTCCGCCCGCTCGCGCGCGGGATAGACGTCGAGCACGAGCACGAGGTCGGCGAGCGCGAGCGCCCGGCCGAAGTCGCGCGCCAGATGCCGCGTGCGTGAATAGAGGTGCGGTTGGAAGATCGCGATCAGCCGGCGTGGGCCGAGCGTGCGCGCCGCCTCGAGGGTCGCGCGGACCTCGGTCGGGTGGTGCGCGTAGTCGTCGTACACCTCGGCGCCCGAGCGCGTGCGCCCGTGCGGCTCGAAGCGCCTGCCGGCGCCGCTGAAGGTCGCAAGCGCCCGCGCGGCCTCGGCGGGCGGCAGCCCGCCCTCGCGGCAGGCCGCGAGGGCGGCGAGCGCGTTGGCGACGTTGTGCAGGCCGGGCACCGCGAGCTCGACCCGCTCCCCGTCCACCGAGAACGCCGACCCCAGCGGGCGCAGCCGCACATCGGAGGCGGCCAGGTCGCCCTCCCCGATGCCGAAGGTCGCGGTCGCCTCGACCCCGTCGAGCGCGAGCCCCGCCGGGAGTATGCGCGCGCCGCCCCTGCGCGCGAACTCGGAGAACGCCTGCTCGAGCTCGGCGAGCGAGCGGTAGGTGGTGTGGTGATCGAGCTCGACGTTCGTCACCACGGTCACGTCCGGGTCGAGCTTCAGGAACGAGCGGTCAGACTCGTCCGCCTCGAGCACGAGCCACTCACCCTCCCCCCAGGCCGCGTTGGTGCCGGTCGCGCGCAGCTCGCCGCCGATCAGGTACGAGGGGTCGCGCCCGCACGCGAGCAGCGCGTGGGCGACCATGCTCGTGGTGGTGGTCTTGCCGTGCGTGCCGGAGATCGCGATCGTGCGCTTGAGCCGCGCCGCCTCCGCCAGCAGGTCCGCCCGGTGCAGGACGGGCGCGCCGCGGGCGCGCGCGGCGGCGAGCTCGGGGTTGTCGGCCCCGATCGCGGTCGAGACCACCACCTCTGCGCCCTCGGGGACGTTCGCGGCGTCGTGGCCGAGCGCAGGCTCGATGCCCGCCGCGCTGAGCCGCTCGCAGTAGGTGGACTCCGCGCGGTCCGAGCCCGTCACCTCGGCGCCCAGGGCGCGGGCGACGAGCGCGAGGCCGCTCATTCCGGCCCCGCCGATCCCGATGAAGTGCAGCCTGCGGCCGCTCCAGGCCCTGTCCGGCATCGCTGCGGGACGATAGCCGCGGGCGGCCGGGGCGCGAGTGTAGGAACGCCGTGAAGTGATACAAGGACTTTCGCAAGCTTCGCGAGAAGGAGGACGACATGGCCTACGAGGTTCCGGACCTGCCATACGACTACGCGGCGCTCGAGCCCCACATCGACGCGCAGACGATGCAGATCCATCACGACAAGCACCACCAGGCGTACGTGGACAAGGCGAACGCCGCGCTCGAGGGAACCGAGTGGGCGGACCGGCCGGTCGATGACGTCCTGCGCAACCTCGACAAGCTGCCCGACGACAAGCGCACGGCGGTCCGCAACAACGCCGGCGGCCACTCCAACCACAGCTTCTTCTGGCAGATCATGTCCCCCGACGGCGGCGGCCGGCCCGAGGGCGAGCTGGCGCAGGCGATCGAGTCGACCTTCGGCAGCTTCGACGCCTTCAAGCAGCAGTTCACGGATGCCGGCGTGAACCGCTTCGGCTCGGGCTGGGCCTGGCTCGTGTGGGACGGCTCGGGCCTCGCCGTCACGAGCACCGCGAACCAGGACTCGCCGATCTCGGACGGCCAGGTGCCGCTGCTCGGCGTGGACGTCTGGGAGCACGCCTACTACCTCAAGTACCAGAACCGCCGACCCGAGTACCTCGAGGCCTTCTGGAACGTCGTCAACTGGCCCGAGGTGGCGCGCCGCCTCGAGGCCGCGCGCGGCTAGAACCCCTGTGGGGGGGGGCCCCGCCGGGGCGCCCCCCCCCGGGGGCGCGCACGGCGGCGGGGGTATAGGGGGGGCGGGGCGGAGGGGGGG
>JADGHQ010000124.1 GCA_019683805.1 Thermoleophilaceae bacterium
ATCCAGGTGGCCCGGCCCGACGGTCGGGCCCCAGCCCCAAACGGGAAGCAGCGCAAGGGCGGGGGAGGGGGCGAGGCTCGCCATCCCGGGGAAGAGGTCGGTGTCGCCCGCGAAGTAGGCGGTGCGCGACCCTTCGACGAGGAAGCCGATCGAGGCCGCGCGCGGCCCGAGCGGGGCGCGCCGCCCGTCGTGGACGGCCGCCACGGCGGTCACCCGCAGCGCCCCCACCTCGGTCCCCTGGCCCTCGGGCAGCTCGTGGACGCGGCGGAGCCCCTTGGCGCGCAGCCAGGGGGCCGCGCCGGCCGGGGCGAGGATCGGCACCGGCCCGGAGAGCCCCCGCAGCGACGGCAGGTCCGCGTGGTCGGCGTGGAGATGCGAGAGCAGGACCGCGTCCACCCGGCTCGCGGCGTCGGGTGGCGGCGGCGGCGCGATGCGCACCAGCGGCCCCGCGCGGCGTCCCAGGACGGGGTCGGTGAGGACCCTCGCGCCGTCGAGCTCGAGCAGCACCGTGGCGTGGCCGAGCCAGGTGACCGAGAGCGGCTGCGGGGGCGCCGAGGTCACGCGGGCGATCCCGCGCCGGTGCGCCGCTCGCCGCCCCGGTAGGCGTCGTGGCCGAGGTCGGCGAGCCAGCGCCGCATCAGACGATGCATGGCCACGGCGCCGACGATCGGCTCGTCGGGCGCGTGGAAGTCGACCGGCGCGAGCGCGAAGGGGTGGCACTGCGCCCCGCCCATCCCTCCGTGCGAGCCGACGAGGTCCTCGAAGGCGGCGACCTCGTCGCTGTCCTCCCAGTAGGTGCCGTTGACCATGATGTCGGCGCAGTGCGGGAAGCCGTCGGTCCGCGCCACGTGCCGCGCGGCGTTGGGCCCGAACGGGGCGAGCGGGCTCTCGCCCTCGACGCGCCCGCTCTCGAGCTCGTGCGTCCCGGTGCGGCCGATCACGAGCGGCCCGCGGTCGCGCGAGCGGACGAGCAGGAAGCCGATTCCCGGGTGGTCGCGCAGCGTCGGGATCAGGCGCGGGTGGCGCGCCTCGATCCACTCGAGGGTCGCGCGCCCCGGCTCGCGGGGGAACGAGATCAGCCCGAGGCAGCCCGAGGCCATCACCGACAGCTCGGGGACGTCGCCCTCGGCTTCCGCGCCCTGCCGCGGCTCGCTCCTGCCGAGCGAGGCCCTGGCGTAGCCCGCGGCCACATCGCTCTCATCGGCGGCGACCTGCGCCTCGCCGGCCTCGGAGGCGCCGATCACCAGGTCCTCGAGCGAGGCCCCGTAGCGGTCCTGGAACGTCGCGCCCTGCGACTGGCCGTGGTCGGAGAGAACGACGAAGCGGTACGGGCGCGGGCCGTGGGAGGCGGCGGCCTCGATCCGCGCGATCTGGTGGTCGAGCCGGCGCAGCGTGGAGAGCGCGTCGGCCCGCTCGATGCCCGAGTGGTGCGCGACCTCGTCGTAGGCGAGGAACGTCGTGTAGGCGACGGGGCGGCCGGCGTAGAGGTCGCCGATGATCGCCTCCACCTGGAGGTCGCGCTGGAACACCGTGCCCCAGGCCCGCATGAGCGCGTACGAGCGGCTGCGGTCGATGCGGGGGCGCACGTCGCGCCGGCGCTGCTGCGCGGCGAACCAGCGCTCCTGCGCGATGTCGGCGAGGCAGAGGAGGAAGGTGCGCGCGAAGTTGTAGGGGCTCGCGAAGTACGCGTAGTACGCGCGGCTGATGCGCCTGCGCCCGGGATCCCCGACGGCGCTCATCGTGAGCAGCGTGTGGGGCGCGTCCCCCGAGAGGATGTTGGCCCGGCTCGCGCCGTCCTCGTGCAGCAGGCCCTTGCCGTCGGAGCGGCGGCGCTCGAGCTCGGCGGCGTCCCGGGGGTGGTTGGTCACCATCGGCTTCCCGCGCTCCTTCTCCCACCAGCGGAAGGCCGGGTAGTCGAAGTCGTCGCCGTGCAGCAGGCCGGCCTGGCAGGCGCCGGTCTGCGAGGACCAGCCCGTCTCCCAGGCGATGAGGCGGTGGCTGCCGTCGCGCAGCCAGCGGGCAAGGGTCGGCGCGTTGCCGTCGCGTATCGCCCGCCGGAGGACGTCGTGGCCAAGGCCGTCGATCTCGAGGAAGAAGAGGCCGGGCACGTCCGTAGGCGCGGCCCGGGCGACGCGCCGGGCCTGGCGGCGCACCACGTTGCGGGTCCACACGCCGTCGTCGTCGATCGCGAGCGCCGAGCCCGCGAGCGTGGTGATCAGCGTCAGGCCGAGCGCCACCACGATCGCCGAGAACAGCCCGTCGATCCGCAGCCCGGCGTCGAGCTGCGCGGCGGCGAGGATCACGAGCCCGTTGAGGACGAGCGACCCGAGCCCCAGGGTGAGCACGGCCACCGGCAGGGCGAAGCGGATCACGAGCGGCCACACCAGCCCGTTCGCCAGGCCGATCAGCGCGGCGGCGGCGACGGCGACGCCGAAGTCCTCGACGCTCACCCCGGGAAGGATCGCGCCCAGCAGGAGCAGCGCGCCCGCGTCGAGCAGCCAGACGAGCGCGATCCTCAGGGCGAGGCGCGGGAGCCTCCGGAGCGCCGTCATGGGGCCGTGCGGGGCCAGACGCTGAGCTGGAGCACCGCCCGGCCTCGGAAGATCGCTCGGCGCCGCGCGGGTGCACCGGGTGGCTCCCGATCCGGACAAGGCGGACCTCGCTTCCTCAGCCGGCGAGCAGCTTTGCCTTCTGCTCGGCGAACTCCTGCTCGGTGAGGATGCCCTGGTCCTTGAGGGAGCCGAGCTGCTTGAGCCGATCCAGCACCTCGGGCGAGAGCCCGCCGCCCGTTTCGGCGGGCGCCTCCGGCGCCTGCTCCCCGCGGGCTTCGTATTCCTGGGCCTCGGCGCGGCGCTTCCCCATGTAGTAAGCGCCGCCGCCGACGGCGGCCCCCCCCCCCCCCCGGGCGCGGAGCCCCCGCGCCGCGCCCCCGACCCCCCCCCCCCGCCCGAGAGCAGGG
>JADGHQ010000011.1 GCA_019683805.1 Thermoleophilaceae bacterium
GGGCTCACAAGCCCGCCCTTCGGGGCGGCACCCTACGAGTCAGGCGGGGGACCTCGCGGAGCGGGGTCCCCCGCCGCGCCTGGGGCGGCGGTCCCCGTCTACTCCGAGCCGCGAATGCCGGGGGGCGGCGGGTCGCCCGGCAGCCGCGAGAACATCAGCAGGTCCCAGCGCCGGTCGCGCAGCACGCGGTAGCCGCGCAGGACACCCTCGCGCTGGTAGCCCGCGCGCTCCGCGACCGCCTGCGAGGCGTCGTTGTCGAGGTGCGTCGTGATCTCCATGCGGCGAATGCCGAGGCTGTGGAAGCACCAGTCGGTCACGAGCATCACGGCGCGCGTGGCGTAGCCCTTGCCGCGCGCGCCCGCGGCGAGCGAGTACCCCGCCTCGGCGGCCATGTCCTCCCAGCGCACGCGCACGAGCCCGATCGTGCCGAGCAGCTCCGTGTCGGCGCGGTCGACGATCACGAAGTCGGCGCCCTCGCCGCTCGAGCGGCGGCCCGGCGCGGCCGCGAGCCAGGCGCGGGCGTCGATCTCCCGGTAGGGCCAGGGCACCCCGGTGAAGCGAGCGATGCGCTCGTCGGCGTGCATCGCGACGAGCGCCGGCACGTCGCGCTCCTCGGGCGGGCGCAGCAGCACCACCCCGTCGCCGAGGGTCTCCGCCGGGATCGTCCGGCGCCGCCTGCCGAACCCCGTTACCAGGCGCCTCTCGCCCGGATCACGGCCGGGATCGTCTTCAGGAGGATCGCGATGTCGAGGAACACCGACCAGTTCTCCAGGTACACGAAGTCGAGCCGCACGAGCTCGTCGAAGTCGAGCTCGGAGCGGCCCGAGACCTGCCACAGGCCGGTGATGCCGGGCAGCACCAGGTAGCGCTTGCGGTGCCAGTCCTCGAGCAGGTCGTAGTCGCGCTGCGGCAGCGGGCGCGGGCCGACGAGCGACATCTCGCCCTTCAGGACGTTGATGAGCTGCGGCAGCTCGTCGAGCGACCAGCGCCGCAGGAAGCGGCCGACCGGGGTGACGCGCGGGTCGTCGCGCATCTTGAAGATCGCGCCGCCCACCTCGTTCAGGTGCTCGAGCTCGGCCTGGCGGCGCTCGGCGTCCTCGTACATCGTGCGGAACTTCAGGCAGGCGAAGGGCTCGCCGCCGATGCCCGGGCGGATCGAGCGGTAGATCACGGGTCCGCGCGAGGTGAGCTTCACGGCGAGCGCGATCAGGAGCAGCATCGGCGCGGCGAGCAGCATGATGAGCGCCGCCGCGACGAGGTCGAAGGTGCGCTTGACCGCGAAGTCGATGCCCTCGAAGACGGGCGCCTTCAGCTCGAACAGCGGCAGCGTCTGGCCCGCCACGAACTCCACGCGGTCCATCAGGATCTCCATCGTGGACGGCGCGATGCGCACCCTCACGCCGTGGCGATGGCAGCGGTCCGCGAGCTCGACGGCCTCCTCCTGCGGGAAGTCGGGGTCGGCGATCAGCACCTCGTCGATCTGGCCGAACCAGCGCTCGATCTCGTCGATGCGGCCGAGGTCGCGCAGCCCGTTCTCTGGCAGCGGCTTGAGCGAGACGAAGCCGACCGTCTCGACCGGCGGGTGCGTCCCCCCGCCCGCGAGCGCGTGCGCGACCGCCTGGATCTGCGGCCCCGAGCCGACGATCACGGCGCGCCGCCTGTAGCCGGCAGCGCGCAGCGCGAGCCCCGAGAGCTCCTCGAACGCCCACCGGAACGCGGAGACGTAGACGAGCGCGAACAGCAGCGAGCCGTAGAAGATGTAGTACGAGGAGAACCGCTGGCCCTCCGCGATCGCGTAGATCAGGATCACGATCGTGACCTGGAAGAGCGACGAGACGACGCGCGCGAAGCCGGGTCGCACGCCGCGGTCGCCGTATAGGCCCGAGCGCGCGAACAGGAGGATCGTGACGAGGATCGCGAGCGGCGCGACGTCGAGCGTCTGGTGGTAGCTCAGGTCGAGGTCCGAGTGGCCGCGCACGACGGCCTTCAGCTCGAGCGCGGTCCAGATCGCGAGGAAGACGCCGGCGGCGTCGAGCGCCATGAGCGTGCCGACCCGCAGCAGGATGCGCAGCGTCTCCATGCGCAGGATCAGCGGCTTGCGCGACCGCACGTCCCTCAGCGGGAGGGCGGCCGGCGCGGCCCTCGCCTCACGCAGCTCTCTTGCCAGCCCGTTCGCCATCGGCCCTGCCCTGTTCAACCGGGAAGCGGCGCAAATGTATCGGTGCCCGTCCGCGCCGCGCGCGACACCACCGTATGCCCGGGGGCGCCCTGGCGCCTCCCGCGCCGTGGCGCGCCCGCGCCGCGGCGGCTCAGCCCCCCTCCCACGGCACGCGCCCGAGGCGGCCGAGCGTGCGCGTCACGCCCGCGTAGGCCGCGGCCGGGTCCGCGGTCTCCCGCTCGACCGAGGCGCCGTAGCGGGAGGCGCGCTCGCTCACCGGGTAGAGCACCTCATGCTCGGCCTTGCGTACGCCGACCATGACAAGCGCGCACGGGCCGTCTCCTGCGCCGACGACGACGTGGGCCGCGCCAGGCGGCAGGTGGAGGTAGTCGCCGGCTCGCATCGGGCGCTCCTCGTCCTCGACGATCGCGACGCACTCCCCGCTCAGCACGAGGCACCCCTCCTGGGCGTTCTCGCGGTGGTAGAGCCCCGCCGACTGGCCGGGCTGGAGCACGCGCACGTTGATCCCGAGCTCGGGGAAGCGGGCGGCGCCCTCGAACCTCGCCGCGGCGCCGAAGCGGTCGGTGTGCATGCCGCTCGCCTCCGCCACGTTGACGACGAACCAGCCCTCGCCGTCGGGCGCCTTGCCTGCGTCGGTGTCGACGAGCCGCGCCTCGGGGACCTCGTCAAGCATCGCCTTCCTCCTGATCGTGAGCTCCCGAATCTAGGCGCGCGCGCGGACGGCCGGCGGCCCGCGCGAGCGCGCCGGTCACTTCGCGGGGCGGTCGATGTCGGCGAACGCCCTCCGCAGACGCTCGAACGCCTCGTCCATGGTGGCGCGCACGCGGCGCTCGACGGCGCGCGCGCCGGCGCGCTCGAGCATGGCGGCCGAGAGGACGCGCTCGCGCAGGCCCATCACGGCCACGACCATCGCCGCGAGGATGTCCGCGCGCCGGTCGCCGCGCCGCAGCCCGAGCTCCTCCGCGATCGCCTCGCTGAGCTCGCGGGCCCACCTCTCCGCCAGCACGAGCCGGCGCGCGCGCAGCGCGGGCGAGGCGTGCTCGGTCGCGACGAACGTGCGGTAGGCCTCGTAGTGCTCGGGGTCCCGCAGCGACTTCCAGCCGGTGCCGGGGAACGGCACGCGGTTGTCGGCGAGCAGCGCGTGCAGCGCGTCGGCGACCGTGCTGCCCTGCGGCCGCTCGCGGATCGTGCGCACGAGCCCCTCGATCAGCTCGTCGGCGCGGTCGAAGAAGAGGTCCTCCTTGGTCGGGAAGTAGTTGAAGACCGTCTTGACCGACACGTCGGCCGCCGCGGCGATCTGGGCGACCGTGACGCGCTCGAAGCCGTGCTCGGCGAAGAGGCGGGTGGCGACGTCAGAGATGGCGCGGCGCGTGCGGGCCTTCTTGCTCTCGCGCAGTCCCGGCGGACGACCGGCGCTTTCTGCCATCACGGCAATTTTACAGTCGTTGCAAGTTTTCGCGAGATGTGCAAACCTGCCGGGCGATGTCGAGCACGAAGGCCATAGAGGCGGTCGGACTGGTCAAGCGCTACGGCGAGAAGGTCGCCCTCGGCGGCGTCGACCTCGAGGTGCCGCGCGGCTCGGTCTGCGGGCTGCTCGGGCCGAACGGCGCCGGCAAGACCACCGCCGTGCGTGTGCTCGCCACGCTCACCGAGCCCGACGGGGGCGAGGCCCGCGTGGCGGGCGCCGACATCCGCACGGACCCGGTCGCGGTGCGCCGCAGCATCGGCCTCGCGGCGCAGGACGCGACCGTCGACGGCCTGCTGACCGGGCGCGAGAACCTCGTGATGATCGGCGAGCTGCACCACCTCGGCCGCCGCCGCGCCCGCTCGCGCGCCGACGAGCTGCTCGAGCGGTTCTCGCTCGTCGACGCCGCCGACCGGCTCGCGAAGGACTACTCCGGCGGCATGCGCAGGCGGCTCGACCTCGCCGCCACGCTCGTGGCGGAGCCGCAGATCCTCTTCCTCGACGAGCCGACGACCGGCCTCGACCCCCGCGCCCGCAACGAGCTCTGGGCGGTGCTCGACCAGCTGGTCGCCGACGGCGCCACGATCCTGCTCACCACCCAGTACCTCGAGGAGGCCGACCGCCTCGCGGACGAGATCGTCGTGATCGACCACGGGCGCGTGATCGCGCGCGGCGACGCCCGCTCGCTCAAGCGCGAGATCGGCGGCGACCAGCTCCACGTCGTGTGCGCCGACGCGGACGACCTCGCCCGGGTGGCCGCGATGGCGGAGCGGATCGCGGGCGCGCCCGCGAAGACCGACGTTACGGCCCGCAGCGTCACCGCGCCGACCGACGGCGGCGCCGCCGCGGTCGCCGCGCTCGCCTCCGAGCTGTCGCGAGGCGGCATCGAGGTCGAGGACCTCGGGCTGCGCCAGCCGACGCTCGACGACGTGTTCCTGACGCTCACCGGCGCGCCCGCCGAGCCCGCGGCGGACGAGGCGCTCGAGGAGGCGGCGTGAGTGCCGGGCGGACCGTGGGCGCCGGGCGCGCGACGTCCCTGGGCGACGCGTGGGTGATCGCCCGCCGGGGGCTGCTGCACATGCGCCGCCACCCCGAGGCGCTTGCCGACGCGACGATCCAGCCGATCATGTTCGTGCTGCTGTTCGCCTACGTCTTCGGCGGCGCGATCGAGGTCCCCGGCGGCGGCAGCTACCGCGAGTTCCTGATGGGGGGCATCTTCGCCCAGACGATCGTCTTCAGCGCTTTCGGCGTGGCGATCGGACTCGCCTACGACCGCACGAACGGGGCGATCGACCGGTTCCGCTCCCTGCCGATCGCGCGCGGCAGCGTGCTTGCCGGCCACGCGCTCGCGAACCTGATCAAGTCGCTGCTGCCGATCGTGCTGATGTCGCTCGCCGGGCTCGTGATCGGCTGGCGCGTCCACTCCGGGGTGCTCGACGTGCTCGCCGGCTACGGCCTGATGGTCGCGTTCTCGCTCGCGGTCATCTGGATCGGGGTGCTGCTCGGCAGCCTCGTCGGCACGCCGGAGGGCGTACAGGGCGTGGCCTTCGTGGTGATCTTCCCGGTCACGTTCGTCGCGAGCACGTTCGTGCCGACGAGCTCGCTCCCCGGGGCGCTGCGCACCTTCGCCGAGTGGAACCCGGTCACCGCGCTCGCGGGCGCCCTGCGCAACATCTTCGACAACCCGGGGGGCGTGCCGCCGGCGGACGGCCCCTGGCCGCTCGCGCACCCGGTCGCCTACACGCTCATCTGGGCGGTCGCGATCGTCCTGGTCTGCGCGCCGGTGGCGGTGCGGCTGTACCAGCGCGCGATCGCGTCCTGACGGCGCGACCTGCTCAGCCCGCCGCCGCGCTCGGGAGCGGGGGCAGCGGGTCCACGCCGTCGACCCGCCAGTGGGCGGACACGCTCGGGATCCAGCCGTCCTCGCCGGGCATCAGGTCGAAGCGGCTGATCGTGCGCTGCCCGCCCTCGTGGTCGCCATAGAGGAGGTCGACCGTGAGCGGCCGGCGCTCCCCGATCGCGCGCAAGGTCGGCGCGCGCAGCTCGTCGCGGGGGTCGCGGATCGCCGCCTGCCAGAAGCCCGTGTCGCCCGGCGCGACGTAGAGGTGGCGCGTGAGGCGCCGGAAGCCCGCTGGATCTTCGTGCGACGCGGTCGAGAGCCGGCGCTCGGGGTAGAGGTGCCAGCCGTGGAGCACCGCGATCCCGGGCCCGACGTTGCGCAGCGGGATCGCCATGTAGATCACGCCCCCGTCCTCGGTGACGGCTGCCCGCCCGCGCTCCACCGTCACCATCCACTCGTCCGCGAACATCACCTCCTCGGGCGGGTCCTGCTCGCGCGAGGGCATCAGCACGGGCCGCAGGCCGATCGCGAGCGAGCGCTCCGCGAGCCGGGCCGAGCGGTTGGCCGAGCGCACCGACGCGAACGTCGCAGCCGCGAGGACGAGCGTCCCGCCCGCCGTCGCGAGCGAGGAGATGGTCGCCCAGTCCGCCATCCAGCCAGCGTACGCCGCCGGGCCGCGCCACGCGTCCGGTCGCGGGGAGCTGGCGGCGACACTCTCCGGCGCGGCCGAGAGGAACTCCTGCGCGCTGCCCGCAGAGCGCCCCCGCTTGAGCGAAGGGCGACCGAGACGCGGAGGAGCTCCGTTCCGGGTGCGGGGTTCTCAGCTCGCGGCGGCGGCCTGCCCTGGGGCGCGCGTGACGACGGCGCCAACGGCCGCCACCCACAGCAGGAGCAGCAGCAGCGACGCTGCGAGCACGGCGCTGAGCGCGTCGGAGCTCACGATGAACGCGGCCCCGCCGGTGACGAGGATCGGCAGCAGCGCGTAGCCCAGCCAGGAGATCCAGGCGGGGAACGCCTGTCTGCGGGCGGCGAGTCGCGTCGCTGCCGCGGTGCTGACGCCGAGCAGGACGAGCTTCGCCGTGTCGATGCCGTTGACGGCGTGGAACAGGGAAGCGGTGGTGGACGACGCGCCCCCGCCGGCGATGTGACGGTTGAGGGCGATCTCGAGGCCGAGCTGGACGAGGGAGACCAGGGCGGCGCCGAGCCCGGCGAGGAGGAAGAGCGCGCGGCCCGTGCCCGTGCGCTCGGGCGCGAGGCGACGAGCCAGCGACACGACGAAGGCGGCGAGCGCCAGCGCGGCGACGCCGTGCACCAGCCCGGCCTGCACGAGCGTTGCGGAGCGGTGGGCGGCGAAGAAGGCCTGTACGTCGGCGTCGGAGGCGTCGGGGCTCGGGGCGGACGGAGCAACGAGCAGGCCCACGATCCAGGCCGCGATGTAGGTCAGGGCCGCCATTGCGAGTGCCCGTCGACCGAGCATCGTGATCGCCGGGCGCCTGTCGGCGGCGCGGGCCGCCGCCTCTCGACGGCTGCTGGTGCTGACATCGGTGCTCATCGTGTCCTCTCCTCGATGTAGGCGCTCGCGCCGTCGAGGACGGCGTCGGCAACGCGGTGGGCGAAGTCCTCGTCGACCGGCTCACGGGTGACGAGGTGGCGGAAGTAGAAGGGCGCGAGCAGCGCGTCCAGCAGCGCGCGGCGGTCGGCACTGGCGGGCAGTTCCCCGCGCTCGACGGCCCGGTCCATCACCACGGAGATAAGCCGGCGTCGGCGCTCCAGGTGCGCGTGGACGGCCGCGGCGGTCTTGGGCTCCTGGTGGACGTAGGCCAGCAGCGGCACGGCGATGCGCCCGAACAGGGACTCGTTCAGGAGCGCGACCATGCCGAGCGCGAGGGCGTGGAAGTCGCCGCGCAGGCTGCCTGTGTCGGGGATGGGGAGCGTCTGGTCATCGATTACGCCGACCAGCGCGACGGCGACCTCGGCCGGGGAACTGTAGCGCAGGTAGAGCGTACGCTTGGAGACGCCGGCGCGGCCTGCGAGCGCCTCCATCGTCAGCGCGGCGAAGCCGCCTTCGGCGAGCAGCTGGCCGGCCGCGTCGAGAATGGCTTGGTCGACCCGCGCGCTCCGCGGCCGGCCGGTCCGCCTGCGAGCACGACTTTGTATACGGTCGCGTGTCATAAGTGGACCGTACACCGCGGGCGGCAGTTTGGCAACGATGCCGTGTACTAAGTCCGCTTCCGGACCTCGCCCCCTCCGGCGGAGGGGGCGAGTTTTCAGCGCCTGGGAGCTTCGTCTCTCGTATCCGCGTCCAGTTCGCCCGTTCGTGGCGCGTTCGGAGTCGCCCGTGGCGGGATCCTTCAACACTATGAGAGTCCTCACCAGAGAAGCCATGCGGGAAGGTGCTCGAAAGGGAGGTCGGGCGGCCGGGCGCGCGCCCACGCGCGCGGAGATCGAGCCGGCCGTGCTCGAGCTGATCCGCCGCTACGGCGGCGAGATCCTGCGCACCGCCTACCGCTACTCGCTCTGCCCAGACGACGCCGAGGACGCCTACCAGCGCGGCCTAGAGATCCTGCTCACCAAGGCGCCGAGCACGCGCGAGGCCGACCTGCTGCCGTGGCTCAAGACCGTGGTCAAGCACGAGGCGTTCGCGATCCGCCGCCAGCGCGGCCGCGCCCAGCTCACAGACGACGGCGAGCCGCCCGCCTCGCCGCTCGAGCCCTCCGCGGGGCACGCCACAGAGGAGCACGCGGAGCGCTACGAGCGCCTGCGCCTCGGCGCCGAGGCGCTCAGCCGACTGAAGCCGCAGGAGGTGCGCGCGCTGCTGCTCAAGGCGCAGGGGCTCTCGTACAAGGAGATCTGCGAGGAGACGAGCTGGACGTACACGAAGGTCAACCGCTGCCTCACCGAGGGCCGGCGCGCGTTCCTCGAGCGGGTGGCGGCGATCGAGTCGGGGGCCGAGTGCGAGCGGCTCGCGCCGCTGCTCTCGCGGCTTGCCGACGGCGAGGCGACCGCAGACGACATGGCCGCGCTGCGCCCCCACCTGCGCGGCTGCCTCGCCTGCCGCGCCGCGCTGCGCGACTTCCGGGCGGCGCCGGCGCGCGTGGCGGCGGCGGTCCCGCTGGGCGCGCTCGCGGCCGCCGACCAGGCGCACGCCGCCGAGCCCGCCGCCCGCGGCGCGGGCTCGGTCGTCCACTGGCTGCACGAGCGCGCCGTGCTCGCCTGGGTGCGGGCGCACGAGCTCGCCCAGCAGGGGCTCGACCTGCTCACGGGCTCGAAGGTCGCGGCGGTCGCGGCATCCACCGCGGCGCTCGCGGGCGGAGGCGCGGTGGCGGTCGAGCAGCTTCACGCCCCGGCGGGGCCGACCGCGCGCGTCGCCGCGACCGCGAAGCGGGGCGGCGCGACGCGGCCGGCCTGGGTGCGCCGCGACGCGGGGGCGGCGGCGCCGAGCGCGCGCGGCGAGCGTCGGCGCGCGCACGCGCATCCGCGCGGCGGCCCGGCTGCGGCGGCGCCGGCCGCCGTGCGCACCGTCGCGCAGCCGCAGCCCGCTCCCGCCCCGGCCGCGGTCGCGGCCGAGCGCGCCCCCGCGAGCGGCGAGTTCGGCCCGTAGGGCGGGCGTACCACGGGACCTCTCTAACGTTGGCGCCGTGGGCGAGGTCAACACCTTCGCCGGCGCGGGGCTCGACCGGCTCTCGCGGCGGCGCACCGACGAGGCGTGGCTGCGCGCCCGCCTCGCCGACCCGCGCAGCCGGGCGCTCGTGCTGCTGCGGGGCGACCCCTACGCGCTCCGCGCCGACGGCGCGCTCCGCCCCGCGCGCGTGCCCGTCGCGGCGCTCGCCGAGCAGGGCCTGCTACACGAGCCGGTGCTGCTCGGAGAGGACGGCGAGGGCACGCTCTTCGCGGTCGCGCTCGAGCACGAGCCCCCCGCGCTCGCCGCGCTCGACGGCGCCCAGCCGGTCGGCCTGCGGGAGGCCGGCGCGAGCGCGTCCCAGCGCGACGGCGGCCTGCTCGCCTACGCGGCCGGCATGCTCAACTGGCACCGCACCCACCGCTTCTGCGCGCGCTGCGCCTCCCCCACGCGCATGGCCGAGGCCGGCTTCGTGCGCGCGTGCCCCGCCTGCGGCGCGCTCCACCACCCGCGCACCGACCCGGTCGTGATCATGCTCGTCCACGACGGCGAGCGCGCGCTGCTCGGCCGCCAGCCCTCGTGGCCCGAGGGCCGCTATTCCGCGCTCGCGGGCTTCGTCGAGCCGGGCGAGAGCCTCGAGGAGGCGGTGGCGCGCGAGGTGCGCGAGGAGGCGGGCGTGGACGTCGACGAGATCCGCTACCGCTCCTCGCAGCCCTGGCCGTTCCCGAGCTCGCTGATGCTCGGCTTCTTCGCCCGCCACGCGGGCGGGGAGGCGCGCATCAGCGACCCCGAGCTCGAGGACGTGCGCTGGTTCACGCGCGAGGAGCTGCGCGCGGCAGCGCGCGGCGAGGGCGCCCTCATGCTGCCGCCGCGGCTCGCGATCGCACGGCGTCTGATAGAGGAATGGATCGGATGAGCAACTCCCTCCCCCACCGCCAGATCGGCGACCTCAGCGTGTCCGCGGTCGGCCTCGGCTGCAACCAGATCGGCAGCCGGCTCGACCTCGAGCAAACGCGCGCGCTGGTCGACGCCGCGCTCGACGCGGGCATCGACTTCTTCGACACCGCGGACATCTACGGCAACCGCGGCGGCAGCGAGACGCTGCTCGGCGAGGTGCTGAAGGGGCGCCGCGACCAGATCGTCCTGGCGACCAAGTTCGGCATGGACATGCTGGGCGCGAACGGCGAGCCCGCCGGGCCGCGCGGGTCGGCGCCGTACATCCGCCAGGCGGTCGAGGCGTCGCTGCGGCGGCTGCAGGTCGACGTGATCGACCTCTACCAGTACCACGAGCCCGACGGCGTCACCCCGATCGAGGAGACGCTCGGCGCGCTCGACGAGCTCGTGCGCGAGGGCAAGGTGCGCTTCATCGGCTGCTCGAACTTCTCCGCCGCGCAGCTGCGCGAGGCCGCCGAGGCGGCCGAGCGCGAGGGCTACGCGAGCTTCGTGAGCGTGCAGAACGAGTACAGCCTGCTCGAGCGCGGGCTCGAGGCGGACGTGATGCCCGAGGCCGATCGGCTCGGCGTCGCGATCGTCCCCTACTTCCCGCTCGCCCGCGGCCTCCTGACCGGCAAGTACCGCCGCGGCGAGCCGGCCCCTCCGGGCACGCGGCTGCACGGCCGCGAGCGGGTCGCCGACGACGAGACGTTCGACAGGCTGGAGGCGCTCGACCGCTACGCCGGCGAGCGCGGCCTCACGCCGGCCGAGGTGGCGATCGGGGCGCTCGCGGCGCAGCCGGGGGTGGCGTCGGTGATCGCCGGCGCGACGCGGCCCGAGCATGTGCGCGCGAACGCCGCCGCCGCCCGCTGGCAGCCGAGCGCCGAGGACCTGCGCGAGCTCGACGCGATCTTCCCCTCGCCGCGCGCCGACGCCGCGTAGCGCGCCGCGCCGCCGCGCCGGGAGCGAGGCGTCAGACTCCCGGGGCTCACAGCGAGCGAAAGGAGCCCCCTTGAAGGTCGCCTACGTCTTCTCGACCTCCGGCCACACGGCGAGCTACAAGCTCGGGAAGATGATCCTCCCCCAACTCGAGCAGGGCATACACGGCGCAGAGGTCGTGGGGATGATGTTCTTCGACGACAACACCTACGTGCTGCGCAAGGGCGACCCGATCGGCGAGCGGCTCGGCAAGGTCGCGCGCGAGCAGGGGATGCTGCTGATGCTGTGCGACCAGTGTGCGCTCGAGCGCTCGCTCGCCGAGGGCGAGGTCGGGAACTGCAGGCCGAAGGACACGGTCGAGGGGGTGCAGGTCGGCTGCTTCCCCGACCTCTACGCGGCGCTCGCCCAGAACCCGCCCGACCAGGTGATCACGCTCTGATGGACCGGCGCCGCCGGGGCGGGGCGGACCGCGGCACGCGCCCGCCCGCCCGCGACCTCTCGCCGGCGCTGCTCGCCGGCATCGTCGCCGTGGGGGCGGCGCTGCGGTTCTCCACCCTCTCGCTGCAGAGCTTCTGGCTCGACGAGGCCGTCACCGCGCAGCTCGTGCGCCGCGGCTTCGGCGGCATGCTCTCCGCGATTCCCTCGAGCGAGTCGACGCCGCCGCTCTACTACGCCCTGCTGTGGCCGTGGTCGCGCCTGTTCGGCCAGTGGGAGGCGGGGCTTCGCTCGCTCTCAGCGCTCGCCGGCACGGCGCTCGTGGCGGTGGCGTACGCGATCGGGCGCGACCTCGCGTCCCGGCGCGCGGGCCTCGTGGCGGCGGCGCTCGCGGCGGTCAACCCGCTGCTCGTCTGGTACTCGCAGGAGGCCCGCGCGTACATGCTGCTCGCGCTGCTCGCGGCGCTGTCGTTCCTGTTCTTCGAGCGGGCGCTGCGCGGCGGCAGGCGGGCTCTCGCGGCCTGGGCGATCGCATCCGCCGCGGCGCTCGCCACCCACTACTTCGCCATCTTCATGGTCGCGCCGGAGGCGGCCTGGCTGCTCGTGCGGATGCGCGCCGGGCGCTCGGCGCTCGCGGCGGTGGGGGGCGTGGCCGCGGTCGGCGCCGCGCTGCTGCCGCTCGTGGTCGAGCAGGCCTCCGCCGACCGCGCGCAGTTCATCCGCGACGTCTCGCGCGCCAGGCGGATCGCGCAGGTGCCGAAGCAGTACCTCGTCGGCTACGACTCGGCGGCCGAGACGGCGCTGACCGCGATCGCGGTGCTGCTGGCGGCGCTCGGCCTCTTGCTGCTCGCAAGGCGCGCGGGGCGCTCCGAGCGCCGCTCCCTGCGGCCGGCCGCGGGCGTCGCGGCGTTCGCGATCGCCGTGCCGGTGCTGATGGCCCTCGCCGGCGGGGACTACCTCCTCACGCGCAACCTGATCGCAGCCCTGCCGGTCTGCCTCGTCGTGCTCGCGGCGGGCTTCGCCGCCGCCCCCCCGGGCATCGCCGCCGCGCTCGCGCTCTGCGCGCTCTCGGCCGTCGCCGTGATCTCGGTCGACGCGACGCCCGCCTACCAGCGCGACGACTGGCGCTCCGCGGCGCGGGCCGTCGGCGCGCCCGGCCCGGGCCGGGCGATCGCCGTCGCGCCCACCGCGGGCGCGATCCCGCTCGAGCTCTACGTCCACGCGCGGCCCTATCCCCCGACGGGGGTGGTGCGCGAGGTCGTGTCGCTCGCGGTGGCGACGCGCGGCCCATCGTCCGAGGGGCGCGAGAAGCCGCGCGAGGTGCCGCAGCCGCGCCCGCCCGGGTACCGCGTCGCCGAGCTCCGCCGAACCGCCGGGTACGACCTCGTGCGGCTGCGGCCGGGCGGGCCGGTGCGGCTCGGCCCGGCCGACGTGCTGTTCCTGAGGATCGCGCCGACGCAGGCCGCGCTGCTGCAGCCGCCGCGCTGAGCCGGTCGCCCCATCACCGGCGGCGGCGCGGCAGGTGCGCGTCGCCCACCCGGCGCGTCACGCGCCGCCTGTCGAGGTGCTCGAGCAGCGCCTGCGCGTAGCGGCGCGAGGTGCCGAGCTCGTCGCGCACGCCCGCGAGCGTCGCCCGCCCGTCGCGCTCCAGGATTGCCGCGATCCGAGCCTCGAGCGCGGCGAGCGCGTCGGGGGCGTAGTGGAGGTTGCGCCCCACCCGCACCGCGAGCCCCGCCCGCTCGAGACGGCCGAGCTCGGCCTGCGCCCGGGCGGGCGAGAGCCCGGCCGCGGCCGCGAGCTCCCCGTCGGCGCGCGGCTCGGCGCCGTCCGCGTCCAGCAGCGCCGCGAGCCGCAGGGCGGCCTCGCCGAGCGGCTCGGGCGCCGGCGGCTCGGGCGCCCGCGGCGGCTGGTCTACGCGCTCGGGCCCGGGCCGCTCCGACCCTCCGCGCGACCGCAGCCGCGCCACCACCTCGGTGCTCGGGCCGTGGCGGCGCGCCCGCGGGTCGATGACCTCACCGCCGCCGATCGTGTCGGGCGGCGCGAGCCTGCGCAGGATCACGCGGTCGCCCGCGCAGGGCACGAGCGGTGCCTCGAGCCGAAGCTGCGCCAGCCCGCGCTCGCCCCGGCGGAGCCCTCCTGCCTCGAGCGGCACGATTCGCGCCGGCGCCGCGCGCGTCCCGTGATGCACGTGCAGCCGCTCGCCCCGGCGCAGCGGCTCGGCGCCCGGCTCGAGCTCGACCTCCGCGTCGACGATGTAGGTGCCGCTCAGGTCGGCGCCCGGGACCGTCACCACGTCGCCGCGCCGAAGCTCGCGCCAGCCCACGCCCGCGAGGCTCAGCGCCACGCGCTGCCCGGCCGCTGCGCGCTCCACCGGCCGCCCGTGCACCTGCGCCGAGCGCACGCGAGCCTCGAGGCCGCGCGGAAGCACGCTCACCCGGTCGCCCGCGCCGAACGAGCCGGACCAGAGCGTGCCGGTCACGACCGTCCCGATCCCGCGCAGCGTGAACGAGCGGTCCACGTGCAGCCGCGGGGGCCCCGCCGCGCCCGCGCGCCCGGGAAGCCGGCGCGCCACGCGGTCGAGCGCGGCCAGGAGCTCGTCGAGGCCGGTGCGCTCGAGCGCCGAGACCGCCACGATCTCGACGCCCGGCACGAGCGCCGCCACCTCCTCCGCCGCGGGCTCCGGCGCGCACGCGTCCGCCTTGGTGATCGCGGCCACGCCGTCGCGCACGCCGAGCTGCCGCAGCACCGCCAGGTGCTCGCGCGTCTGCGGCATCACGCCGTCGTCCGCGGCCACGCACAGGAGGTAGAGGTCGACCCCGGTCGCGCCGGCCACCATCGTGCGGACGAAGCGCTCGTGGCCCGGCACGTCCACCACCGACAGCGTCCTGCCGCTCGGGAGCGCGAGCTGCGCGTAGCCGAGCTCGATCGAGATGCCCCGCTCGCGCTCCTCGGGCAGCCGGTCCGTGCTCGTGCCGGTGAGCGCGGTGACGAGCGCTGTCTTGCCGTGGTCGATGTGCCCGGCGGTCCCGAGCGTGAGCGGGGCGGGCTCGGGCCCGCTCATACGGGCCGGAGCGCCGCCGCAACGCCGCGCGCCGCGGCCCGCGCCTCGTCGTCGTCCATGGTGCGCGGGTCGAGCAGGAGCCGCCCCCGCCGCGCGCGCCCCACGACCGGCGGCTCGCCGCGGCGAAGCCGGCGCGCGAGCTCGTCGAGCGCGAGCGGCGCGGGGTCAACCGCGCAGACCGGGCCCTCGAGCTCGAGCAGCGGAAGCGCGCCGCCGACCCTCGCCGCGGCCGTGACCACCCGCGCGTCCACGCCCGCGTGCTCGAGCAGCGCCCGCATCAGCTCGGCACGCGCCGCGAGCTCGGACTCGGGGGCAGACAGCATCCGCAGCACGGGGATCTCGGCGAGCGCCCGCGCCGGATCCCGGTGGAGCCGCAGGGTCGCCTCGAGCGCCGCGAGCGACAGCTTGTCGATCCGCAGCGCCCGGGCGAGCGGGTGGCGCCGGCAGCGCTCGATCGCCTCCGCCCGCCCGACCATCAGCCCGGCCTGCGGGCCGCCGAGCAGCTTGTCGCCGGAGAAGCACACGACCGCGGCCCCCGCCGCGACCGAGCGGCGCACGGCCGGCTCGTCCGAGAGCTCGGGCAACCCCTCGGCCAGCGCGCCCGAGCCGACATCGTCGATCACCGGCACGCCCGTCCGCGCGCCGAGCGCGCACAACTCCTCGATGTCCGGCTGCTCCACGAAGCCGACCGCGCGGAAGTTCGACTGGTGCGCGCGCACGATCGCGCCCGTCTCGGCGCCGAGCGCGCGCTCGTAGTCGTCGATGCGCGTGCGGTTCGTGGTGCCCACCTCGACGAGCCGCGCACCCGACTGGGCCGCCACGTCGGGCAGGCGGAACGAGCCGCCGATCTCGACGAGCTGGCCGCGCGAGACGACCAGCTCGCGGCCGGCCGCGAGCGCCGCCGCCGCGAGCAGCACCGCACCCGCGCAGTTGTTGACGACGAGCGCCGCCTCGGCGCCGGTCAGCTCGCGCGCGAGCCCCTCGACGTGCGCCTGGCGCGACCCGCGCCCGCCGCTCTCGAGGTCGTACTCGAGGTTCGAGTAGCCGCGCGCCGCGGCCGCCACGGCGTCGGCGGCGGCGGGCGCGAGCGGGGCGCGGCCGAGGTTGGTGTGGACGATCACGCCGGTGGCGTTGATGACGCGCCGCAGGCTCGCGCGCCCCGCACGCTCGAGCAGCGCGCGGGCGTCGTCCGCGAGGTCGGTCGCCGGGCGCTCGCCAGCGAGCAGCGCCTCGCGGCGAGCGGCGAGCGCCCGCCGTGCCGCCCCCACGGCGAGCGCGCGCGGGACGTCCGCGAGCGCGGCCGCCAGCTCGTCGACGGGCGGCAGCGCGCGCAGGAGCGCGGCGAGCTCAGGGGAGCGTGCCCTCGACCCAGCGGCCCCGCCCACCCTCGACCTCCCGCTTCCAGATCGGAGCCTCGGCCTTCACCCGGTCGATGATCTCGCGCGCGCCCGCGAAGGCCTCGCCGCGGTGCGCCGCCGACACCGCCACGATCACGCTCGGCTCAGAGAGCGGCACCTCGCCCACGCGGTGCTCCACCGCCGCGGCGCAAAGCCCGTGGCGCTCGCGCGCCTCGGCGACGATCCGGGCCATCCGCGCCTCCGCCATCTCCGCGTACGCCTCGTACTCGAGCCGCTCGACCGCGCGCGTCACGCCGCTGAAGGTCACGACCGCTCCGGCGCGCGGATCGCGCACGAGCGCGGCGAGCGCGTCGAGCGACAGCGGCTCCGCGCGCACGCGCGCGTGGAGCACGACGGCCTCGCCCCCGCTCACCGGGGGGATCAGCGCCAGCTCGTCGCCCGCGCCGAGCTCCTGCTCCTCCGGCGCGTACTCGCGGTTCACCGCCGTCACGAGCGGCATCCCCGCCGTGACATCGGCGAGGGCGGCGAGCGCGTCGCGCACGCGCGCGCCCTCGGGGAGCTCGAGCGTCAGCTCGCTCGCGCCTGCGCGCTCGCGCAGCATCGCGAACAGTCGGACGGTGACCTCCACCGAGCCGATGCTAGACCCGCCGGCGCCCGGGGGCGAGGGTCGCCCGCGGACCGGCGCACGGCCCGTAGCGTTCACAATCCACCGCGTGCCGTCGCGAGCGGTGATCGAGACCGACCAGCTGACGAAGCGGTACCCGGGCGGCGCCCGCGGCATCGAGGAGGTGACGCTGACCGTCGAGCGCGGCGAGGTGTTCGGCTTCCTCGGGCCCAACGGCGCGGGGAAGACGACCACCATCCGGACGCTGCTCGGCTTCCTGCGCCCCACCTCGGGGAGCGCGCGCCTGTTCGGGCTCGACTCCGTGCGCGACGCGGTCGCCGCGCACGCGCTGCTCGGATGCCTCCTCGGCGAGTTCCGCTTCGACGACGAGCTGACCGGCGAGCAGGTCCTGCGGCTGTTCGCCCGGCTGCGCGGCGTGGAGGACCTGAGCCCCGCCCGCGAGCTCGCGGAGCGCTTCGAGGCGGACCTCGGCCGGCCGCTGCGCGAGCTCTCGCGCGGCAACCGGCAGAAGATCGGGCTCATCCAGGCGCTCTTCCACCGCCCGCCGCTGCTGATCCTCGACGAGCCCACCTCGGGCCTCGACCCGCTGATGCAGGAGGAGTTCCTCGCCGCGATCCGCGAGCGGCGCGCCGAGGGCGCCACGGTCTTCCTCTCCTCCCACAACCTCGCCGAGGTGGAGCGCGCGTGCGATCGCGTGGGGATCATCCGCGACGGCAGGCTCGCCGCGGTCGAGCCCGTGCGGGTGCTCACCGAGCGCTCCTTCCGTCACGTCACCTTCACGTTCGGGGAGCCCGTGGAGCCGGCGGCGTTCGCCGCCCTCCCCGGGGTCTCGCAGCTCGAGGCGGACGGACGGCGCGTGAAGTTCCGCCTCAGCGGGCACGCCGACCCGGTCATCAAGGAGGCGGCCCGGCACCGGGTGCTCGACGTCGAGATCGAGCACCCGACGCTCGAGGAGGCCTTCCTCGCCTACTACGGGGACGGAGGCTACGGGGACGGAGGCGCGCTGGCGTGAGCGGCACCGCCTCGCACGCCATCCCCGCCGCGGGCGGCCGCCGCCGCGCGCCTCGCGCCGCCGCGTTCCGCGCGCTCGCCGCGCACACCGTCCGGCGCCGGCGGCGCGCGCCGCTCGCGTGGGGCCTGCCGCTCGGGGCGCTCTCGTTCGTGACCGCCGCCGCCTACCCGTCGATCGCCCGCTCGAACGCGTACGACGAGCTGCTGAAGAACTACCCGGAGGCGCTGAAGAAGGCGTTCGGGGTGAGCGACACGGCCCTCCACACCGCCGCGGGCTACCTCGCGATCGAGGTCTTCAACCTGATCGCGCCGCTCGTGGTGGGCGTCTTCATGGTCCGCGCCGCCTCCGCCGCCCTCGCGGGCGCGGAGGAGAGGGGGACCCTCGACGCCCTGATGTCGAGCCCGGTCTCCCGCCGGACGGTCGCGCTCGCGCAGTTCGCGGGGTCGGCGGTCACCGCGCTCGCCATCTGCGTGCTCGTGGGAGGGCTGACGTGGATAGCAACGCTCACGTTCGGCGTGGATCTCGCGGCCGCGCGCGCCGCGGCCGCCGGGCTCGCGCTCTGGCCGCTCGCGCTGTTCTCCGGCGGCCTCGCGCTGGTCGTCTCGGCTCTCACGCACCGGGGCGGGGTGTCGACCGCCGTGGGCGCGGGGGTGCTCGTCGCGATGTACTTCGTCGAGGCGCTCGGCAACCTCTCGAAGGCGATCGAGCCGCTCAAGCCCCTGTCCGCGTTCCACTACTACGGCTCGGCGATCGAGAACGGGATCGAGTGGCCGTCGTTCGTCGGCCTCTGCGCGGCGGGCGTGCTGCTCGCGCTCGCCGCGGCCCGGGTGTTCGAGCGCCGCGACGTGTTCGCCTAGCCGTGCGCCCCGGGCCGCCGCCGGGAGCTAACGTCACGCCGGTGGAGGGCACGACCGCGACCACGCACCGCCAGCCGGCCCTCGACCGGGTGCCGGCGGCCGCCCTGCTGATCGGCGCGGTGTGCTCGATCCAGATGGGGGCCGCGCTCGCGGCCACCCTCTTCGACGAGCTCGGCCCCGCCGGCACGGCCACGGTGCGGCTCGTGCTCGCGGCGCTCATCCTGCTCGCGCTGTGGCGGCCCCGCCTCGGCGCGCACGCGCCCGCCGACCTCCGCCTCGCAGCGCTCTTCGGCCTCGTCCTGGGGGCGATGAACGTGTGCTTCTACGAGGCGATCGACCGCATACCGCTCGGCGTGGCCGTGACGCTCGAGTTCGTGGGCCCGCTGGGCGTGGCCGTGGCGGGGTCGCGGCGCAAGCTCGACCTCGCCTGGGTGGCGCTCGCCGCCACCGGCGTCGCGCTGCTCGGCGGCGGCCTCGGGGGCGCAAGCGACGGGCTCGGGGTGGCGTTCGCCCTGGTGGCCGCGGGCTTCTGGGCCGCCTACATCCTGCTCAACACAAGGCTCGGCCGGACCTTCCCCGGGGGCAGCGGGCTCGCGCTCGGCATGGCGGTGTCGGCGCTCGGCGCGCTCCCGTTCGGCATCGCCGACGCGGGCGGCCGCCTGCTCGAGCCGCACCTCCTGGCGCTCGGGCTGTGCGTGGCGGTGCTCAGCTCGGCGCTGCCCTACTCGCTCGAGCTCGAGGCGCTGCGCCGGCTGCCCGCGGGCACGTTCGGCGTGCTGATGAGCCTCGAGCCCGCCGTGGCGACGATCGCCGGCCTGATCGTGCTCGGCCAGTCGCTCCACGCCGTCGACCTGATCGCGATCACGCTCGTGGTCACCGCGAGCATCGGCGCGACGCGCGAGGTGCGCCGGCGCCCGCCGGCGCTCGACGCCTAGCCGCCGCCGGCGCCGCGGGCTCAGTCGACGGGGCGCAGCCTGCCGGTCTCGACCTCGTAGACGAACCCGCGCACCGTGACGTCGTCGCCGATCAGCGGCGACTCGCGCAGCAGGCGCACGTCGTCGCGCACGCTCTGCTCGAGGTCCGAGAACGGGAGGAAGTCGATGTGGCTCGCGTCGGCCCCGAGCTCGTCGCGCACCTTCGCGTGCAGATCCTCGTTCCGGAAGGTGAGCATGCCGCAGTCGGTGTGGTGGATCACGACCACCTCGTTCGTCCCGAGCAGGCGCTGGGAGATCACGAGCGAGCGCAGCGCCTCCGCGGCGCGGCCGCCGGCGTTGCGGATCACGTGCGCGTCGCCCTCCTCGAGCCCCAGGAACCGCGAGGGGATCAGCCGGGCGTCCATGCAGGTGACGACCGCGACGCGGCGGGCCGGCGGCACGGGCAGGTCGCCCTTGTCGAAGCGCTGCGCGTAGCTCTCGTTCGCCTTGACGAACTCCTCCGCGGCGGCCATGGCGTACTCCTTTCTCGGGGAAGCTGGAACGGTTCTCCCTGAGAATTTACAGAAATTCAGCTGGTTTTTGGGGGGAAAATGTCGCACGTCGCGCGGCGGGCGCGTCCTCACCGCTACTTGAGCCCGTTCGCGCTCAGGAACCGGCTCGCGACCGCCTTCGGATCCTGCTTGTCGAGGTCCACCGCGGCGTTCATCCTCCGCATCGCCTCGGTCGTGAGCTTGGCGCTCACCGCGTTGAGCGTCTCGGCGAACGCGGGGCCCTGCTCGGCGAGCACCTTCCTGCTCACGACCGGCGCCACGTTCTGGAAGCCGAAGACGTTCTTCGGGTCCGCGAGCACCGTGTACCTGCCGCCCTGGAGCTGGCCGTCGGTTGTGAAGACGTTCGCCACGTCGACCCTGCCGGAGTCGAGCGCCTTGTACTGGAGGCCGATCGCGAGCGGCGTGAAGTCGATGTTGTCGAGCCCGTACTCCTTCCGCAGGCCCACGATCCCCTGGAAGCGCGTCCTGAACTCCGGCGGCGCGCCGAGCTTCACCGAGCTGAGCTTCCCCAGGTCGCCGACCTGCTCGAGCCCGTTGCGGGCCGCGAAGTCGGGCTTCGTCGCGAGCGCGTCGGTGTCGAAGAAGGGCGTCTTGTCGAGCAGCGTGAACCCGCGGCTCTCCTCGAACCGCTTGGCCGCCGCGTAGGCGGCGTCCGCGTCGCGCGGGCGGCTCGTCTGGTGGGCCAGCTCGCTGAGGATCACGCCCGTGTACTCGGGGTACATGTCGATCTTGCCGCTCGTGAGCGCGCGGTCGACCACCTCCGAGGCGCCGATGTTGCTCTTCAGCTCCACCGTGAAGCCGCGCGCCTCGAGCGCCTGCTTGTAGAGCTCCCCGAGGATGAACTGCTCGGTGAAGTTCTTCGAGCCCATCACGACCGTCGGCTTGCCCTTGCCGGGCTGGTCGGCCGCCGCCCCGGTAGTGCTCGCGCCGCCCCCGTTGTCGTCGCCGCCGCCCCCGCACGCCGCCACGCCGAGCGACAGCGCGAGCGCGCACAGCGCGACAGCCGCCGCGCGCATCGGTCCGATCCTCATGTCGTGCCCTCCCTCCGGGCGCTTGTCCATGTCCGTTCCCTCCTCGTCGTGAAGCCCTACGCGACGGCTTCCGCGCGCGGGCCCTCGGACGGCCCGACCGCGGCTGCCGCGCCGGGGGCGCCGCGCAGCCCGCGCGGGGTGACCGCGCGCTGGAGCGCCGCCAGCAGCAGCTCGGCGAGCAGGGCGAGGCCCGCCACCCAGAACGCGGCGGCGAGAACGCCCGGCAGCCCGTAGCTCGCCTGGTTGTAGATGATGTCACCGAGCCCGCCGCCGCCCGCGATCGCGGCGAGCGTGGCGGTGGCGATGACATAGACCACCGCGGTGCGCACGCCCGCGAAGATCAGCGGGATAGCGAGCGGCAGCTCCACGCGCGCGAGCACCTGCAGCGGCCCCATCCCCATCCCGCGCGCCGCCTCCACCACGTCGCGGTCCACGCCGTCGACCGCCGCGTACGCGTTCGTCAGCACGATCGGCACCGCGAGCACCACGAGCACGAGCATCGAGTTCCCGAAGCCGATCCCGAGCAGCCCGATCCCGACCGCGATCACCGCGAGGCTCGGCAGCGCCCGCCCGATGTTCGACGCGCCCACGGCGAGGAACGAGCCGCGGTGCAGGTGCCCGAGCCACACGCCGAGCGGCAACGCGATCAGGAGCGAGACGCCCACGGCGGCTCCGCTCAGCACGAGGTGGTCGCCGGTCTTGGAGACGAGCAGGCCCAGGTGGCTCCCCATGAACTCGAAGGCGTCCGCGAAGTCGCCCATGCGCTAGGCCCTCCTCGCCCACGGCGTCAGGATGCGCTGCGCCGCTAGCAGCAGCCCGTCCGCCACCAGCGCGAGCCCGATCGTGAGCACGGCCGCCGCGATGAACTCCGTGTTGAAGGTCGTCGGGATCGCGTTCAGGATCGGGACGCCGAGCCCCTCGTTCACGCCCACGATCGCGGCGACCGTGGCGAGGCTGATCACGGTCACGGTCGCGATCCGCAGCCCGGCGACGATCGCGGGCACCGCGATCGGCAGCTCCACGCGCCACAGCATCTGCAGGGGCGTGAGGCCCATCCCGCGCGCCGCCTCGCGCACCTCGTCGGGCACCTCGCGCAGCCCGGTGACGATGTTGCGGAAGAGGATCAGCAGCGTGTAGGAGACGAGCGCGATCTCGGCTGTGAGCCGCGTGAGCCCAGTGATCGGGACGAGCAGCTGGAACAGCGCGAGGCTCGGGATCGTGTAGAGCAGCGCGCTGAGGAGCGTGAACGGCCGCTCGAGCCAGACGCGCCGGTAGGCGACGAGCGCGGCGGCGAGCGCGATCGCGAGCCCCACGCCGACCGCGATCGCGGTGAGCGCGATGTGCTGGAGCAGCGCCGGCTGGAACGTGGAGCCCCAGTGCGAGCTGAACCAGTCCCAGCAGAACGTCTCGTTGCGCCGTACGCAGCTGTCCGAGCCGCCGCCGAAGTCGGGGATCACGGGGGCGGACTGTGCGAGCGCGCCCGTCATGCCTCCTCCCGCACGAGCCGCCGCTCGGTGAGGTGCGCGCCGATCTGCTCGACCGACACGGCGCCGATCGGCGCGCCGTCGTCGCCCGTCACCACGACCCGCTGCTCGCCCGAGGAGAGCAGCAGCGACAGGGCGACGCGCAGCGAGGCATCGGCCGGCAGGCTCGGCAGCGCCGCCGGGTCGCCGTCGGGCGCCGGCTCGAGCTCGATGTCCGCGAGCCGCACGAGGCTCAGGCGCTTGAGCGCGCGGTCGGCGCCCACGAAGCGCGCGACGAACTCGTCCGCGGGCCGGGCGAGGATCGCGTCCGGCGTGTCGTACTGGGCGAGCACCCCGCCTTCGCGCAGGATCGCGATGCGGTCGCCGAGCTTGATCGCCTCGTCGATGTCATGGGTCACGAAGATCACGGTCTTGCGGATCTGCCGGTGCAGGCGCAGGAACTCGTCCTGCAGGCGGGCGCGCGTGATCGGGTCGATCGCGCCGAATGGCTCGTCCATGAGCATCAGCGGCGGGTCTGCGGCCATCGCGCGGGCGAGGCCGACGCGCTGGCGCTGCCCGCCCGAGAGCTCGCTGGGGTAGCGGCGCCGGTCGGCGTCGGGGTCGAGCCCCACGAGCTCGAGCAGCTCGCGCACGCGCTCGGCCACCCGCCGCCGGTCCCAGCCGAGCAGGCGCGGAACCGTGCCGACGTTCCCCTCGACGGTCATGTGGGGGAACAGCCCGACCTGCTGGATCACGTAGCCGATCCCGCGGCGCAGCTCGCTCTCCGGGATCGACTTGACGCTGCGTCCGTCGATCCGGATGTCGCCCTCGTCGAAGTCGATCACCCGGTTGACCATCTTCAGGGCGGTCGTCTTGCCGGCGCCCGAGGGACCGACGAGCACGCAGATCTCGCCCGCGGGAATGCGCAGCGAGAGATCGTCGACTGCGGGTGTGGAGCGGCCGGGGTAGCGCTTCGTGACGTGCTCGAAGACGAGCTCCGCCGCGGCGGCTCGGCTGCGGTCAGCCACCGGCGCCACCCGGGCTCGGAAAGCGGTAACGGGCCTCGGCCGCGCTGCTTTGAACGGTTGTCGTGTCAGAGAGCACGGCCCCGGTTCCCCGAGTGAGATTCGATCGTACACCTGCCCCCGGCGGGCCGCACCCGCCTGGCGCGCAGCGCGCCCGCGCCGCAGCGCCCGCTCGGAGCCGCCTCCGTATCCTTCGCCCCCATGGCGACGAAGCCCGAGAAGCCGACCATCGCCCCGATCGTCGGCCCCGACGACCCGCGCCGGTTCACGGACTCCGGCATCGAGATCAAGACGGTCTACGGCGAGACCGACGTCGCGCCCGGCCTCGAGGAGCGCCTGGGCGAGCCCGGCGAGTACCCCTTCACGCGCGGCATCCACCCGGACATGTACCGCTCGCGCAAGTGGACGATGCGCCAGTACGCCGGGTACGCGACCGCGAAGGAGACCAACGAGCGCTTCCGCTACCTGATCGAGCACGGCTCGACCGGCCTCTCGATGGCGTTCGACCTCCCCACCCAGCTCGGTCGCGACTCCGACGACCCCCTCTGCATGGGCGAGGTCGGCCGCACCGGCGTGGCGATCGACACGATCGACGACATGCGCCGCGTGTTCGACGGGATCCCGCTCGGCGAGGTCTCGACGTCGATGACGATCAACGCCCCGGCGGCCGTGCTGCTGCTGCTCTACGAGCTGGTCGCCGAGGAGCAGGGCGTGCCGGCCGAGCAGCTGCGCGGCACGACGCAGAACGACATCCTCAAGGAGTACATCGCTCGCGGGAACTTCATCTACCCGCCGGAGCCCGCGATGCGGCTCACCACGGACCTGTTCGCGTACTGCCGCGAGCGCATCCCGAAGTGGAACACGATCTCGATCTCGGGCTACCACATGCGCGAGAAGGGGTGCTCGGCGGTCCAGGAGGTGGGCTTCACGCTCGCCAACGGGATCGCCTACGTACAGGCCGCGATCGACGCCGGCCTCGAGGTCGACGAGTTCGCGCCGCGGCTCGCCTTCTTCTTCAACGGGCACAACAACGTGTTCCAGGAGGTGGCGAAGTTCCGCGCCGCCCGCCGCATGTGGGCGCGGATCATGAGGGAGCGCTTCGGCGCGCGGAACCCGCGCTCGCAGATGCTCCGCTTCCACACGCAGACGGGCGGCGTGACGCTCGCGGCCCAGCAGCCCGAGAACAACATCGTGCGCGTGGCGCTGCAGGGCTTCGCCGCGGTCTGCGGCGGCACCCAGTCGCTGCACACCAACGGCTTCGACGAGGCGCTCGCGCTCCCGACCGAGCGCGCCGCCCGGATCGCGCTGCGCACGCAGCAGATCCTCGCCTACGAGTCCGGCGCGGCCGACACCGTGGACCCGTTCGCGGGCTCCTACTTCGTCGAGTCGCTCACCGACGAGATCGAGGAGCGCGCCCAGGAGCTGATCGACAAGGTCGAGGAGCTCGGCGGCTCGGTGCAGGCGATCCAGTTCATCCGCGCCGAGGTCGAGGAGTCGGCCTGGGGCTACGAGCAGCGCTACAAGGAGAAGCAGGACATCGTCGTCGGCGTGAACGAGTTCGTCACCGACCAGGTGGACGACGTCGAGATCCTGAAGGTCGACCCCGAGTCGGAGCGCGAGCAGGTCGAGCGCCTCAAGGAGTTCAAGGCAAGCCGCGACCAGGCGGCCGTCGAGCGCCGGCTCGAGGAGCTGCGCGCGGTGTGCAAGGGCTCGGGCAACCTGCTCCCGCCGATCCGCGCCGCGCTCGCCGACCGCGCCACCCTCGGCGAGGTCTGCGGCGTGATGCGCGAGGAGTTCGGCGAGTACCGGGAGGCCTGAGCGCTCGAGGCCGCCCAGGCCAGGGGCTCCTGGGAAGTCGTACGACACTCCCGAAAGCCGTAGCTCCAGCCGGCGCCCCTCGACAACCTCACGCGGAAGACGCGCGAGATCGAGGACCGTCCGGATCCCGAGGGATCCATCGAGGACGCGGACCGGATCAGGGCGATCCCGGGCCTGTGACAGGCCTGGCGGGGTGCGCCGTCTGGGCGGTGGCCGGACCCACTTCCACCTGCTACCCGAACGGTTCCCAGACCTGCCCGAGGAGAACGCCGCCATGATCGGCAGCCTCGTGCGAGTCCATCGCTCCGCGCTCGATCCCTCGCCGCTGGGCCAGCGAGCCGCTTATCGGCAGGAGTCCGCGCCGCGCGCGCGAACTCCCGCCAATGGCCAAGATCGAGGTATCGAGGACGCTGGTGAAGTCGGCTCCCGAGCTCTGGACCGAGCTCGAGGGGGGCTCGCTGTCCCAGGCAGTCGGCGAGGTGACGGTGCGCGCGCTCGAGACGGAGCGCGAGCTCGCCTGGGAGGCCGACGGAGCGTCGGGAACGGCCGTGCTCGAGCCGGCGGGCTGGGGCACCAGGGTCACGCTCACGGCCGACGTCGAGGAGGAGGTCGCGCGGCTCGGGCTCTGGGCGCGGCTGCGCGGGAGGAAGCCCGAGGCGCCGAAGCATCCCGACATCGAGCGCAGGCTCGCCGAGCTGCTCGACCACCTGGGCTGGGCGCACAGGAAGCCGTTCAGCCGCGGCGGGGTAGCGGGCCCGGGGCCTAGCGCCTGAGGCGGACCGAGGCGCTCCGGCGCCTCGTGCTGCCGGCGGCATCCGTCGCCGTGACGAGCAGCCGCAGGTCGATCCCGCGCCGGCGCTCGAGCGCGTGCCGCGCCCTGCGGCTGAGCCTCACCGCGAGCGTTCGCTCGGCTCGGGCCGGCAGCGTGACCCTCGCCCTGCCGACGGTCACCGCCGAGCCCCTCGAGAGGTGGAGCCGCCTCGCGGCGCGACCCGGGACCTGCAGCCTCGCGCTGAGCCTGCACCGCTCCGAGCAGCTCACGCGCAGCCGAACCCCCGTCGCGAGCGCGCGGGCGAGGCGCGCCCGCAACACCTTCAGCCCGATCCGCGGCGGTGAGGCGTCGCGGCCCGATGTCCCATCGACCGGGCCGGTGCCCGTTCCTCCCGAGCCGCCCGTGCCCGTGTCACCCGATCCCGTTCCCGTCCCGCCGGGGGCCGGCGTCCCGCCCGCCGAGCAGGTGGCGGACCGGATCCTCAGCTTCCACGCGAAGAGCGTGCCCGTGTCCCCCGGCTCGAGGTCGCTCACCCGCAGGATCCAGTAGCCCTGCTCGCCCTCGCCGTCGAAGCGCGAGAGCTGGTCGGACGGGGGCCGGAACGACCCCGTGTAGGGAGCGCTCACCGAGCCGAGCGGCTGGCTGGCGCCGTCGCTGAACACGGTGCCGGTGAGGTTGTCGCCGCTGTTGCGCGGGCCGCCCGGGCGGTCGGCCAGGACCACCGTGGTCCCGGACGGCGAGGTGAGCGTGATGCGGAGGTCGCCGACCCAGGTGTGGGCGAGGCTCTCGATCTCGACCTCGACGTCCTTCACGACGCCTGCGTCCCGGACCAGGAGCGCGGACGTCGCGCCGGTTACCGCGTCGTCGGGAATCGGCTGGTTCGCGCTCGGAAGGGTGTACGACACCGGCGCGCCCACGCTGCCGGTCGGGATCGTGACGGGCACGCTCCCCGCCACGCCGGAGTCGCCGGCCAGGTCGAGCGTCATCGCCACGTCGCGCCCGCAGGTCGCGCTCCCGGCGAGCGTCGCGCGGAACGGTGTCGAGCCGCTCGCGCTCCCGCCCGCGGGGATGTAGGGGTACGCCGAGGTGGCTCGGTCGAGCGCGACCGCTGTGTTCGAGGTCTCGAGCGTGCCGGTGAGCCCAGTCGCGTCAGCGTTGCCGCTATTCGAGACCTGCTCGGTGAAGCTGAACGACTCACCCGGCTCCACGACCCCGTCGCCGTCGCCCCCGCTCGCGTCGTCGATCGCCCACGTCGAGCCGTGGACGAGGACGGGCTTCGTATCCGGGGCAGCGTTCGACACGACGAGCGCGTAGTCCTGGTCCGACCCGTCGCCGTTCCCCGGCGCGCCGTCGCCGACGATGTTGGTGCCCCTCACGCGCACCGCGACCGTCCCGCTCACTCCCGCAGGGAGGTAGACGCTCTCGACGTTGTCGCGCGGGTCGGCGGAGCCGCCGGTGACCGAGAAGCCGTTCCCGAACACGTTCCCTTTGTAGGTGCGCCCGCCGGCGTCGACCTCGAGGTCGAGGTCGTTCACCCACGGGTTCCCGCTCAGGGTGGCCGGCGCGGGGTCGGTCCAGACCAGCGTCACCTTCAGCGGCCTGGAGCTGTCCTGCACCGTGTAGACCTGCTGGCGCGTCTCGCCGGTGGACGAGATGACGTCGGCCGCGACCTGGTCGCGGTAGCTTCGGGCGGTCGCGTCGAAGGCGGCGCCGAGGTTCACGCGGCCCCACCCCTGGTCCGGGTTGGGGACGTTCGTGGTCCTTCCGCCCGCGCCGTCGCTGCCGCCCGCGAGGTCGGTGGCCGAGTTCACGAGGATCGCCTTGGTCATCGCGGGCGATGGCGCCGAGCCGTGCGTGCGCGTGTACCAGTCGCGGACCAGCGCGGCCGCGCCCGCCACCTCGGGCGTGGCCTGGGAGGTGCCAGAGATGAGCGAGTAGAGCGTGTTGCCGCTCGGGAACTGCGGATTGCACGTGCCCGAGCCGTCGGCCAAGAAGCTCGCGTTCTGGGGCGAGGCGCCCGTCACGTGCGTCCCCGGGGCCACCACGTCGGGCTTGATGCGGTTGTCGTCAGTCGGGCCGCGGCTCGAGAAGCCCGCGATGTCGCGCGCGTTGTCGGCCTCGGCGTCGGTCACCATGCAGCCGTCCGTCCCGGCCGGCCGCACGTTCTCGCTCGCGCCGACGGTGATCACGTTCTTGGCCGTGCCGGGCGCGCCGACGGTCGAGGCCGCGTCCCTGTCGCCGTCGTTGCCCGCGGCGAAGACCTCGACCATGCCCAGGTCGCGCACGATCTGGTCCATCTCCTGCGCGTCGGCGTCGTAGCCGGAGCCGGGGCCCGCGCCCCACGAGTTGTTGGAGATCCTCGCCCCGGCGGCGTAGGCCGCGGTCGCGATGTCGGTGAGGGTGTGCGAGCCGATGTCGAACTTCAGGCTGCAGTCGAAGGCCTTGGACGCCCCGATCTGCGCGAAGGGCGCGACGCCCAGCCCGTAGCGGTAGCCTGCCGCGTCTCCGTAGCTGTCGCCGTCGAAGGCGATAGTCCTATCGTTGTAGCCTGCTGCGATCGACGCCACGTTGGTCCCGTGCCCGCCGCAGTCGCGCGCGTCCGGGTCGGACGTGTAGTTCTCCTCGTACGCCACCCGGGTCGCGCTCGTCGGGTCGCCGCCCTCGTAGAAGTCGGGGTGCGAGCCGTCGCCCGAGGTGGGGACGGAGCCGGTGTCGAGGCCCGAGTCGGTCACGTCGATCGCGAAGTCGAAGCGGGAGCCGCTGAAGCTGTGCGGCGCGGCGGTGAGCCAGCCGAGGTAGCCGGGGCCGGTGGGCAGGCCGCTGCTCACGTTCCCCGCGACGACCTGCGCCGCGCGCTCGTCGAGCAGCCGCCGCCTCGCGTAGGGAACCACGGCGACGACGCCCGGGTCGGCGGCCAGCCGCTCGAGCTCGCGGGCGTCGAGACGCAGGAACTGCGTGCGCACCCCGCCGACGGCCGAGCGCCGGCGCAGCTCGCGTCCTGCGCTCGCGGCGCGGGCGCGCGCCGCCGCGCCGTCCTCGCCCGACAGCGTCTGCAGCTCGACGTCGACCTTGCCCGAGCGCGGCAGCTCGGGCGCCAGCTTGTCGGCCGGCTGCACGGACGTCACCGCCCGCACCGCGGGGTCCTTCCCCGGCAGCGCGCCGGCGCGCGTCAGCTCCGCGCCGCTGCCGTGCACGAGGTAGGCGTCCTGCGGCAGGTAGGCGGCGACGCGCACGCCGGTCCTCTCCAAACGATCGACCCACGCCTGCTTCACCGGCCCGACGAACTGCACGAGCGCAAGCCCCGCCCGACTGCGCCTCGGGGTGCGGCCCTTCGCCACGAGGGGCGAGCGCGCGGCGGGATCCATCGGACCGCGCGCGAGCGCGACCTGCCGGAGGTCGTCGCGCCTGTCGGCCCCCGCCCGCCTGAGCCTCGCGTAGTCGGAGCCCGACGCCTCGGCGAGCGTGAAGCTGTCGTAGCGCGCCACCACGCGCGCCGAGCTTGCCGCGAGCGCCGCCTCCCCCTGCGCGGTGGAGGGCACGATCACGAGGTGCGGCGAGTTGTCGGGAGCGGCGGGCGCGTCCGCGCCGCTCACGGCCGCGACCGCCGCGATCAGGCCGACGCCGACGAGCGCGGCGGCGGCGCGACTGCCTGTCACGTTCTCAGCCTGGGTGCGGTCTCGGTCTGCGGGTCACCTGCGCTGCTCGCGGAGCCTCGGAGCGGATCGTCTCAGCCCGGAGGCGGCTGCGCCTCGAAATGGCGGCGCACCACCTCCCACGCGGGCTTCCTGACACCTCTATCGTCAATCAGCCCTTTCTTACTGAGTGGGGGAGACGGCTTCGGGTTGCCGCCGCTCCAGCCGGGCCGAACGGCGTAGTCGCGCAGCAGCCAGACGATCCAGCCGTTCACGTAGGGCGTCCGCTCGAGCACCGTCAGCGTGCGGTCGAGGAACGAGGACTGGAATGCGTATGTGCCGGGCTCGCGCGCCGGGCCGCGACGGTTAGCCTCCGCGCCGAACTCGCTGACGAGCAGCGCGACGCCCGCCAGCCGGGCGCGCACCTCGTCGAGCGCCGGGCGCAGCTGGTCGACCGAGGTGCCGCCGTACCAGCCGAGGTAGTCGCTCAGGCCGACAGCGTCGAGCAGCCGGTAGTAGCGGGGAATGCGCTCGACCGGCGAGATGCTTGCGTCGATCCCGAGGAAGCGCGTGCCGTCGAGCCGATCCGCCAGGCGGCGGCACTCGCGGATGTAGCGCTCCTCCGCGGGATCGGCGCGCAGGATCTCGTCGCCCACGCTCCAGGTCATCACCGACGCGTGGTTGCGGTCGCGCAGGATCGCCTCGCGCAGGCGGCTCTCGGCGGCGGCGCGCACCCGCCGATCCCGGAGCTGCGCGCCGCGCATGCGCCACACCGGCAGCTGCTCCCAGAAGACGATCCCGAGCCTGTCGAAGGCCTCGAGCAGGCGCGGGCTCGGCGGGTAGTGCTGGCGCGCGGCGTTCGCCCCGAGCGCCGCGAGATCGGCGGCGATCGCGTCCTCGTCCGCCGCGGTGAGCGCGCCCCCGCGCCCGGGCACCTCCTCGTGGAAACTCGCGCCGCGCAGCGACACGGGCCTGCCGTTGAGGAGCGCTCGTCCCCGGGAGTCGCGGCTCCACTCGCGCACGCCGAAGTGGATCGTCGTCACCTGCCCTCCCGGCAGCCGCACGCGCAGCACGTAGAGCGCCGGGCGCGCGGGCGACCACGGGACCGCGTTCGCGATCTCGAACCTCCCCGAGATGCGCGCGGCCTCCCCCGCGCGCACGACGCCGCCCGGCTCGAGCCTCACCTCCCGCGCGAACCCGCCGGGCCCCGTCAGCTCGAGCAGCGCCTGCCTCGGGAGCGGGCTGCGGGTCGTGTTGCGGATCGTCGCGCTGAAGCGCACAGGACGCCCCGGCGCCGCCGTCACCCGCGGGGTGTCGAGGTCGAGCGGGCCGGCCCTGCGCAGGTACACCTCGCGCAGGATCCCGCCGTAGTTCCACCAGCCGCGTGGGCGCCCCGCCGGCGGGATGTCGAGCCTGCTCTCGCGGCCGTCGACCCGCACGACCAGCTCGTTCGCCCCCGGGCGGATGCCGCGCGCGGGGAGCTCGAAGGGCAGGTAGGCGCCGACGTGCGAGCCGAGCCGCCGCCCGTTCAGCCACACGTCGGCCCGCACGCTCACCGACTCGAAGCGCAGGCGCCAGGCCGCGGCGCGGCGCGTGGGCGGGAGGCTGAAGCGCACCCTGTACCACTGCACGCGCGAGCGGTTGCCGCGCGCGTCGAGCCGCCGCGCGTTGAACGCGTTCGGGATCGAGACGGGCCGGAACCCGGCCGCGCGTCCGGGCCGCTGCCAGCCGGCTCTCAGCCCGACGTCGCGCGGGTCCGCGCGTGTGGTCCAGCCGCGCTCGAGCAGGTAGCGCCCGCTCGGGCCGTCCTCGTAGAGCGCCCGCTCGGCCGGCACGGGCGGCGGGGCCGCGTGCGCGGCGGGCGCGGCCGCGAGCGCCGCCGCGCAGGCGAGCGCGGCATGGACCCGTGAGGCTCGCATCGGCACTCCGAACACGCGCCGGGGGCGCGCGATGCGGTCGGGGTCGCGGCGTCGCCGGCCGAGGCGGCTCCATAGAATGCGGCGCCCCATGCGTCAGAAGGTCCCCGAGACGTACGAGGAGAAGCTCGCCCAGCTCCAGGAGCTGCGCGAGGCGGCGATCCACTCCGCCTCGGAGAAGGCGATCGAGAAGCAGCACGAGCGCGGCAAGCTGACCGCGCGCGAGCGCATCGAGAAGCTGCTCGACCCGGGCTCGTTCAAGGAGCTCGACACCTTCGTCCGCCACCGCACGTTCGACTTCGACATGCTGAAGAACCGTCCCTGGGGCGATGCGGTGGTTACCGGTCACGGGACGATCGACGGCCGGCCGGTGTGCGTCTTCTCGCAGGACTTCACCGTCTTCGGCGGCTCGCTCGGCGAGGTGATGGCCGAGAAGATGTGCAAGATCATGGACCTGGCGGCCAAGATCGGCTGCCCCGTGATCGGCCTCAACGACTCAGGCGGCGCGCGCATCCAGGAGGGCGTCGTCTCGCTCGGCGCCTACGGCGACGTGTTCGTGCGCAACGTGCAGTGCTCGGGCGTGATCCCGCAGATCAGCGTGATCATGGGCCCGTGCGCGGGCGGCGCCGTCTACTCCCCGGCCATGACCGACTTCATCTTCATGGTCAAGGAGACCTCGCATATGTTCATCACGGGCCCCGACGTCATCAAGACCGTGACGGGCGAGGAGCCGACTTTCGAGGAGCTCGGCGGCGCGATGACCCACAGCACCAAGTCGGGCGTCGCCCACTTCGCCGCCGAGGACGAGGAGCAGTGCCTCCAGGACGTGCGCTACCTGATGTCGTTCCTGCCGCTCAACAACCTCGAGAAGCCGCCGCGTGTCGACACGGGCGACGACCCCGAGCGCATGGACGAGGAGCTCGACCACATCGTCCCCGACAACCCGAACAAGCCGTACGACATGCGCGACGTAATTCACCGCATCGTCGACAACGGCGAGTTCTTCGAGGTGCACGAGCACTACGCGCGCAACATCGTCGTCGGCTTCAGCCGCCTGAACGGCTATCCCGTCGGCATCGTCGGCAACCAGCCGTCGCAGCTCGCCGGCGTGCTCGACATCGACGCGTCGGTGAAGGGCGCGCGCTTCGTGCGCTTCTGCGACGCCTTCAACATCCCGCTCATCACCTTCACGGACGTGCCGGGGTTCCTGCCGGGAACGAGCCAGGAGTGGGGCGGGATCATCCGCCACGGCGCCAAGCTGCTCTACGCCTACACCGAGGCGACGGTGCCAAAGCTGACGGTCGTCACGCGCAAGGCTTACGGCGGCGCCTACGACGTCATGAGCTCGAAGCACATGCTGGCCGACTTCAACTTCGCCTGGCCGACGGCGGAGGTCGCGGTGATGGGACCCGAGGGCGCGGTCAACATCATCTTCCGCCGCGACATCGCGAGCTCGCCCACGCCCGAGGAGCGCCGGCAGAAGCTGATCTCCGACTACAAGGCGCGCTTCGCGAACCCCTACTCGGCGGCCGAGCGCGGCTACATCGACGACGTGCTCATCCCCCACGAGACCCGCCCGCGCCTCTGCCAGGCGCTCGAGCTGCTGCAGACCAAGCGCGTGCAGGTCCCGAAGCGCAAGCACGGCAACATCCCGCTCTAGGCGCCCGCTCCGCGAGCAGCCCCTAGCCGCTCAGGACAGCCTGCGCCTGCGTCACCTGGACGACCAGGCTGTCGGCGAGCGCCAGCGGGCGTTGCGGGCGGACATCTGGCCTCCTGCTCGTCGGGGCGTCGAACGATGCCGATCCGGCCGGCGGCGTCGCTCAGGCCGGGGGCGAGGCGATCCGCTCGAGCCTGTCGGCGAGCGCGCGCATCCCGCGCGCCCGGGCCGCTTCGGCTGCGCCCGCGAGGTCCGTCTCGCGGTCGGGCGGCCGCTCCACGGGGATCCGCCGCAGGCTCGCGATCTCCTTGAACACGCGCAGCTCGTCCGCGGCCCCGAGCAGCGCCCCGCGCACACGGGCGGACCGCTCGCCGATCGCGCCCTCGAGCACCGCCTCGAGCGACCCGTGGCGGCGCAGGAGCTCGGCGGCCGTCTTCTCGCCCACCCCCTTGGCGCCGGGGAGGCCGTCGGAGGGGTCGCCGCGCAGGGCGATGAAGTCGGGCACGAGCGCCGGGGGCACGCCATAGCGGCGCTCCACCTCCGCCTCGTCGACCAGCTCCGCCCCCTTCGTGCCCGTCCGCACGTAGAGCACCGAGACGCGCCCGGTCACGCACTGGAACAGATCCCTGTCTCCGGTCATCAGGAGGGCCTCGCCGCCCGCCTCCTCCTCGACAAGGGCGAGGGAGTGCATCACGTCGTCGGCCTCGAGCTCGTCGTCGCGCACCCAGGCCCAGCCGAACGCCGCGAAGAAGGCGGGGGCGTCCGCGAACTGCGGCGCGAGCTCGTCCGGCACGGGCGGACGCGCCGCGTGGTAGGGCGGGTACAGCTCCTCGCGGTAGCGCGCCGCGTCTGGCCCGAAGCAGAGCGCGACGGCGCGCGGCCCGTGCTCCTCGACGGCGCGCAGGATCAGGTTCGTGGCGCCGAGTAGGGCGTTGACGGCCCTGCCTCCCCGACCCGTGATCGACGTGGGGAGCGCGAAGAACGCGCGGTACAGGATCGACGGCGCGTCGACCACGAGCAGCGGGCCTGCCACGCCGGGCAGCCTAGCGGGCGTGCTGCGCGCGGCCCGGCTTCTGCGCGTAGAGCGCCATGTCGGCGTGCTCGAGCAGCGCCTCCTTGGTCCGCCCGTCCGCGCCCCACTCGGCCACGCCGGCAGAGACTCCCACCCAGGAGTCGCCCGAGGCGACCGCCTCGGCGATCCGGCGCGCGACCGCGCGCGCGTCCTCGGCGCTCGACTGGGGGAGCACGAGGCCGAACTCGTCGCCGCCCAGCCGCGAGGCCACGTCCGAGGCGCGGCAGGCGCCCTTGATCGCCTCGGCGACCTCGCACAGCACCCGGTCGCCGGCCGCGTGGCCGTAGTCGTCGTTGACCTGCTTGAAGCGGTCGAGGTCGAGCAGCACCACGCTGAAGGTGGCGCCGTAGCGCTCCGCACGCTCGATCTCGCGCGTCACGGCCTCGTGGAACTCCCGGTGGTTGAGGAGCCCGGTGAGCGGGTCGGTGCGGGCGAGCGTCTCGAGCCGGTCGACCATGCGCGCGTTGGCGAGCGCGATGGCGGCCTGGGCGGCGTAGGACTCGAGCAGCGCGGCGTCCTCTGGCAGGAAGACCTCGGGCCCGTGCGCGAGCGCGACGAGCACGCCGAGGCGCTCGTTCCCCACGACGAGCGGAGCCGCGCAGAGCGACCCGAGCGGCATGCGCGGGTGGCGGGCGAGCTCGGCGAGCACGGGGTCGGCCGCCAGGTCGTCCTCGATGATCGGACCGTGCAGCCGCTGCCCCGCGCCCTCCGCCCAGCGCTCGAGGACGGCGATCGTCTCCGGCGGCAGCCCCGAGCTCGCCCGGCAGCGGAAGCTCTCGCCGTCGGAGACGAGCAGCGCGAACTCCGTCCCGCCGACCGCGTACTGGGCGTTGCGCGTGATCTTCGGCAGCACCTTCTCCACGCGCGGGTCCGAGACCATGTCGTGGAGCGAGCCGGCGAGGCGCGCGGCCACGTCGCGCTGCTCCCCCACCTGGCTCTCGAGGCTCGCGATGCGCACCGCGAGGCGCCGGCGGGCGCGCCGCGCGAGGTACCCGGCGGCCACGGCCGGCGCGCCCACCACGCCCGCCACGAACTCGGGCGACACCAGGACGCTCGCCGCGCCTGCAGCGGCCGCGGCGAGCGCCCCGAGCGCGAGCACGCGGCGGATGCTCGCACCGGTCTCCTTCCAGCGCGCCTCGTAGACGCAGCGCTCGTGGCCCTTCACGACGCACTCGCGATGGCTGACGTGCGCGGGCTCGAGCCCGAAGAGCGCGGGCACGCAGGCCAGTAGGCCGACGTTGTAGCGGCAGTCGATCGCGTCGTAACCGACGCCGGCCACGTCCACGAACCGCAGGCGCGCGACGCCGCCGCTCACCCCGAGCACCTCCCAGCGGTGCGTCCAGGTGAACTTCGCGGCGGCGCGCGGCACGTTGCGATACACGAGGGCGGGGCTGCCGAGCGCGCGCAGCGCGAGCTTCAGCCCCGCGCCGATGTTCAGCTCGAGGGCGGCCGCCCCGATGTGGAAGGCGGGATCGGGGTCCCCCAGCACCTCGCCGGCGGCGCGGAAGAGCGCCAGCTTGGTCTCGTATGAGAACCAGAAGCTCTCGTCGCGGAGGTCTGCCTCGCGGCCTTCGAGGCCGCAGCGCTCGAGCATCTCCTCGACCGCGCGCCGGCCGCCCTCACGCTCGACGTAGGTGAGGATCAGCCTCGAGGTGAGCCCGCTCGTCTGCGGCGCGTCCTCCCGCGGGACGACGTGCGCCAGCGCATCCCTCGCATCGCTCGTCGTTCGCATCTGTGACGACTCTCGGCGCGATCCCGAATTGCCTCAAACGAGGCTCACCGATCTGGCCATAAAGCGGATCGGGATCGCGCGCGCCGCGAGGACACGCGCGCCCGCTCAGAGACGGACCGAGCGAGCGTCTACCGCGCCCTGGCGGTGGGCGCGCATGAGCGCGTGACAGATGGCGAGGTCCTGGATCGCGAGGCCGGTCGAGTCGAACAGGGTGACCTCGGCCTCCGAGCGCCGGCCGGGCGCAGCGCCGGTCAGCACCGCGCCGAGCTCGGTCACCTCCTCGCGCGTCACGAGCCCCGCCTCCACGGCGCCGGTCAGCTCGCCGCCGTGCGACGCCTGCGTCCACTCGTCGCAGAAGAGCCGGCAGCGGACAACCGCCTCCGTCTCGGCCTCCGCCTTGCCCGGGCCGTCGGCGCCGAGCATGTTCAGGTGCAGGCCGGGACGCAGGTCGCCCGTGCGCACGACCGGCTCGTGACCGGGAGTCACGCACGTGACCACGTCGCAGGCGAGCGCGTCCTCGCGGCTGCCCGCCTCCCAGCCGAGCTCGCCGGCGAGCGCGCCCGCCGCGTCCGGGTCGGGATCGGAGCAGACGCCCGGCCCGTACTCGACCGCCGCCAGGCAGCGCGCGGCCCAGCTCCCGTGGAGGCCGCAGCCGACGATGCCGACCGTGCGCGAGTCCTCGCGGGCGAGCTCCTGCGCGGCGATCGCGGCGACGGCGCCGGTGCGCAGCGCCGTGACGGCGCGCGCGTCGACGAGCGCGAGCGGCTCGCCGTTCTCGGCGCTCGAGACGCACACGACGCCCATCACGACCGGCAGGCCGAAGCGCTGGTTGCCCGGGAACGAGGTGATCCACTTGAGGATCGCAAGCCCGCCGCCCTTCGCCGGCATCGCGCGGAAGTCGCCGTTCGGCCGCGCCTCGAGATAGACCTTCGGCGGCATCGTCCAATCGCCGCTCGCGTGCTGGACGAAGGCGTCGCGCACCGCATCGACGGCGTCGGCCGGGCTGATCGCCGCAAGCACGGCGTCGTGATCAAAGACGGTGATCTCGGCCATCTGCGCGCACGCAACGGTACCCTGCCTGCGTGACCCGCAACGGCAGCCCGCACCCGCCGCGACCGCGCATCGAGGTGCGCCAGGCGGCTGCGTCGCCCGAGGAGGCCGCCGCGATCGCCGCGGCGATCGAGCAGTTCCTGCGCGACACGGCGCCGCCTCCGGCGCCTCCGGACACGGCGATGAGCCCGTGGCTGCGCGCCGGCCTCTTCGAGAGCGTGGGGCTCGATCCCGAGGGACCCTCGCCGTGGGGCGACCCGGAGCCATGGGGCCGGTCGGGGCTCGCGGGCCTCTGAGCGGCCGCCACCGGCTCTGAAATTTCCCAAAAGCCTCCCGGGTTTTGGTATTTTGCCGTGGGGTCGGCATCGACGAACCAGACCACCGAGGGCGATGAACAAGGTCGAGAAGATGAAGCTCGAGAAGGACGGCCTCGACGTCTTCGACGAGCTCATGAGGGCCGCTCGCGACGGCTGGGAGACGCTCGCGGACGACGACATCGGCCGCCTCAAGTGGTACGGCCTCTACCCGCACAACACCAAGGACGGGAACTTCATGCTCCGCACGAAGGTCGTGCAGGGCATCCTCACGGGCGACCAGGCGGACCACCTCGCCTACGTCGCGGAGACCTACGGCCGCGGCTTCCTCGACTGCACCACGCGCCAGTGCGTCCAGATCCACTGGATCCGCCTCGAGAACATCCCGGACATCTTCGAGCGCCAGGCGAAGGTGGGCCTCACGACCACCGGCGCCTGCGGCGACATCACCCGCAACGTGGTCGGCTGCACACTCGCCGGCATCGCGCACACGCAGCTCGTCGACGGCTATGCGACCGCGAGGGCGGTGCACGACTACTTCCTCGGCAACCGCGAGTTCTCCAACCTGCCGCGGAAGTACAAGATCTCGATCACGGGCTGCGCCGAGGACTGCGCGCGCGGCCTCATCAACGACGTCGCGCTCTCGGCGGCCGTCGCCGAGGACGGCACGGCGGGCTTCAACGTGCGCGTGGGCGGCGGCCTCTCGTCGCACCCGCGCTTCTCGCGCTGGATCGACGTGTTCGTGACGCCCGACGAGGCGCCCGAGGTCCTCGCCCACATCACCGCGATCTTCCGGGACTCCGACGAGAACCGCAAGAGCCGCGGCAAGGCGCGCCTGAAGTTCCTCGTCGACCGCGTCGGGCCCGACGAGTTCCGCGCGGAGCTCGTGCGCCGCGTGGGGCGCGAGCTGCGGCGCGGCGTCAAGTCCGCGCCCGCGCTGCGCGGGGCCGACCACATCGGCGTCACGCCGCAGGTCGACGGAGAGCACTCTGCCGTCGGCCTCTGCGTGCCCGTCGGCCGGATCCCCGCGAAGGACTTCGCCGCGATCGTCGCGCTGGCGCGCGAGTACGGCACGCGCGACGGCGAGATCCGGCTGACCCACCAGCAGAACATCGTGATCCCCTGGATCCCGAACGAGCGCGTGGAGGAGCTGCTCGCAGAGCCCCTGCTCGAGCGCTACAGCCCCAACCCGCCGCTGTTCACCCGCGGGCTCCAGACCTGCACGGGCAAGGAGTTCTGCGGCCTCGCCAAGGTCTTCACCAAGGAGCGCGCGGCCGAGATCGCCAAGTTCCTCGACGCAAACGTCAGGCCGAACGGGCACGGGGAGGACCTGCGCGTCCACTTCGCCGGCTGCTCGTCGTCGTGCGCGCAGCACCAGATCGCCGACATCGGCATCGAGGGCGTGCTGAAGAAGGTCGGCGGCGAGCTCGTCGAGGCGATGGACATCCGCATCGGCGGCCGGCTCGGCCCGGACCCGAAGTTCGGCGAGGTGGTCCTCAAGAAGGTGCCGCACTGGGACCTGAACGAGACGCTGCTCAAGATCCTCGACCTCTACGACGAGCACCACGCCGAGGGCGAGACGTTCGCCGACTTCGCGGCGCGCACGGAGCCTGAGTGGTGGACCGAGCGGCTCGAGCCGGCCGTCGCAGAGGCCGCGGCGGCAGAGGCGTAGCGCGATGACGCTGGCCGCGACCCACGAGGTGGAGAGGCTGGGCGCGGAGGAGTTGCTCGAGCAGCTCGTGGAGCGGTTCCACCCGCGCCTCTACGTCGCCTGCTCGTTCCAGAAGGAGGCCTCGGTGATCATGGACATGCTCCTGCGCATCGAGCCCTCCGCGCGCTTCTTCACGCTCGACACGGGGCTGCTCTTCCCCGAGACTTATGCCACTTGGCGCGCGCTCGAGGAGCGCTACGGCGTGAAGATCGACGTCTACCAGGGCATGAGCCTCGCCCGGCAGCGCAGCCTGCACGGCGACGCCCTCTGGGCGCGCGATCCCGACGCCTGCTGCGGGATCCGCAAGGTCGCGCCCCTCAAGGAGGCGCTCGCCGACGTGGACTGCTGGATCTCGGGCCTGCGCCGCGAGCAGTCGCCGCTGCGCGCGGACACGCCGAAGCTCCACTGGGACGACCGCCACGGGCTCTACAAGGCCAACCCGCTCGCGGACTGGAGCGAGCGCGACGTGTGGAACTACATCTTCAAGCACGACATCCCGTACAACGCTCTGCACGACCGCGGCTACGAGTCGATCGGCTGCACTCACTGCACCGTGCCCGGGAGCGGCCGCGATGGGCGCTGGGCGGGAACCGAGAAGACCGAATGCGGGCTCCACGGGTGATCCGGAGGCTCGCCGGCTGGCTCGAGCGGCGACGCGGCCGCGCGAAGCGCGGGGACGCTCCGGACTGGCCTATCCTGCTCTGACCTTCCGGAGAAGGAGCAGCGATTGGACCCGCTCATAGCGGTCTTCGGACTTTGCGTAGGACTGCTCGTCGGGCTCACCGGCGTCGGCGGCGGGTCCCTGATGACGCCCCTCCTGATCATCGTGTTCGGCATCAAGCCGGTCACGGCGGTCGGCACGGACCTGACCTACGCGGCCGTCACGAAGACGGTCGGCGGCCTGAAGCACTTCCGCCAGCGGACGGTCGACCTCGGGGTGTCGACCTGGATGGCGGTCGGCTCGGTTCCGGCCGCCGTCGGCGGCGTCTACGCGCTGCACGCGCTCGAGCGCGCGCACGGGCGCGCGATCGACGACCTGCTGTTGACGGTGCTCGCCGCGGCGCTGCTCATCACGGGCACGGCGACGCTGGTGCGGGCGCTGTTCCTGCAGCGGCTCGTGAGCGCCGAGCGGGAGGCGGTCCCGATGGAGAGGCGGGACAAGGTCGCGGCCGTCCTCGTGGGCCTGTTCGTGGGCTTCATGCTCGGCGTCACCTCCGCCGGGAGCGGGGCGTTGATCGCGGTGGCTCTGATCCTCCTCTTCCGCCTCGTCCCCACGCGCGTCGTGGGCACGGACGTGTTCCACGCGGCGATCCTGCTGTGGGCGGCGGCGGCGGCGCACATCGTGGCCGGGAACGTCGACTTCGGGCTCGCGGGCACGATCCTGATCGGGTCCGTGCCGGGCGTCTGGGTCGGCAGCCACATGTCGGTGCGGATCCCGGTCGGCACGCTCCGCACCGCGCTCGCGATCGTCCTGCTCGGCTCGGGCCTCGGCCTGCTCTCGAAGGCGGGCGCGGGCGTGCCGACGCTCGTGCTCGCCGCGGTGCCGGTGTCGCTCGTGGTGCTGATCGGCGGGCAGGCGCTCGTGCGCCGCTCGCGGCGACTTCGCCGCGAGGCGGAGGAGGAGGACGCGGCGTCGGCCGGCGGCCGCAAGCCGAGCCCCTACTTCACCGGCGCGTAGGCGCCCTCCGGGATTCGCACCAATCAGACGCATCGTTCCACGTTACGTGAGCTTTTCCGGAGCTCGCCTGATGCCCCGCTCGTGAGGGCGCTCTACTGAGCGATCCGCCGGGGCGGCGTTCTCGATGAACAGGTTCGAGCGCGTCAAAGCCGGCTATTGAGCGTCGGAAGGTTCCCTCACGACAAAAGAGGCGAAAGGAGGGCAACGGTGGATTGGAAGCTCGAGCTGGTGCCGGTACCGGTCTCGGACGTGGACCGCGCGAGCCTTCTACACGGAGAAGCCGGGGTTCAGCGCGGACCATGACCACGCGGTCAGCGACGAGATTCGCTTCGTCCAGCTCACCCGGCCCGGGTCGGCTTGCTCGATCGCCCTCGGAACCGGGATCGTCGACACGCCGCCGGGTTCGGTGCAGGGCCTGCAGCTGGTCGTTTCGGACATCGACGCCGCGAGGAGCTGCTCGAGCGCGGCGTCGAGGTCAGCGAGGTCCAGGAGTTCCCATGGGGCTCGTTCGTCTTCTTCAGCGATCCCGACGGCAAGGTCGGTGCAGCAACCAGCCCCGAGCAGCAGAGCCGAGCTTCGCCGCAGCGGGGCGCGTGGACGGCGTAGTGCGCCCGACGCGCCGAAAGGAGTCGCCATGTGCGCGCGCGGCGAGCTGGGACGGTGCGACGGGGCGGCGGCCGAGCCCGGCCCTCGTGCGCGTTTCGAGGCGAACCCTGCGGATGGCGCGCGCCAACCCGTCCCCGGCCGGTAACGTGCGCTTCGAGGCGAGCAGTCGGGCTCGGAGGAACGCATGGAAGGGGCCATTGCGTCGAAGTCGTGCCACGCAATCGCAGCCGCAGTCGCACTCTGTGCCCTCGCCTTGTTTCCGGGTAGCGGCGACGCTGCATCGCCCCGCGACCTCCTCCGAGCGGCCAAGGCGCCACCGTCGCAGCTCGAGCGCGTCGGCGCGCGCACGAGCGAGGGCGTGCGCTTCCTCCGCTACCGGCAGGAGCTAGGCGGGGTACCGGTGCTCGGCGCCGACGTGACGGTGACCGACGCGCCCGGGAGAAGGGGCGATCTGCTGGTCGACCGCTCGCGGAAGCTGGAGGCCAGGAGGGCCGGGGCCGCGAGCGTCACAAGCGACCGGGCGATCGCGCTCGCACGCGCCGCGCTCGGCGTGCGGTCGCTGCGCGCGCAGCCCGACGCCTCGCTCGCGCTGCTGCCGCAGCGCCGCGGCGCGCTGCGCCTGGTGTGGCGGATCACGCTGCCGGCGCGCGAGCCGGTCGCGAGCTTCGAGGCCCTGATCGACGCTCAGAGCGGCGAGCTGGCTCGCTCGCGCGACCTGCTGCAGCACGACACGGCGCCGGCGACCCTGTTCGACCCGAATCCCGTGGTGACCCAAGGCTCCAGGAGCGGGCTCAGCGACGTCAACGAGACCGACGACGGCGACAGCCCTGCGCTCCACACCGAGCTCCGGGCCGTCACGCTCGACCGCCTCAACTCCGGGAGCTGCGCGGAAGGCGACTTCATCAGCGCGCGAGCCGGTGGAGCGGAGACACCGGTGTGCGGTCGTGCCGCGTGGACGTCCACGGACCGGTCGCAGCCGAACTTCGAAGCGCTCATGGCGTACTACCACCTGACCGAGACGCAGAAGCACATCCAGTCGCTCGGCTTCACGAACGCGCTGAACCGCCAGCTCCAGGTGAACGCGGACTGGTTCGACGAGGACAACTCCTTCTACGACCCCGCGATGGCGCAGATCTTCTACGGGACCGGTGGAGTCGACGATGCCGAGGACGCCGACGTGATCGTCCACGAGTACGGCCATGCGGTGCAGGACGCTCAGGTGCCCGGCTTCGGCGCGAGCGACGACGGCGGCGCGATGGGCGAGGGCTTCGGGGACTACCTCGCAGGGGCGATGTCGTCGCTCAACCCCGCGCACGGCGCGGGCTTCAACGCCTGCTTCGCCGAGTGGGACGAGCTGGGCGCGGGCGATCCCACCCCGATCCCTTGCCTCCGCCGAGTCGACGGCACGCAGACGCTCGGCCAGGCCCACGCCACCTGTCCCGGCGGCACCGAGATCCACTGCGTGGGCGAGGTCTGGTCGGGCGCGCTCTGGGCGATCCGCGGGCAGATCGGCGGGCCGGTGATGGACAGGCTGGTGATCCAGTCGCAGTTCAGCCTCACCCCGACCGCGAGCTTCCAGGACGGCTCGCAGGCGCTGATCGCCGCCGATCAGGCGCTCTACGGCGGCGCACACGCGGCGCAGCTCGTCAGCGTGCTCACGCAGCGTGAGCTCCTGACCGACGACACCCCCGCGAGCGCCATCCCGCTCGCACTGCCCGGCACCGCCTCGGGCCAGCTCGCGAGCGGCGCCGACGCCCACGACGTGTACCGCCTCTCGCTCGCCGCTGGCCGCGGCGTGGTGGTGACGATGACCGGCACGGGGCCGAACTTCGACCTGCGCCTGCTCGCGCCGGGCACGACGGATGTGAACCAGTCGGGCGCGGTGGTGTCGGGCTCGACAACCGCGGGATCGAGCGAGAGCCTCTCCTATGTGCCGCAGACGAGCGGCGACTACTACCTCGACGTGTCGGCCGTCGCGGGCGCCGGGACCTACACCGTCACCGCCTCGCTCGACAGCGACGGCGACACGCGGCCCGACCAGGCCGACAACTGCCCGAACGCGTCGAACCACGGCCAGGAGGATCGCGACCGCGACGGGGTCGGGGACCGCTGCGATCGCTTCCCGGACGACCCGGCGAACGACGCCGACCACGACGGCATCGGCGCACGCGGGGACAACTGCCCGAAGGTCTCGAACGAGAGCCAGCGCGACTGGGACGGCGACGGCCGTGGCGACGCCTGCGACCGCAGCGCTCGGGTCCGGACCCTGAGCGTGAAGGTCGGCGCGCGCGGCCGCCTGACGCTGACGGCGCAGATCCATCCGATCGGCGTGGATGCCCGGCGCGTGCGCGTGATCGTGGATCGCGGCCGCTGCACGGCCGGCCGCTGCCGCTTCCATCGCGTGCACGTGAAGACCAGGGTCAGCGCGAAGCGCCGCGGGCGGTTCGAGATCCGCATGAGACTGCGACGCGGCACCTACCGCGTGCGCCTCTCACTCGCGAGCCCGCGCCTCAACCGCGTGTCGGCGAAGCCGCTGAGGCTTGTGGTGTAGCGCTCACATCCGAGCCCCTACCTGACCTGCGCGTAGCCTCCTCGTCCGCGGCGCGGACCCAGACGAGGTCGCCCTCCCCGACACCGAGCGCGGCGGCCTGCGAGCGCGTGAGCTGGGCCGACAGCCCCTCGCCGCCCTCGGCGCGCAGCTCGACGCGCACCTCGAAGCCGAGCGGCACCACGCGCTCCACGATCGCCTGCCGCGCGCCCTTCACCGGCTCGCGCGAGAGCCGCAGGTCGTGGGGGCGCAGCGCGCGCTCGCCGAGCCGCGTGACCGGCCCGACGAAGCCCATCACGAACTCGTTCGCCGGCCGGTCGTAGACCTCCGCCGGGGCCCCGACCTGCTCGATCCGCCCCTCCCGCATCACCGCGATCTGCTCGGCGACCTCCATCGCCTCGTGCTGGTCGTGCGTGACGAACACCGTCGTCACGTGGATCCGCTCGTGGAGGCGCCGCAGCCAGTCGCGCAGCTCCGCCCGCACGCGCGCGTCGAGCGCGCCGAACGGCTCGTCGAGCAGCAGTACGCTCGGCTGCACCGCGAGCGCGCGCGCGAGCGCCATCCGCTGCCGCTGGCCGCCCGAGAGCTGGGAGGGGTAGCGGTCGGCCCAGCCCGTGAGGTGGACGAGCGCGAGCAGCTCGTCGACCCGCTTGGCGATCTCGGCCTTCGGCCGCTTGCGCACGCGCAGGCCGAACGCCACGTTCTCGCGCACGGTCATGTGCTTGAAGGCGGCGTAGTGCTGGAACACGAAGCCGACGTTGCGCTGCCGGGCCGGCGCGCGGGTCACGTCGCGGCCCTCGATCGAGACGCTGCCCGCGTCCGGCCGCTCGAGCCCGGCGATCACGCGCAGCAGCGTCGACTTGCCGCTGCCGCTCGGCCCGAGCAGCGCGGTCAGCGAGCCTCCCGGGATCGTGAGCGAGACGTCGCTGAGCGCCGCGAAGTCGCCGAAGCGCTTCGACACTCCCCGTACTTCGATCGCCATCAGGCCACCTTCCTTCGCTGGATCAGGGTCATGCCGACGAGGACCGCGAGCGAGATCAGCGCGAGCACCACGGAGGCGGCGTAGGCGCCAACGAGGTCGAAGCGCTCGAAGCGGCTCTCGACGAGCAGGGTGAGGGTCTCCGTCTGTCCGGCGAGCCTGCCCGAGACGACGGCGACAGCGCCGAACTCGCCGACCGCGCGGGCTGTGGTGAGCACCACGCCGTAGCCCACGCCCCAGCGGATCGAGGGCAGCGTGACGCGGGTGAGCACCTGCCACTGCGAGGCGCCGAGCGTGCGCGCCGCCTCCTCCTGCTCGACCCCGAGCTCCTCGAGCACGGGCACGACCTCGCGCACGACGAACGGGAGCGACACGAAGATCGTGGCGATGATCATGCCCGGCGTGGAGAAGATCACGCGGATGCCGTTGTCGGCGAGCGCCTGGCCGAGCCAGCCGGTGCGCCCGTAGACCAGGATCAGGGCGAGCCCGACGACGACCGGCGAGACGGCGAAGGGCAGGTCGATCAGCGCGTCGATCAGCGCCTTGCCCGGGAACCTCCGGCGCGCGAGCAGCAGCGCGCAGGCGACGCCGAAGACCGTGTTGAGCGGCACGGCGACGACCACCATCAGCAGCGTGAGCTGCAGCGCGTGGAGCGCGTCCGGCGTCGTGACCGCGCTCCAGGCGGCGCCGAAGCCGTGCTCGAAGGCGCGGTAGAAGATCAGCGCGACGGGCGCGACGAGCAGCGCCGCGAGGTATCCGAGCGCGATCGCGCGCAGGCCCAGCCTACTCATCGTGCCGCCTCTTCCCGAGCCGCGAGACGGACGCGAGCAACAGCAGCGACAGCGCGAGCAGCACGACGGACACCGCAGCCGCGCCGGTCACGTTGTCGTTGCCGATCTGCGCGTAGATGAAGACCGCCGCCACCTCGGTCTTGAACGGCACGTTGCCCGAGATGAGGACGACCGAGCCGAACTCGCCGAGGGCGCGGGCGAACGCGAGCGACGCGCCCGCGACGATCGCCGGGCGCAGGTTGGGCAGGACGATCCGCCGGAAGGTCGTGAGCGGCGAGGCGCCGAGCGACGACGCCGCCTCCTCCATCTCGCGGTCGAGCGCGAGCAGCACGGGCTGGACCGCACGCACGACGAACGGGAGGGTCACGAACAGCAGCGCGAGGGCGACGCCGACGCGCGTGAACGCGATGTTGACCCCGAGCGGGCTCTTGGGGCCGTAGAGCGCGAGCAGCGTCACGCCCGCCACGATCGTCGGCAGCGCGAACGGCAGGTCGATCACGGCGCTCACCACCCGCTTGCCGGGGAACTCGTCGCGGACGAGGACCCACGCGATCAGCGTGCCCATCACGGCGTTGATCGCCACGACGGCGACCGACACGATCAGCGTGAGCCTGAGCGCGGCGACGGCCTCGCGGCTCGACACGGCGCGCCAGAAGCCGTCGAGCCCGCCGTCGGTCGACCTGGCCACCACCGCGGCGAGCGGCAACAGGACGATCACGCTCAGCCAGACGAGCGCGATCCCGCCCGCGAGCGGCGGGCGGGATCGGGCGCTCCGGCGGCTCAGTGGCCTCGCGGCCGGGAGTGCGTCAGCCCTTTGCAGTCGACACCCCCAGGCCCTGCTCGATCTTCGTGACGATCCCGTTCTGCTCGTCGAAGAACTTCTCGTTGACGGTGCTCCAGCCGCCGAGGTCGTCGATCTTGAAGAGGCCAGGCGGCGTCGGGAACTCGTGCTCGTCGACGAGCTCCGGCTTCACCGGCCGGTACCCCTTCGAGGCGAAGATCCGCTGCGCCTCGTCGCTGTGGAGGAAGTCGACGAACGCCTTCGCCGCCTCCTCGTTCCCGCCCTTCTCGACGACGGCGACCGGGTTCTCGATCAGGATCGTCTGGTCGGGGATGACGTAGTCGAGCGACTGCCCCTTCTGCTGCGCTCCGATCGCCTCGTTCTCGTAGGTGATCAGCACGTCGCCCTTGCCGGCGGTGAAGGTCTGCAGCGCCTCGCGGCCGCTCTTGTCCTGCACGCTCACGTGCTCGAGCAGCGTCTGGAGGTAGGCCTGCGCCTGCTGCGGGCTCTTGCCCTGCTCGAGCTGGGCGCCGTAGGCGGCCATGATGTTCCAGCGCGCGCCGCCCGAGCTGAACGGGTTCGGCGTGATCACCTCGATGCCGGGCCTGACGAGGTCGTCCCAGCTCTCGATGTGCTCGGGATTGCCCTTGCGCACGGCGAGCACGACCACGGAGTCGGTGACGAAGCCGTGGTAGCGGTCCCTGTTCCAGCTCGGCGCGACGAGCCCGGCGTCGACGAGCTTGCCCACGTCGGGCTCGAGCGAGAGCGCGACCACGTCGGCGGGCAGCCCGCTTGCCACGGCGCGCGCCTGGTCGCCGGACGCGCCGTAGGACTGGGTGAACTTGATGCCCTTGCCGGCGGGCGTCTGCTGGAACGCCGGGATGATCTTCTCGTAGGCCTCCTGCGGCGTCGAGTAGGCGACCAGGGAGAGCTTGCCGCCGCCCGAGGCGCTGCTCGACCCGCCGCAGCCGGCGGCGAGCAGGCACGCGCCTGCGGCTGCGATCAGTTGCCTGATCCTCGGCGGCTTCCTCATTGAACCCTCCTCTCGATGCGAGTCCCGGCGCCGGCGACGGCGCCGTCCGCGCCGCCTCTCGACGCGAAGGCGACATTATGCACCAGATTGGTCTGCTTTGTCGTCTTAGTCGCCTGAAGGTCTGCGCTGGCCCGGCGCCGCGCAACGCGGCGGCGGTCAATAACCTTCCGCGCCGTGTTCAGCAAGGTTCTTGTGGCGAATCGCGGCGAGATCGCCATCCGGGTCATGCGCACGCTCGAGGAGATGGGGATCTCCTCGGTTGCCGTCTACTCGGAGCTCGACCGCGACGCTCCCCACGTGAGGCGCGCCGACGAGGCTTACCTGCTCGGCCCCGGCCCTGCCAACCAGAGCTACCTGGTGATCGAGAAGATCATCGAGGCGGCGCAGAGGTCCGGCGCCGAGGCGATCCACCCGGGCTACGGCTTCCTCGCGGAGAACGCGGCGTTCGCGCGCGCCTGCGACGAGGCCGGCATCGTCTTCATCGGCCCGCCGGCCGAGGCGATCGACGCGATGGGCTCGAAGACCAGGGCCCGCGAGCTGATGGGCGCCGCGGGCGTCCCGATCGTGCCGGGCACGACGGAGCCCGTCGCGACGGTCGAGGAGGCCAGGCGGGTGATCGCCGAGTCGATCGGGTACCCGATCGCCGTCAAGGCGGCCGGCGGCGGCGGCGGCAAGGGCTTCCGCGTGGCGCTCGACGAGTCAGAGCTCGAGAAGGCGTTCGAGGGCGCCTCGCGCGAGGGCGAGAAGTTCTTCTCGGACCCGACGGTCTACATCGAGCGCTACCTCCCCGACCCCCGCCATGTCGAGGTCCAGGTGCTCGCGGACAAGCACGGCAACGTCGTCCATCTCTTCGAGCGCGACTGCTCGGTGCAGCGGCGCCACCAGAAGCTGATCGAGGAGAGCCCGGCGCCGGCGGTGAGCCCGGAGCTGCGCGAGCGCATCGGGCAGATCGGCATCGAGGCCGCGCGCGCGGTCGGCTACCACTCGGCCGGGACGGTCGAGGGCCTGCTCCAGGACGGGGAGTACTTCTTCCTCGAGATGAACACGCGCGTGCAGGTCGAGCACTGCGTGACCGAGATGGCCACCGGGATCGACATCGTGCGCGAGCAGATCCGCATCGCCGCGGGCGAGGAGCTGCCCTTCCGGCAGGAGGACATCGAGATCCGCGGCCACGCGATCGAGTGCCGCATCAACGCGGAGGACGCGTCGAAGAGCTTCGCGCCCGCGCCCGGGCGGATCACGACCTACCGCGAGCCCGCCGGGCCGGGCGTGCGCGTCGACTCCGGAGTCGAGGCGGGCTCCGAGATCTCGCCGATGTACGACCCGATGGTCGCGAAGCTGATCGTCTGGGACGTCGACCGCGAGGCCGCGACGCGCCGCATGCTGCGCGCCCTGGACGAGTACGAGATCGGCGGCGCCAAGACGCTGATCCCCTTCCACAAGGCGCTGCTCGCGACCGAGCAGTGGCGCCGAGGCGAGACCTGCCGCGACCTCGTCGAGGACAGGGAGTGGCTGAAGTCGCTCGCGCCGGAGGCCTCCGAGGCCGCCGCCTCCGACGACGAGGAGCCCCCCAAGGAGGAGCGCTCCTACGCGGTCGAGGTCTCGGGCCGCCGCTTTGACGTCAAGGTGATCGGCCCGCCCGCCACCGCGAACGGGGCGGCGCCCGCGACGCGCAAGGCGCCCGTGCGCCGCGAGCGCAGGCGCAGCTCCGGCGGGGCGCCGGGGGCGATCGTGTCGCCGCTCCAGGGCACCGTGCTGAAGGTCGCGGTCGAGAAGGGAGCTCAGGTCGACGAGGGCGCGCTGATCTGCGTGATCGAGGCGATGAAGATGGAGAACGAGATCACGGCGCCCGCCGCCGGCACGGTCGAGGAGCTCTCGGTGACCGAAGGCGGCTCGATCGCGACGGGCGACACGATCGCCGTCATCAAGTAGCCGGGGCCGCACGGCCCCGGCGCCACGATCCTCCCCGTGGAAGGACGCCGGTCGAGGCTCGTGCCGCTCGTGCTCGCCACGGTGGCGACGCAGTCGAGCGTGGTCGTGCTCGCGCCGATCGTGGTCGCGGTCGGGCGCGACCTCGGCGCGTCCGTGAGCGCCGTGGGGCAGGCGCGCTCGATCCTCTCGGGCACGGCCGTGCTGCTCTCGCTCGCCATCGGCCCGCTGATCGATCGGCTCGGCGTGCGGCCCCTGCTCGTGGGGGGCTCCGCGCTCGCGCTGCTGGGCGCCGCCGCGACGGCGGCCGCTCCCTCGCTTGCCTTCCTCTACGCCGCCCAGGCGATCGCCGGCGCCGGCGTCGCGGCGCTGCTGTCCGCCGGCTTCGCCGGCGTCGCCGCGTACTTCGAGGAGCACGAGGCGCCGCGGGCGATGGGCTACGTCGTCGCGGCGCAGTCGCTCGCCTGGATCGTCGGCAACCCGATCATCGGCCTCGTGACCGACGCCGTGTCGTGGCGGCTCGCCTACGCCGTGCCCGCCTGCTTCGCGCTCGCCGCGCTGATCGCCGGCAGGCTCGCGCCCGCGCCGCGCCGCGGCCGTGTCGCCGCGCCCGGCGAGGAGGGTCTCGGTGGCATGCTCGCGGTCGTGCGCGACCGCTCCGCGCGGCGCTGGGCGCTCGCCGAGCTGATCGCGTACTCCGCCTGGACCGCCGAGCTCACCTACATCGGCGCCTTCTACATCCAGAGCTACGGCGTCGAGGAGTCGCTCGTGGGCTTCCTGCTCGCGGTGGGGTCGCTCGCGTTCATGCTCTCGACGCTCCGCACCGCGCGGCTCGCGGAGCGCTTCGGGCGCAAGCGCGTGATCGTGGCGGGCGCCGTGGGGATGGGCGCGCTGCTCGCGGTCGGGCTGAGCCTGACCCCGGCCGTCTGGTTCACGCTCGCCCTCTTCTTCTGCATGGCGCTGTGCGCGGGCGTCCGCTCGACGGGCTCGAGCGCGCTCGGGCTCTCGCAGCTCCCCTCCCACCCGGGCAGCATGATGGCGGCGCGGACCGCGAGCGCCCAACTCGGCTACATGGTCGGCGCGCTGGCGGGCGGGGCCGTGCTCGCGCTCGCCGACTTCGAGACCCTCGGCTTCGTGCTCTGCGCGGGAATGTGGCTGTCGGCGCTGCTCGTGGCGCGCGTGCGCGATCCCTTCGGCTCCCCGGCTGCCGCCGCCCCCTGCGCCGCCGCGGA
>JADGHQ010000047.1 GCA_019683805.1 Thermoleophilaceae bacterium
CCGGTGCGAAGAGGTGCTCGCCCATGCGCGCGAGCCCGGAGGCGTCGTGCACGTCGTCGCGGAGGTGGGGCACGAGGAAGACCGGCTCGTCGCCCAGCTCGCGCTCGAGGCGCGCGAGGCTTGCGCGCTCGGCCCGCGCGAGCTCGCGGAAGTCGGCGTAGTTCGCCGCCACCCGCCGGCCGAGGCGCTCGCCGAGCAACGCGACGAGCTCGTCCTCGACGTCCTCGTCGACAGGCTCCTCGATCGTGGCCATCCGGTTCACCACGACCGCGCCGAAGGGCATCCCGCGCTCGCGCAGCCGGCGCCGGAAGTAGACCGCCTCGTCGATCTCGGCCTGCCGCGGCGCGGTGACGAGCACGAACGACGTGTCCCGGTCCGAGAGCAGCTCGCTCACGCGCGTGGCGCGCTCCCTGAAGCCCTCCGCCATGTCGCCGAAGCTCTGGAAGAACTCGGACAGGTCCTGGAGCAGGTCCACGCCCGTGATCCGCTTGAGCACCGAGAACATCAGGCCGGCGCCGCGGCTGAATAGCTTCAGCCCCGTGCGCCCCGGACGGAGGAAGAGCTGCAACGAGCGGGAGTCCACGAAGCGCGACAGCCGCTCCGGGGCGTCCAGGAAGTCGAGCGCGTTGCGGGTCGGCGGGGTGTCGAGGACGAGCAGGTCGTAGCGGCCCTCGTCGTGGAGCTCGTAGAGCTTCTCCATCGCCATGTACTCCTGGGACCCGGCCACGGCGTTCGACAGCTCCCGGTAGATGCGGTTCGTGATGATGGCGTCGCGCGTGCGCTCGTCGGGCGCGTGCCGCTCGACGAGCTCGTCGAAGGTGCGCTTGGCGTCGAGCATCATCGCCCACAGCTCGCCGTCACCGCCCAGGCCCGCGGCCTCGAGCACGGCGGGGTCCACGCGCCGCTCCTCGTTCCCGAGCTCGGGCAGGCCGAGCGAGGCGGCGAGCCGGCGCGCGGGGTCGATCGTGAGCACCGCGACCTTGAGCCCGCGCGACGCCATGCCGGCGGCGATCGCGGCGGCTGTCGTGGTCTTGCCGACCCCGCCCGGGCCCGCGCACACGCAGATGCTCTTGTCCTCGAGGATCTCCGCGACGCTCACAGCTTCCTCCCGAGCTCGGCCGCCAAGCGCTCGAACGAGTCGAGCCGAAGCTCCGGCTCGAACAGGTAGGGGAGCGTGACGACGGGCGCGCGCGCCCCGCGCCGCAGCCGCCGCAGCTGGGCGCGCTGCCCGCGGGCGCGGTGGTGCTCCGCCGCCGCTGCGCCGAGCGCCGCGCGCACCGCCGCGACGGGGTGCGAGCCGTTCGCCTGCTCGATCCGCTCCGCCTCGGCCGTGCTGAAGCGCTCGGGGTAGAGGCCGTTCGCCACCACGACGTCGACGGCCACGCCGAGCTCGTCGCGCAGCGTCGCCTCGAGCTCGAGCGTCTCGCTCACCGGCATCTCCTCCGGGAGCGCGACCGCCACCACCCCGGTCTGCTCGGGATCGCGCACGAAGGCGTCGATCTTGTCGGCCTGACGCCGGATCGGCCCGACGCGCGCGACCTCGCGGAAGGTCGAGGGAGTCTGCAGCATGCCGACACTGTGGCCGCTCGCCGGCGCGTCGACGATCACGAGGTCGTACGGCGCCGCCCCCGCGGTGCGCCGCTCGAGCTGGGCGAGCTCCCAGACCTTCCCCATCGCGAGCAGCTCGCGCAGCCCCGGCGTCGCCGCCGCCAGGTACTGGAACAGGCGGCTGTCGAGCAGGAGCTCGTGGAGCAGGGCGGGGCGCACCTGCCGGCGCAGGTACTCCTTCATCGTGAGCTCGGGGTCGAGCGAGATCGCGAACAGCCGCTCCCGCAGCTCGGTCTCGGAGTGGCCCACGCCCTCGCGCCTGAACGCGCTCGAGATGCGCTCCTGCTGCGCCACCTCGCAGACGATCGTGCGCTTGCCCCGGCGCGCCGCGAGCAGGCCGAGCGCCGCCGCCACGCTGCTCTTCCCGACCCCTCCCTTCCCGGTGACGAGGATGAGGCGCTTGTCGAGGAGCGGGGCCATGAATCGAGAAACGCCTCCCCAAAGACTAGGGACGGGGAAGGATTCGCCCCCGCACCCCAGAAATACGCGTACCGACATGGGTCTGTTCGACCGCAAGAACGGCGCCGCGGCCGACCCGCGGCAGGATCGATCGGAGAACGCAGTGCCTGAGGCGGAGAAGCAGGGCGCGAAGGTCATCGCGTTCGCTAACCAGAAGGGCGGGGTCGCGAAGACCACGACGACGCTCAACCTCGCTGCCGCGCTCGTCGAGAAGGGCCACCGGGCCCTGTGCGTCGACATGGACCCGCAGGCCAACCTGACGATGAGCCAGGGCATCGACCCCGACTCGCTCGAGACGTCGATGTACGACGTCCTCGTGCACCGCATCTCGATCCGCGAGGTGATCCGCCGGCGCGAGGTGGACGTCGCCTGCGCGTCGATCGACCTCGCGGGGGCCGAGATCGCGATGTCCACCCAGATCGGCCGCGAGCGGTCGCTCGAGAAGGCGCTGAGCGAGGTCAGGGAGGACTACGACTTCATCTGCATCGACACGCCCCCGAGCCTGGGGCTGCTCACGATCAACGCCCTGACGGCCGCGGACAAGGTCATCGTCCCCGTCCAGTGCGAGTATCTGTCGATGCGCGGCCTGATCCAGCTTCAGAACACGCTCTCGATGATCCGCGAGAACCTGAACCCCAACGTCGAGATCGAGGGGATCCTGCCGACGCTGGTCGACACCCGCACGATGCACGCCAAGGAGGCGATCGAGATCCTCGAGGAGAACTTCGGCGACCGCGTGTTCGCGTCGCGGATCAGGAAGACGGTGCGCTTCGCCGAGGCGCCGGTGAAGGGCATGTCGGTGCTCAAGTACGACCCGGATGGGAAGGCGGCGTACGCCTACCGCCAGCTTGCACAGGAGGTTCTTTCGAATGGATCGCGGTAAGCGCGCGAGCATGCGCGAGGGCCCTCTCGCCGCCCTCTTCCGTAGGACCGAGGAGGAGGGGATCGGGGACACGCCCGCGCCGCGCCAGGAGCCTCCGAGCGAGGAGCGCCCCGCCCCCGAGCGGACCGAGGAGCTGCGTCCCGCGCCGCCGTCGGCGCGCACGCCGCGGACGGAGGACGTGCCTGAGCGCCGCCCGATCCCCACGCCCGAGGAGCGCCTGAAGGCGGTCTTCTCGGCCGACATCCCGGAGAACATCCTCGACAGGCCGTCCGCCTCGCCCGCGCCGGTGTCCGGCTGGGACCCGGCGAGCGACCCGAGCCGCGGGCCGGTTCTGCGCGTGGTGGGCGTCGGCGGCGCCGGCGTGAACGCGGTGAACCGCATGATCGAGGCGGGCGTGGAGGGCGTCGACTTCATCGCGGTGAACACCGACGCGCAGTCGCTGCAGGCGTCGGAGGCGCCCGAGCGGGTGCACATCGGCGCGGAGGTGACCCGCGGCCTCGGGGCGGGCGCGAACCCCGAGCTGGGCCGGCAGTCCGCGCTCGAGGACTACGACCGCCTGAAGAGCCTGCTGAAGGGCGCCGACATGATCTTCATCGCGGCCGGCGCCGGCGGCGGCACGGGCACCGGCGCGGCGCCCGTGATCGCACGGATCGCCCGCGAGGTGGGCGCGCTCACGGTCGGCATCGTCACCAAGCCGTTCTCGTTCGAGGGCTCGCGCCGCGCCGCGCAGGCCGAGAAGGGCGTGGAGGACCTCGCGCGCGAGGTCGACACGCTCATCACGATCCCGAACTCGCGCCTGCTCACCGTGCTCGACAGGCAGACCTCGATGGTCGAGGCGTTCCGCGTCGCGGACGACGTGCTGCGCCAGGGCGTGCAGGGCATCTCCGACCTCGTCACGCTGCCGGGCCTCATCAACCTCGACTTCGCCGACGTGCGCACGATCATGTCCCAGGCGGGGCAGGCGCTGCTCGGCATCGGCATGGCGACGGGCGAGCAGCGCGCGATCGAGGCCGCCCAGCGGGCGGTGGAGTCGCCGCTGCTCGAGACCTCGGTGGACGGCGCCCGCTCGATCCTGCTCTCGATCACCGGCGGCCGCGACCTCTCGCTCTGGGAGGTGAACGAGGCCGCGAAGGCGGTCGCCCAGGCGGCCCACCCGGACGCGAACATCATCTTCGGGGCGATGGTCGACGAGAAGGTCGTGGACCAGGTCTGGGTCACGGTCGTGGCGACCGGGTACGGCGACCGCCAGCCGCGCCCCAGCCGACCCGCGGCCGAGTCGGCGGAGCGACTCGAGCGGCCCGTGCGCGACGCGCGCGAGGCCGACCACGAGCCGCGCGTGATCCGGACGCGGGACAACGCGCTCTCGGAGCTCGACATCCCCGAGTTCGTGCCGCGCGGCTGACCTGACGGCCGCGCCCCGATCGGCGATGATCTCGCCATGAGGGGCGTCGTCGCAGGCGGGCATCCGCTCACGGCCGAGGCCGGCGCGCGCGTGCTGCGGGAGGGCGGCAACGCCGTCGACGCCGCCGTGGCCGCGGTGCTGATGTCGTTCGTCTGCGAGTCGCCCCTGACTGGGCCGGGCGCCGGCGGCTTCATGCTCGTCCACAGCGCCGACGGCGAGGACGTGCTGCTCGACTTCTTCGTCGCGGCGCCGGGGCGCGGGCTCGACCGGCTCGAGCCGTGCGCGCTCCACCCGGTGGAGGTCGAGTTCTCGGCCGACGCCGTGCAGGTGTTCAACATCGGGCCCTCGTCGTGCGGGGTGTACGGGACGGCGCTCGGGCTCGCGCACGCGCTCGACCGCTTCGGCACGCTCGCGCTCGGCGACCTCGTCGAGGAGCCCGCACGCCGCGCGCGCGAGGGCGTGGAGCTCAACGAGATCCAGGCGTACCTGCACGGGATCCTCTCGCCGATCCTCGCCTCGACGCCCGAGGGGGCGGCGCTGTACGAGCCGCACGGGCGGCCGCTGCGCGCGGGCGAGACGCTCGCCCTCCCGGAGCTCGGCGACCTGATCGAGCGGCTCGGGGCGGAGGGGCCCGGCTTCCTCTACGAGGGCGACGTCGCCCGGGCGGCGAGCGAGTGGGTGCTCGGCCACGGAGGGCTGCTGACCGCCGAGGACCTCGCGCGCTACGAGGTGATCGAGCGCGAGCCCGTGCGCGTCTCCTACGGCGGGCGCGAGGTGCTGACCAACCCGCCGCCCTCCTCGGGCGGGATCCTGATCGCGCACTCGCTGCGCCTGCTCGAGCGCCTCGGCGGGGACCCGGGCGCGGCGACGCTCGTGCGCGTGATGGAGCGCACCAACCGCGAGCGCACCGAGGAGTTCCTCGACGGCCTCCACGCCGAGGGCTACCTCGAGCGCTTCCTCGCCCAGGACGCGCTCGAGACGGCCGTGCGCGAGCTCGGCTCCACCACCCACATCGCGGTGCTCGACGAGCGGGGGGCGTGCGCGAGCGTCACCTGCTCGAACGGCTCCTCCTCGGGGGTGATCGTGCCCGGGACCGGCCTGCACCTCAACAACATGCTCGGCGAGGAGGACCTCAACCCGCACGGCTTCCACCGCCACGAGCCGGGCCGCCGGATCCCGAGCATGATGGCGCCCACCGTCGTGCTGCACGACGGGCGGCCGGAGGTGGCGCTCGGCTCGGCCGGGTCGAGCCGCATCCGCTCCGCGATCGTCCAGACGGTGCTCGGGGTGGTGGACGGCGGGCTCGGCGCGCAGGAGGCGGTGGATCGCCCGCGGCTCCACGTAGAGCAGGGCGTGGTCGACGCCGAGCCGGGCGTCGACGAGCGGGCGCTCGAGGAGCTCGAGCGCGGCGGCTACCGGGTGCGGCGCTGGCGCGAGCGCAACCTCTTCTTCGGCGGCGTGCAGGCGGTCGCGCGCGACGTCGCGAGCGGCGGGCTCTCCGGGGGCGGCGACCCGCGCAGGGGCGGCGCCGCGATCGCGGTGGCCTGACGGCCGCGTCCGGCTTCCGCTCCGACCACCGATCGTACCGCCGCGCGCGCCCTGGTTTTCCCGCAATTTGCGGAAATCTCAGGGCGTCGGGGTTGACGGATCACCCCGCGCTGCGACGCTCGTCTCTCCCGTCGAAGGAGAACCCATGCGCTCTCGACTCGGCGCCCTGGACGGGTCGTTCCTGCGCGTAGAGACCTCGAACGCGCACATGCACGTCGGCTGGAGCGCGCTCTTCCGGCCAGCCGAGGACCGTCCCCGGCCGGCGCTCGAGGAGCTTCGCCGCAGCGTAGCCGCCCGCCTTCCCTACATCCCGCGCTTCCGCCAGCGGCTCGCGTTCCCGCCGCCCGGGTTCGGCGAGCCCTTCTGGGTCGACGAGCCGGACTTCGACCTCGGCGCGCACGTCACGCAGCTCACCGGCGAGCGCGACGCCGTCTCGCTGGACACGTTCGCGAAGCTCGTGGACGGGGTTCTCTCGACACCGCTCGACCGGCGCCGGCCGCTCTGGCAGGTCGGCCTCGTGCCGCGGCTCGAGGACGGCCGCGTGGGCATGGTCGTGAAGCTGCATCACGCGATGGTCGACGGGCTCTCGGCCGTCGAGGTGGGGCTCCTGCTACTCGACCCAGGGCCGCAGTCCGAGCCTCCGAAGCCGCAGGGGAGGGCGGGCCGCCGGCTGCCCTCGCCGGTGCCGGGGACGGTGTCGCTCGCGGCGGCGGCCGCCCTTTCGGTGGCGCGGGAGACGCTCGGGGCGGCGCGCGCGGCTGCCTCGCTGGCCGCCTCTCCGCGCCGGCAGGGCGCCGCGCTCGCGGGCACGCTCGGGCGCGTCGCCGCCGTGGTGCGCGACGACCTTCTGCCGCGGGCGCCCGCGTCGTCCCTCAACGTGCCGATCGGGCCGCAGCGCACGCTCGCCCGGGGGCGGGTGGCGCTCGCCGAGCTGCAGGCAGCGCGCGCCCTGCTCGGCGCCGACGGCGGGCCGCGCGCCACGGTCAACGACGTGTACCTCGCGGCCGTCGCCGGCGCGCTGCGGGCGCTGGCGCTGCGGCGCGGCGAGACCCCGCTTCCGCTGAAGGCGATGGTTCCCGTCAGTGTCCGCTCGGACGCGGAGGGCGCGGGGCCCGGCAACCGGCTCTCGTTCGTGTTCCTGGACCTGCCGGTCGAGGCGGAGTCGGCGAGGGAGCGGCTCGGGCTCGTGCAGCGGGCTACGAGCGCGTACAAGCGGTCCGGGCGGGTCTCGGGCGGCGAGGCGGTGCTGAGCGCGCTCGCGGCGCTGCCCGCGCCGCTGAAGGACGTCGCCGCGCGCGCCGCGGCGAGCCCGCGCGCCTACAACATCACGATCTCGAACATACCCGGCCCGAGCGCGCCGGTGTACCTGCTCGGCGCGGAGCTCGAGGAGGCCTATCCGGTCGTGCCGCTTTCGGAGGGCCACGCGCTCTCCGTCGGGGCCTTCACCTACCGCGGACAGACGTTCCTCGGCTTCTACGCCGATCCCGACGCGCTGCCCGAGGCGCAGGACCTGCCCGCCGCCGCGGCGGCGGAGGTGCGGACGCTCTGCGAGGCCGGACCGGCTCGCGGCGCCGCGGTCAGGCCTTGACGAGCCGGAACTCGATGTAGCCGGCGCGCGCACGCTGCTCGAGCGAGTGGCCCTCGTCGCTCGCCCAGGCAGCGATGTCGATCGGCGACTCGGGGTCGGTCGCGAGCACCACGAGCAGCTCACCGGGGTCGAGCTCGGCCATCTTGCGCCGCGCGAGCGCGAGCGGCAGCGGGCAGGCGAGGCCGCGAGCGTCCACCGTCGTCACAATCCCGATTGTGACGACGGTGGTGAGGTACGAGCTGGCGGCGGTCATGTCGACCGGGTCGCTCGAGCGCCTCTACTCCGGGCTCTCGCTGCTCGTGACGGGCGCGGCGGAGGGACGCCGCTGCGCGGCGCTCGCCGCGTTCGGCATGCTCACGGCGATGCTGGACGACGACCTGCTGCGGCGCGCGCAGGAGCCGGAGCAGACGCCGTCGCTCGCCTGGGCGGGGCGCGAGACGTTCGCGCGCTCGCTCGCGAGCCTGCGCGACACCGCGCTCGAGCTCGTCGACGTCTACGCCTGCGCCGCGTCCGTCGAGACGATGGCGCTCACGGAGGCGGACCTCGAGGGCCGGCTCAAGGGAGTCATGTCCACCCCGCGCTTCCTGCGCGAGACCGGGGGCGCGACGCTGCTGTTCGTCTAGGTCGGCCCGCCCGGCCGCAGGCGCCCGTTCGAGCGGGCCTGCTCGCTCGTCCGCTCCACGAGCTCGAGCCGCCTCAGCGTGGACGTGAACAGCTCCGCGACCATGGCCAGCCGCTGCTCCTCCGAGCGCGCCTCGAGCAGGCTCTGCTTGAGCTCGGGCGCGAAGTCGATCGTGGCCGCCATGCCGTAGGACCCGAGCTCGGCGAGCGCGGCGGGGTCGGGCCGCGAGTCCGTCAGGCGCTCCACGAGATCCGCGTAGCGCTCGCGCGCCTCGTCGGCGACCGTCGGCTCCGAGCGGTCCCCGGGCGCGTCCTCGAGCAGCTCGATGTCGCCCGCCGGATAGACGAGATCGTCCACCCGCCGCAGCAGGCGGAAGGGAGTGCGGCCGCGCACGAGGATGTTCATCCGGCCGTCCTCCATCCGCTCGAGCAGCCTGGCGATCTCGGCGGTGCAGCCCACGTCGCGCAGACCGCCCTGCGCGAGCCACACGATGCCGAACTCGCGCTCCTCGTCGAGGCACTCCCCGATCATCGTCTTGTAGCGCTCCTCGAAGATGTGGAGCGGCACGACCTCCTCGGGCAGGAGCACGATCCCAAGCGGGAAGAGCGGGAAGCTCCGGATGACCTCGCCCATCGAGCGAAGGCTAGCCCTGGGCGAGGGCGGCGGCCATCGCTCTCCCGGCGGCCGGGCCCGAAACGGCTAGTCTGGCACGACGATGGCGTATCGCGAGCTCACCTTCGGGCTCTCGCTCGTACCGCTCGCTGACGAGTACGACTCCATCGTCGCCGCCGCCCGCGCCGCCGATCGGGCGGAGCTCGACCTGATCGGCATCCAGGACCATCCCTACCAGAGCCGCTTCCTCGACACCTGGAGCCTGATCGCCGACCTGCTCGCGCGGACGCAGCTCATCTCCTTCTTCCCCGACGTGGCGAACCTGCCGCTGCGACCGCCGGCTGTGATGGCCAAGGCGGCCGCCTCGCTCGACCTGATGAGCGGCGGGCGCTTCGAGCTCGGGCTCGGCTCGGGGGGGTTCCCGCACGCCGTGGCGGCGATGGGAGGACCGAGCCGCTCGGCGGGCGAGGCGGTGGATGCCCTCTCCGAGGCGATCGACGTGATCCTCCTGATGTGGAGCGGCGAGCGCAGCGTCGGCTACGAGGGCCGCCACTACCGCCTGCGCGGACTGCATCCCGGCCCCCAGCCCGCGCACGACATCGGCATCTGGCTCGGCGCCTACAAGCCGCGGATGCTGGCGCTGACAGGCGAGCGCGCGGACGGCTGGGTGCCGTCGCTCTTCCGCGGCGTCACGCCCGAGGGGTTGGGCCGGGCGGGCAGGGCGATCGACGCGGCCGCGCGCGCTGCAGGCCGCCATCCCGCCCACATCCGACGGGTCTGGAACGTGCCGGGCCTGATCGCGGACGCGGACGGGGACGACCCGCTGCACGGCACGCCCGCCCGGATGGCGGAGGCGCTTGCGTCCTGGGCGCGCGAGTACCACGTGGACACGTTCGTGTTCTGGCCGGAGGAAGGCGACGCCGCCGCGCAGGCCGAGCGCTTCGCGCGCGAGGTCGCGCCCGCGGTGCGGGAGGCGGCGGGCGCCTGACCCCGGGAGCCCGGGCGGGCGCCGAACATCCGTCGGCGGCGTGGCGCCGCGGGCGTCTTTGGGGGATCATGGGCCGAGTGTCGTTCACCGTTCGCAGCCTCTTCCGCCGTCGGCGCCGCCGTGAGGCTGACGTCCCCGAGCCCCGGCCCGAGGAGCCGGCGCCGCCGCGGACCGACAGGCTCACCGGCCTGCCCGGTCCCGCGGCACTGGAGGAGGAGATCAGGGACGAGCTCGCGCGGTCCGAGCGCGGCGGCTACCCGCTCTCGCTCGCCGCGATCGACCTCGACGGCTTCACGCGGCTCAACGAGGAGCGCGGGCGCCAGGCGGGCGACCGCCTGTTGAAGCGCGTCGCCGCCGCCTGGCGCAGCGAGCTGCGCGGCGGCGACATCGTGGTGCGCTACGCCGACGACGAGTTCCTGGTGGTGCTGCCGAACTGCACCCCGGCGAACGCCCGCTCGCTGGTGGACCGCCTCGTGCGCGCGCTGCCGCCCGGCCAGACGTGCTCCGCGGGGGTGGCGCACAGGCGGGCGGGCGACACGGTCGCGCGGCTGCTCTCTCGCGCGCGCAAGGCGCTCGACGACGCCAAGCGCGCCGGGCGCGCCCAGGTGGTGGCGCGCTAGGCGCCGGGCGCGCGAGCGGAGACGAGCAGGTTGTAGAAGATCGCCGCGGGCAGGCGCGGCTCGAGCAGCGCCCGGTCGAGCGCCTGCAGCGCGAGGTAGCCGCGGTAGGCGTACTGCCGCCAGGCCCAGGGGATCTCCGTCGGCTCGGCGGTCGACTCGAGGGTGCGGTTGAGCCAGCCGAACCAGTTCGCCGCGAGCTCCTCGCCGCGCACCCGGACCTCCTCGAAGCCCGCGCGACGCGCATACCCGGCGAGGTCGCCCGGGGTGAACGCGTGCACGTCGACGAACATCTCGAGCTTGTGCTCGGCGTGCTCCTCGGGCGTCGCGTGCCCGTCGCGCCGCTCCCCGGCGCGCACGAGCGCGCGCCACAGGGGCGCGGCGGCGAGGCCGGCGCGCTTGGGGATGCGGGCGAGGCGGTCGCCGTAGCGGGACGGCTCGCCGCAGAACACGAGAGTGCCGCCCGGCTTGAGCACCCTGCGGAACTCGCCGAACGCGGCGTCGAGGTCGGGCAGGTGGTGCAGCACGGCGTGCCCGAACACGAGGTCGAACGAGGCGTCCTCGAACGGCAGCTCGGCCGCCTCGCAACACGCCGTCTCGACGTCGAGGCCGAGCCGCTCGGCGGATCCGCGCAGCGCGTCGAGCATGCCCTGGGAGATGTCGGTGGCGACCGCCTCGCGGATCACCCCCGTGCCCAGCAGGTTGAGCGAGAAGTAGCCCGTGCCGGCCCCGATCTCGAGCGCGCGCTCGTAGGTCCCGGGCGCCGAGCCGAGCGCCTTGGCCAGCTTTCCGACGACCTGCCGACGGGCGCCCTCGTCGAAGGAGATCCCCCATTTCGAGTCGTACTCGGCGGCCGCCACGTCGTGGTAGCGGACGTTCACGTCCTTGATCTGCTCAGCAGTCTCTGCGCGCATGAGGGCGGTGACTATAGGGGTTCGGCCGCTATGCTCGCCGCCGCCTTGGCGGAGAGCGCAGCGCGATTCCTACAGCGGGACCAGCCCGAGGGCGTGCCGCCGCTCGAGCTGACGGGCGAGCGCACGCTGCCCGACGTGCCCGAGGAGAACTACTGGTTCCGCCGCCACCTCGCGGTGTACGAGTGGATCGCAGGGCGCTGCGCCGGGCTCGAGGTGGTCGACATGGCCTGCGGCGAGGGCTACGGCACCCACGTGCTCGCCCGGCGCGCGGCGCGCGTCACGGGCGTCGACGCGAACCCGGAGGCGCACGAGCACGCGCGCCTCAAGTACACGCGCCCGGGGGTGCGCTTCGTGCGCGATCTCGTCGAGTCGTACTCCGAGCCCGCGGACGCGGTCGTGTTCCTCCAGACGATCGAGCACGTGCAGGACCCGAAGGGGGTGCTCGACCACTTCCGCTCGCTGCTGCGTCCGGGCGGCGTCGTCTACGTCTCGACGCCGAACGTCCTGACGCTCGCGCCGCCGGGGGCCGAGAAGTCGGACAACCCCTGGCACGTGAAGGAGTACCGGCCCGAGGAGTTCCGCGAGCTCTGTGAGCAGAGCTTCGACTCGGTGGAGGTCCTCGGCCTCTTCCACGCGCGCAAGCTGCGCCTGCACGAGCTCGCGATCCGCGCCGGCTGGGACGAGCTCCACCGGCGGGCGGGAATCACCAAGCGCTTCTACGACTGGTTCGTCCCCGCGATCTCGACGAGCGACTTCGCGCTGCGGCCGGGCCCGCTCGAGCGTGCGCTCGACTTCGTCGCAGTGCTGCGATGAGCCGCCGCCCGCGCACCGGGGGCGGGGGTGCGCTCGCGCTCGTGCTCCACGCCCACATGCCCTATGTCGAGGGCTTCGGGACGTGGCCGTTCGGGGAGGAGTGGCTGTTCGAGGCCGTGGCGACGGTGTATCTGCCGCTGCTCGAGGTGCTCCCGGGCGCTCCGGTCACCGTCGGGCTGACGCCCGTCCTCTGCGACCAGCTCGAGGCGCTGAGGGGCGACGCGGGGAGCCGCTACACGAGGTTCCTGCGCGAGGTGCGCGCGCCGATCCACGCCGAGGACGCCGCGGGCCTCGAGCGCGGCGGGGAGCCGGGACTCGCCGCGGAGGTGCGCCGCGCCGCGCACGACTACGTGACGGCGGACGAGGCGTTCGAGCGCCGCGGGCGCGACCTCCTGGGCGCCTTCCGCGCCCTCGCCGAGGCCGGGCCGCTCGAGCTCTGGACGGGCAGCGCCACGCACGCGGTGCTGCCGCTGCTCGCCACCGACGCGGGCCGCCGCCTCCAGATCGGGGTGGGGCCGCGCTCGCACCGGCGCCGCTTCGGCGCTTGGAGCGGCGGGTTCTGGGTGCCGGAGTGCGCCTACGAGCCCGGGCTCGAGCACGAGCTCGCCGCGGCGGGCGTGCGCGCCTTCTGCGTCGACCAGACCGACTCGCTCGGCCTCGGCTCGCTCGACCAGCTCGAGCCGGTGCGCACCGACGCGGGGCCGGTCGCCGTGCCGATCGACTGGCAGACGGTCGAGCTCGTCTGGGGCGAGCGCGGCTACCCGGCCGACGCGCGCTACCGCGACTACCACGGCCGCACGATCCACGACCTCAAGCCCTGGAGCAACGGCGGCGGCGCGTACGACCACGAGCGGGCGCTGGCGCTCGCGCGCGAGCACGCGGGCGACTTCGTCGCGCGCGTCTGCGCCCGGCTCGAGCGCTACGCGGAGGAGCGGGGCCGCCCGGGCCTCGTGTGCTGCGCGCTCGACGCGGAGCTGCTCGGGCACTGGTGGTACGAGGGCCCGGCCTTCCTCGCCGCGGTGATCGAGAAGGCGCGGGACGCGGGGCTCGAGCTCGTGTCGCTGCCCGCGGGGCTCGAGCGCTTCGAGCCCGTGGAGCGCGAGCTCGCGGGCTCGAGCTGGGGGAAGCCCAAGGACCTCACCACCTGGGACTCGCCGGACGTTGCGGAGCTGGCGTTCGCGGCGCGGCGCGCCGAGCTTCGCACCGTCGCCGCGGCGAGCGCGAGCGCCGCCTCGCCCGGCCGCCGCGCCGCGCTCGGGCGCGCCGCGCGCGAGCTGCTCGCGGTGCAGGCGAGCGACTGGGCCTTCCTCACGCGCTTCCGCATGGCGGCCGACTACCCGCTCGAGCGGGTGCGCGGGCACGTCGAGTCGCTCGACGCGGCGCTCGGCGCTCTGACAGACTCCCGCCCCGTCCCTGAGCCGGAGCTGCGGAATCTCGCCCCCGAGCTGGATGTCGCCGCCCTGCTCGGCACCTAGCGCGATGGACCCGATGCGCGTCCTGATCCTCTCCTGGGAGTACCCGCCGCTGATCGAGGGCGGGCTCGCCCGCCACGTGCGCAAGCTCGCCGAGAGCCTCGCCGCCCAGGAGGCGAACGTGGACGTCCACGTCCTGACGCGCGGCATGGAGGAGTCGCCGGCGGAGGAGGAGATCGCGGGCGTGAGCGTCCATCGCGTGCGCGAGCCCGAGCGCCCGCGCGAGCTGGGCGAGTTCGTCACCTGGGTCGAGCACATGAACGCGGACATGCTGGCGGCAGGCGTCGAGCTCGGCGACCGCTACGAGTTCGACGTGGTGCACGGCCACGACTGGCTCGTCGCGGTGGCCGGCGACCACCTCGCCAAGCGCTTCCGCTGCCCCTTCGTCGTCACGATCCACGCCACCGAGTACGGGCGCCACCAGGGCTGGGTCGACGAGCACCCGCAGTCGCACATCCACGGGATCGAGCACTGGATGGCGAACCGCGCCGAGCGCGTGATCACCTGCTCCGCCTACATGCGCGAGCACGTCTCCGACATCTACGGCCTCGAGGAGGGGCGCATCGCGGTGATCCCGAACGGGATCGACCCGAGCGAGCTCGTGCCGGTGGACGACCTCGACACGCTGCGCGCGCGCTTCGCGAAGCCCGACGAGAAGCTGCTGCTCCTGGTCGGCCGCCTCGTGTACGAGAAGGGCTTCCAGCTCGCGCTCGAGGCCCTGCCCCGCCTGATCGAGCGCCTGCCGAACGTGCGCTTCATCGTGGCGGGCTCGGGGACGCACGAGGAGGCGCTGCGCAAGCAGGCGAGCGAGCTCGGGCTCGACGATTACGGCACGTTCCTCGGCTGGATCGGCGACGACGTGCTGCACTCGCTCTACCGCATCGCCGACCTCACGGTGGTGCCCTCGATCTACGAGCCGTTCGGGCTCGTGGCGCTCGAGGCGATGGCGTCCGGCTGCCCCTGCCTCGTGGCCGACACGGGCGGCCTGCGCGAGGTCGTGCCGAACGAGAACGTGGGGCTGCGCTTCCATTCGCGCGACCCGCGGTCGCTCGGGGAGATGGCGGAGCGCCTGCTGAGCGACGACGCGCTGCGCGAGCGGCTCGTCGCCGAGGCGCAGGAGCACGTGCTCAGCTTCGACTGGGCGGACGTCGCGCGCCAGGTGGCGGAGGTCTACCGCGAGACGGTCGCGGAGAGCGCCCGCTACGCCGGCGGCTCCTCCCGCCGCCTCGCCGAGAGGCGCGCGGGCACGTAGAGGGCGAGCAGCGGCGCGCTCGGCACGACCGCGATCGCCACGCCGAGCAGCCAGGAGAGCCGCTCGATGCTCGTCTTCGACTGCTCGCCGCTCTCTCGCGCGCTGTCGCCGAGCTCGCGGATCCGCCGCGCCTGCGCGTCGAGCTGGGGGCCGAAGATCGGGATGGCGTCGCCGAGGCTGAGGAGCTGGCCCGCCTGGCTCACCGCGTCGCCGGCCTCGATCGACGTGTCGCTGATCTTGGTGAGGCCGTGCACGGTCACGGCGGTCCAGACGCCGACGCCGATCCAGAGCGCAACCCAGGCGGCCACGAGCGCGTCCGAGCGGCCCGGGCGCGCGAGCATCCGGTCGAGGGGGTTCATGCGCCGAGGCTACCGGGGCGCGGCAGCGAGCCCGTCGCTCGCGGCGTCGGGGGCTACTCCCAGCGCATCGCGCGCGGCGCCTCGCGCATGCGGATGATCCGCGCGGGCACGCCGCCCACGACCGCGTTGTCCGGCACGTCCTTCGTCACGACCGAGTTCGTGCCGATCACGCAGTTGTCGCCGACGGTGACGCCGCGCAGGATGCAGGCGCCGTAGCCGATCCAGACGTTGTTGCCGACCTTCGTGTCGCGCTTGTAGATGCCCTGCAGCCGGATCGGGCGCTCGACCTCGACCATGCCGTGGTCGAAGTCGATCAGCATCACCCGGTCGGCGACCACGCACTCGCGGCCGATCGAGATGTGCTGGTAGGCCGAGAGCGTGCACTCCTGCCCCAGCACGGTCTTCGCGCCGATCGAGACGACGCCCTCGTGGCAGCGGATCTTCGTGCCCTTGCCGAGCCACGACCAGCGGCCGAGCTCGACGCGCGCCTCGCGGCCGATCTCGAACGTGACCTTCGGCCCGATGAACGCCAGCCCGTCGAGCTTCAGGCGGCTGCCGTAGGTCGTGAGGAAGCGGTGGCGCAGGAGCCGCAGGATCAGGCGCGCGTACTTGAGGTTGAGCATGCGGTTGGCGCGCATGAACCGAAGCAGCGCCGGGAGGCCGCCACGCAGCGGCGGCGGCGCGGAGCGAACCAGCGGCTCGGGCTCGCCGCCCGGCGGCGCGGCCGGGGCCTCAGGGTCGGCTGGGGCTCGGGGGTCCATCGCGGGCGCCGGATCATAGTTCCGCGCCCGCGCCGGCTCAGGAGCCGAGCTCGCGCAGCTCCCAGTCCGAGACCTCGAACGCCTTCCCGCGCTCGGCGCCGATCGCGAGGATCGTGGTGCCCTCGGCCTCGGCGACCGCGACGCGCCTTGACGCTTCCGGTTACCGAGCGATCGCTTAGAGTCGCCCTTGCGTATAGCGATGAGCGAAGGCCAATCGGGAATGAAGGGAGCCGGGCCGTGCGCTCAGCCGAGCCCGTCGCGGAAGCCGTCGCGCCAGCTCGCCCAGCGCGGCTCGAAGCCGAGCTCCCCGCGCGCCTTGGCGTTCGAGGCCCCGCGCTCCTCGGTCATCACCGTGACCGTGTAGCTGCCCGCGACCAGGCGCGCGAGCCAGGCGGGAACCCTGCGCGGCGGCGGCGCGCCGACCGCCTCGCAGAACGCCGGGATCCACGCGCGCGCCGGCACGGGGTCGTCGTCGACGACGTTGTAGATCCCGGGGGAGCCGCGGTCGAGCGCGAGGACGGTCGCGCGGGCGGCGTCGTCGACGTGGATCAGGGACAGCACGCCGTTCCCACCGCCCACGATCGGCAGCCGGCGCCGGCGCGCGAGCTCGGCCATCCAGCCGTCGCGCGCGTACGCCGTGCCCGGCCCGTAGAAGTAGCCGTAGCGGAGCACGACGCCCTCGATCCGCGGGTCGCCCGTCACCGTGCGCTCGAGCTCGCTCACCGCCGAGGCGATCTCGCCGCGCGGCGGCGGCGCGTCGAGGGAGAGCTCGTCGTCCTCGGTCTTCAGCCCCTCGCCGGTCAGGCGGTACACGAAGGCGATGCTCTGGGTCACGATCCGCCGCGCGCCCGCGGCGACCGCCGCGTCCACGAGGTTGCGCGTGCCCTCGCGGCGCAGCCGGTTCGTGCCCGCGAAGGCCTCGGGCCGCGTCCTTGCCTCGAGTCGCTTCGGCAGGTCCGTGAGCTCGTGCACGACCACGTCCGGACGCGCCGCCCGCACCGCCTGCTCGAGCGCGGGCCGATCGAACACGTCCACCACGACGGGCTCGGCGCCGAGCGCGCGGACCGCGTCCGCGCGCTGCTCGAAGCGCGTGGTGCCGGTCACCTCGTGAC
>JADGHQ010000048.1 GCA_019683805.1 Thermoleophilaceae bacterium
GGCGCCCCCGCCCGGCCCCCCCCCCCCCCCCGCGCCCCCGCCCCCGGGGGGGCCGCCGCCGAAGCTCAGCTTCGCGAGCACGAGCTTCTTGAGGAGCACCAGCGGGCCGATCGGATAGACGGCCGCGAGGGCGCGGCTCGTGTTCTTCAGCTCGCGCCTGAAGAGGCGGCAGCGGTCGCAGGTCTTGAGGTGGCGTCGCACCGGGGCGCTCGTGCGAGCGAGCCCCTCGGCGACCTGGCCGAGCTCGAGCCGCACGTCCTCGCAGGTGAGTAGGCGCGCCTCGGCGGCCTCGGCGAGCGACACGCGCGCGCGCACTAGCAGCGACTTTACGCTCGGCACCGTCGTCTCCATCGCCTCGGCGATCTGCTCGTATGAGAGCGCGTCGATCTCCCGCAGGAGCAACGCGGTGCGCTGGGTCTCCGGCAGCTCCTGCACGTCCGCGACGATCTGGCGGAACTCCTCGCGGCGGTGGACCGTATCGGCCGCCGACGTACCGCCGTTGGCCTCGAACACGTCCATCGAGTCCTGCCCCGGGTGGACCGGGCGGCGCAGGTGGTTGAGGCAGCGGTTGCGCGCGATGCGGTAGAGCCACGGCCGCGCGTTGATCGGCCGGTCGTCGGCGCAGATGGCGTTGAACGCCGCGGTGAAGACCTCCTGCAGCACGTCCTCGGCGTCCTCGGTGGACCCGAGCATGTGGCGGCAGAAGGCGAGCAGCCGCGAGCGGTAGCGGTGGAAGAGCGCCTCGAACGCCTCGTGGTGGCCGCGGCGGATCAGCGCGACGAGCCGCTCGTCCGACTGCAGTCGAAGCAACGGCGAGCGGCCGGCCAGCGCAGGGATCTGCGCGGAGTGTCGTAGAGCGGAAGCTTCCAAGGTCCCTACGTCCGCTTCGACAAGCTAGCAGCGGAGAAGTTGCGCATGCGGCGGTTTTCGCCCAGGCGCGTGAGATGCCTCCCGCCGCGGCGGCTGCGCGGGCCGCCGCCGAACCTAGACTTGTCCTGCCCGCCCGGGTGGCGGAACTGGTAGACGCCGGGGCCTTAAAAGCCCTTGCCCCTCGGGGCGTGTGGGTTCGAGTCCCACCCCGGGCACCTCGCGCCGGACGGCCCGGGCGGCGAATAGGTGTCCTACCGATAGTAGGATACCCACGTGTCATGAGGGCAAGGTTGGTGGATGCGACGGGCACGGAGATGACGTCTCCGTCGCCATGCTCGCGACCCGGCGTCCCCGAGCAGGTCGACGTCTGGGAGCTCGCCTGCGGCGGGCGGGGCGCTACGCCTCGGCGAAGTCCCCCGCCTCTACCCGCAGGCGCCGCAGGATCTCCGACAGCGTGTCGAGCTCGGCCGTGCCCAGCGGCGCGGTGCCGAAGCGCGCCTCGTTGAGCGCCCGGGTGGCCCTGCGCGCCACCTCGCGGCCGCGGTCGGTGATCTCCGCGAGCGTCGTGCGCCGGTCGGTCGGGTGGGGGGAGCGGACGGCGTACCCGGCCGCCTCCAGGCCGTCGACGAGGTTGGTGACGCTCGTGCGGTGCACCTGCAGGCGCACGCCCATCTTGCCGAGCGGGAGCGAGCCGCGGCGGCTGTAGTAGAGGAGCATCAGCGCCTCGTAGCGGGGGAAGGTGAGCTCGTAGGGCTCGAGCAGCGCGTTCAGGCGCGCAAGCACGATCTGCTGCGCGCGCATGATCGAGGTCACCGCGCTCATGGGCGGCGCGGTTGCGGCCCCCCAGTGCTTCGTCCACTGGCGGGCTGCCTCGGCGATCGGGTCGAAGTCGAGCTGGTCGGACATGCGGCGCAAGCCTCCCACAGCGACCGGATCGCGCGCGTCCGGCACGTGCCGACCGGGCGACCGTGTGGGCTTGGGTATCAAGGTATGAGACAATCCAACTATGGGAAGCCAGACTAACGGAGCACCGCATACCACGACGGAGCCCGCCGAGGGCGCGCTCGAGCGCTGGCGCGAGAGCTACGGCTCGACGCCGGAGCGCGACGTCGCGTTCAAGACGCTCGGCGGCATCCCCGTCGAGCCGCTCTACACCGAGGCCGATCTCCCGGTCGACCGGCAGGCGTCGATCGGCCTCCCGGGCGAGTACCCGTTCACGCGCGGCGTGTACCCGTCGATGTATCGCGGGCGGCTGTGGACGGTGCGGCAGTTCGCGGGTTTTGGCACCGCGGAGGAGACCAACGAGCGTTTTCGCTACCTGCTCGATCACGGGCAGACCGGCCTCTCGACGGCGTTCGACATGCCGAGTCTGATGGGCTACGACTCGGACCATCCGCGCAGCGAGGGCGAGGTGGGCCGCGAGGGCGTCGCGATCGACACGGTCGACGACATGGAGACGCTGTTCGCGGGCATCGACCTCGGCGAGGTGTCGGTGTCGATGACCGTGAACGCTCCGGCGGCGATCATGCTCGCCTTCTACGTTGTGGCGGCGGAGCGCCAGGGCGTGCCCCCGGAGGGGCTCGGCGGCACGATCCAGGCGGACATCCTCAAGGAGTACATCGCCCAGAAGGAGTGGTGCTTTCCGATCGACCCGGCGATGCGCCTGCTCGGCGACATGATCGAGTGGTGTAGCCGGAACATGCCGCGCTGGCACCCGGTCTCGATCTCGGGCTACCACATCCGCGAGGCGGGCGCGACCGCGGCACAGGAGCTCGCGTTTACGCTCAAGGACGGCTTCACCTACGTGGAGCAGGCGGTCGAGCGGGGCCTGGACGTGGACGATTTCGCGCCGCGCCTGAGCTTCTTCTTCAACGCGCAGATCGATTTCTTCGAGGAGATCGCGAAGTACCGCGCGGCGCGCCGCATCTGGGCGCGCGAGCTGCGCGAGACCTACGGCGCCAAGAACCCGAAGTCGTGGCTGATGCGCTTCCACGCCCAGACGGCGGGCGTGTCGCTGACGGCGCAGCAGCCGCTCAACAACGTCGTGCGCACCGCGATCGAGGCGCTCGCCGCGGTGCTCGGCGGCACCCAGTCGCTGCACACCAACTCCTACGACGAGGCGCTCGCGCTCCCCACCGAGGAGGCTGTGCGGGTGGCGCTGCGCACCCAGCAGATCATCGCCCACGAGACCGGTGTCACCAACACGATCGACCCGCTCGGCGGCAGCTACTTCGTGGAGGCGCTCACCGACCGCATGGAGGCGGCCGCGTACGAGTACTTCCGCCGCATCGACGAGCTCGGCGGCATGGTCGAGGCCGTCAAGCGCAGCTTCCCGCAGCGCGAGATCGCCAACGCCGCCTACGACCTCCAGTCGGAGATCGACAGCGGACGCCGCATCGTCGTCGGCGTCAACGCCTACACCGAGGGCGACGACGACGACACCCCGCTGCACCGGGTCGACCCGGCGCTCGAGCGCAAGCAGATCGGCCGCCTGCAGGCGGTCCGCGCCCGTCGCGACGCGAGCGCGGTCGAGCACGCGCTGGCGGAGGTGAAGGCGGCCGCGAGCGCGCAGATGAACCTGATGCCCGCGCTCGTCGAGGCGGCACGCGTCCACGCCAGCGAGGGCGAGATCGTCGAGGCCCTGCAGTCCGTGTGGGGCTCGTACACGGAAACCCCGGTCTTCTGAGGAGAGCCATGAACGTCCAACGCGTCGCAGTGCTCGGAGGGGGCCTGATGGGCTCCGGCATCGCGGAGGTGGTGGCCGCCTCGGGTCTCCCGGTCGTGCTCCGCGAGATCGACGAGCGGGCCGCGGAGGCCGCCCGCGGGCGCATCGAGACATCGGTGGCGCGCGCGGTGTCGGCCGGCAAGCGGACGCAGGAGGAGGCCGACGCCCTGCTCGGGCGCATCTCCTTCACGACCAGCCTCGACGAGATCGCCGGCGTCGATCTCGTGGTCGAGGCCGTGCCCGAGGACGCGGGGCTCAAGAGCGCGGTGCTCGCGCAGGTGGCCCCGATCGTCGGCGACGAGACGATCATCGCGTCGAACACCTCCTCGATTCCGATCGCCCAGCTCGCCGCGGCGGTCCCCGAGCCGACCCGCGTCTGCGGCCTCCACTTCTTCTCCCCCGTCCCGGTGATGCCGCTCGTCGAGGTGGTCGTCGCGCTCGACACGAGCGAGGCGACGGTGGCGACCGCGAAGGCCTTCGCCGAGCGGATCGGCAAGACGGCGATCGAGACGAAGGACCGCTCCGGCTTCATCGTGAACATGCTGCTCGTCCCGTACCTGATGGCCGCGGTGCGCATGTACGAGGACGGCTTCGCCTCGCGCGAGGACATCGACACCGGCATGCGGCTCGGCTGCGGCCACCCGATGGGCCCGCTCACCCTCTGCGACTTCATCGGGCTCGACGTCCTCTACAGCGTCTGCGACTCGCTCTACGAGGAGTTCAAGGAGCCCGCCTACGCGCCGCCGCCGCTGCTGAAGCGGATGGTCGCCGCCGGGCGCCTCGGGCGCAAGAGCGGCAGGGGCTTCTACGACTACGCGACCGAGCGCGAGAAGGCGGCGGCGTGAGCGCGGACGTCTACGCCCTGCCGCAGGAGGTCGTCGACTTCCGCGAGGTCATCCGCCAGATCGTCGCCGAGCGGGTCGCGCCGCGGGCCGCGGAGATCGACGCGAAGGCCGAGTACCCGTGGGACATCCGCAAGCTGTTCGCCGAGCACGACCTGCTCGGCCTGCCCTTCCCCGAGCAGTACGGCGGCACGGGCACCGGCACGCTCATGCTCAACGTGGCGATCGAGGAGGTGGCTCGCGCCTGCGCGTCGAGCGCCCTGATCCTGATGATCCAGGAGCTCGGCACGCTGCCGATCCAGCTCGCCGGTAGTGAGGAGCTCAAGCAGCGCTTCCTGCCGCGCTGCGCGAGCGGCGAGTGGACGCCCGCCTTCTGCCTGTCCGAGCCCGAGGCCGGCAGCGACCCGGCGTCGATGCGCACCCAGGCCGTCCGCGACGGCGACGAGTGGGTCATCAACGGGACGAAGAACTGGATCAGCAACTCCGGCATCGCCGACTTCTACGTCGTGTTCGCGATCACCGACCCGGAGCAGCGCCGCATGAGCGCCTTCGTCGTGGAGAAGGACCGCCCCGGCTTCTCGATCGGGGGCTACGAGCACAAGCTCGGCATCAAGGGCTCGCCGACCGGGTCGCCGGTCTTCGAGAACGTCCGTGTCCCGGCGGAGAACCTCGTCGGCGTCGAGGGCAAGGGGCTCTCGCTCGCGCTCGCCACGCTCGAGCGCACGCGCCTCGGCGCCGCGGCCCAGGCCGTCGGCATCGCCCAGGGAGCGACCGACTACGCGGCCGCCTACGCCCGCGAGCGCCACGCCTTCGGCAAGCCGATCGACCAGCTCCAGGCCATCCAGTTCAAGCTCGCCGACATGGAGACGGGCACGGCCGCCGCGCGCGAGCTGCTCTACAAGGCGTGCGCGATCGCGGACCGCAACGAGCCCGGTCTCGGCAAGTGGTCCTCGATGGCCAAGCTGTTCGCCTCCGACAACGCCATGCGCGTGACCGTGGAGGCGGTACAGGTGCTGGGCGGCTACGGGTACGTCAACGACTACCCCGTGGAGCGCATGATGCGCGACGCGAAGATCACCCAGATCTACGAGGGCACCAACGAGATCCAGCGTGTCGTGATCGCGAGGTCGATGTCGTGAGCGACTCACAGCGCAGGCTCCGGATCGTCGTCGCCAAGCCCGGCCTCGACGGCCACGACCGCGGGGCGAAGATCGTCGCCCGCGCGCTGCGCGACGCCGGGATGGAGGTGATCTACACGGGCTTGCACCAGACGCCCGAGCAGATCGTCGCCACGGCCGTCCAGGAGGACGCCGACGCGGTCGGGATCTCGATTCTCTCCGGGGCGCACATGACGCTCGTCCCGCGCATCGTCGAGCTGCTCGAGCGCGAGGGCGCGGAGCACGTGCTCGTCACCGTCGGCGGCACGATCCCCGCCGAGGACGTCGCCGAGCTCAAGGCGCGCGGGGTGGCGGAGGTCTTCGCGCCGGGCACGAGCACGCAGGAGATCGTCGAGTTCCTGCGCTCGGCCGCTGGCGAATCTTCGTCGGAGGCACAGGCGGAGGCGGCCGCGCGGGGCTCTTGACCACCGCTCGGGCGCTTCGCATCCATCCCGGCGCTTTCCGATGAAGCCCGGTCAGGGCGCTGGGGCGGGTCTCCCCCTCCTCGTTTCCCGCCCCGGCCCCCGGCGGACCGTCCGCTCGTGCCGACCGCCGGGCGGCGGGGTGACGGCGAGCCCGCGTGGGCTGCTGCAGCCTAGCCCGGCTCGTCGCGCGGCTGGAGCTGGATCGACTCGTGCGCCGGCAGCCCCGCCTCGAGCTCGCGCTCGCGCTCGAGCTCGGCGTCGAACTCGGCGCCGAGGAGCACGGCGATGTTCGAGATCCAGAGCCAGATCAGGAACACGATCACCCCTCCGAGCGTGCCGTAGGTCTTGTTGTACGAGCCGAAGCGGCTGACGTAGAGCGCGAACCCCGCGGACGCCACGATCCACACCAGCACGGCGAGGATCCCGCCCGGGCTGATCCAGCGGAACCTGGGCTGCTTCACGTTCGGCGCGGCGTAGTAGAGCAGCGCGAACATCAGCATCACGACCCCGAGCAGCACGGGCCACTTGGCGATGCTCCAGACCGTCACGGCCGTCGAGCCGAGTCCGATCTGGTCGCCGATCGCCCTGGCGAGGTCGCCGGTGACCACGATGCCGATCACGACGGCCGCGAGCAGCACGATCATCACGACCGTCATCGCGATTTGCAGCGGCCGCAGCTTCCAGAACGGCCGACCCTCGCCCGTCTCGTAGATCTGGTTCGAGGCGCGGATGAAGGCGCCGAGGTAGCCCGACGCCGACCACAGCGAGCCGAGCAGGCCCAGCCCGAGCAGCGCGCCGGCGCCGCCCTTCGACCTCACCACGTCCTGGACCGGTCCGCGGATCGAGTCGACCGTCGACTGGGGCGCCACCTTGCCCACGATGGTCATGATGCTGTCGACCGTCTGGGGGTACTGGCCGAGCACGCCGAGCAGCGCCACGAGGCAGAGCAGGGCGGGGAAGAGCGCGAGCACCGAGTAGTAGGTGAGCGCCGCCGCCCAGTCCGTGAGGTTGTCGGCCTTGAACTCCTTGATCGTGCGCTTGAGAACGCCCATCCAGTTGCGGCCCTCGAGGTCCGTCGGGCTCCTGGGCGCGCGTACGTCGGCGCTCTCGCGTGTCGTCGGCATGGGGCTGGGCGTACCCGCCGCGTCGCGCGGGTATACGTGCGGGCGTGAAAAAGGTCGTCTTCGTCCCGTTCAGCATCGTCGGCGGGCTGGTGGCGGGGATCCTCGCCCGGAAGGCGTTCGAGAGGGTGTGGGCCCTGATCGACGAGGAAGAGCCGCCGGACGGCTCGGTCAGGGAGACGAGCTGGGGGAAGCTGATCGCGTCGACGGCTATCGAGGGGGCGATCTTCAGGGCGACGCGCGCGGCCGTGGACCGCGGCGCGCGGGCCGCCTTCGCGAGCCTTACGGGCCGCTGGCCGGGCCAGGAGCGGCCGGAGCCTGAGTAGCCTGCAACGGAACAGCCCGCCCGAGCCGTGCGCCGACGCCGGTCTCTCTGACAGGATGCCCGGCCGAGTACCAGGCCGAGGGGAGGAACGGATGATCTCGAAGCGCGCGAAGCGCGGTCTGCTGGTGGCGCAGCTTGCGCTTGCCCTCGCGGCCGCCGGCTGCGGCGGCGGGGGGAACGGCGACGACACGCTCTCGAAGAGGGAGTACGGCCAGAAGGTCCAGAGCGTGGGCGCGCAGCTCCTGCGGACCTTCCGGAGCGTGAGCGGAGGGTCGACCGGGCTCTCGCGCCTCCCCGCCCAGCTCGACAAGGCGGGCGCCGCGCTGCGCAGCACGGCCGCCCAGCTCGACGCGGTCGACCCGCCCAGGGACGCGCGGGCCGACAACGACCTGCTCGTGAGGGGCATGCGCCGGCTCGCGGATGCGGTGGACCGGCTCGAGCAGGCGGCTCGGGAGAAGGACGCGCAGAAGATCGCGCAGACGCTGCAGCAGCTCCAGCGCTCGTCCGCGATCCAGGATCTCCAGAAGGCGACGGGCGACCTCGCGCGAAAGGGATACAGCGTCGGCGTGCTCGGCCGGTAGGCCGCCGGTCGCGCGCGCGGCGGGCGGGCTGCGCTAGCCGCCGCCCGGGACGCGCACCGCGCGCGGAGCCGAGACCGCGCTCTCGTTGATCCCGTCGCTCGGGATCCGCAGCCGCAGCGTCGTGCTCGTCCGGATCCGGAAGGGACGGCTGCGGAAGCGCGAGTAGGCGCCGTCACCCGTGAGCCTCACGCGCACGCGGTCGCGCCAGATGCCGGTCTTCTGCGACAGGGCCTGCACCCACGCGGTGGCGCCCGGGCGCCCCGGCCTCACGGTGCCGCGCGCGACCACCAGCGCGCCCTTGCGGTCTCGCCGGACGCGCAGCGCGAGCGCCGGCCGGAAGGGCACGTGGAGCAAGACCTGCTGGCTTGCGAGCGGCTGGTCGAGCTGCACGGTCGCGCGGTACATCGTGTTCGTGAGGACGCGCGGACGGCGGAAGCTGAAGTAGCCGAGCTCGTTCGTCTGGCCGCTCGCCACCGGGATCCACTGCGTGAACGGGAACTGCGCCTCCTCGAGCGTCACCGGGCGGCCCGCGACCGCGGCGACGGGCACGGTGTCGGCCCGGCGCAGGTACCCGAAGACGTACGCGAGGCCCCACGGGCGCGGATAGAGGTGCGCGCCGATGCGCAGCCTGATCTCCGGCACGGCCTGCGCGCGGGCCGCGGCGGGCGCGGTCAGCGCGCAGATCGCGATCGCCGCTGCGAAGAGTCGCTTCACCGGCATGCCCGCATCCTTGCGCATCGTGGCTTAAACGGGCGGTCGCGGCGATGGTTGCGGCCACTGGGGTGACCGGACGCCGCGGATTGCTAGCTTACGTTCACGTAAGGAATGGCCACGCCGAAGCCCACGCCGACCTCGATCGACCGCAGCCGCCGCCGCCCGGGCGTGCACGCCGAGCACCCGCACTACAAGTGGTGGGCGCTCTCGTGCACGAGCCTCGGCATGCTCATGGCCACCATCAACTCGGGCACGCTGATCATCGCCCTGCCCGACCTCGAGCGCTCGCTGGGCGTGTCGCTGCTCCAGCTCGTGTGGGTGATCCTCGTCTACATGATCGCGAGCACGGTGCTCGTGCTGACGGCGGGGCGGCTGTCGGACCTCTTCGGGCGCAAGCGCGCCTACGTGCTCGGCTTCCTGCTGTTCTCGATCGCCTCGCTCGGCGCGGGCTTCTCGGGCGGCCCCACCGAGCTGATCCTCTGGAGGATCGTGCAGGGCGTCGGCGGGGCGCTGCTGTTCGCCAACTCGGCCGCGATCGTCACCGACGCGTTCGAGCGCGAGCAGCTCGGCGTGGCGATGGGCACGAACACGATGGTCGCGGCGGTCGGCCTCGTGATCGGCCCCGTGCTCGGCGGGGCGCTCGTGTCGATCAGCTGGCACTGGGTGTTCTGGTTCAACGTGCCCTTCGGCCTGATCGGCTCCGCCTGGGCGGGGCTCGTGCTCCACGAGCTCTCGAGCCGCGACGAGAACCGCGGGCTCGACCTCGTCGGCTCGACCGCCTACCTGGTCGGGCTCACCGGGTTCGTCTACGCGCTCTCGCGCGGCGGCCTGACCGGCTGGGACGACTCGCTCGTGATCGCGGCGCTCGCCGTCGCGGCGGTGCTGCTGCCGCTGTTCGTCGCGATCGAGAGCCGCCAGCGCGCGCCGATGCTCGACCTCTCGCTGTTCGGGGACAAGATGTTCGCCGCCGCCTCCGGCGCGGCGTTCATCAACGGGCTCTCGCGCTTCGCGCTGATGTTCATCTTCGTCTTCTACTTCCAGGGCCCGCAGGGGGACGACCCGATCACCGCCGGCCTCAAGCTCGCACCGATGGCGGCGGCGATGCTGATCTCCTCGCCGATCGCGGGCATGGTCGCGGACCGGCGCGGGTCCCGGACGCTCGCCGCCGCCGGCATGGTCGTGACGGCCGTGGGGCTCGCGCTCATGACCACGCTCCAGGTGAACACCCCCTACTGGGAGAGCGGCCTCTACCTGTTCCTCGTCGGCCTCGGCTCGGGGATGTTCAATAGCCCGAACACCGCCGCGATGATGGGCGGCGTGCCGGGCGAGCGGCGCGGCGTCGCGGCGGGAGCGCGCGTGATGCTCCAGAACACGGGCGCGGTGATCTCGATCGCGTTCGTCATCGCCGTCGTCACGAACGCCGTGCCGAAGGACGTGCTCTTCAAGATCTTCTCCGGGCTCGCGTCGGGGCTCTCGCCCGCGCAGCTCGACCCGTTCATCTCGCACATGCACCTGGCCCTGTGGTGTCTCGCGGGGGTGTCGCTGGCGGGCGCGGTCGTGTCGCTCATGCGGCCCGCGCACCGCGTGGCGGCGGTCGCGCGGCCGGAGGCGGCGCAGGGATGAGCACGGCCCCCGCGAGCGAGCGTCTGCTGCGGATCGGCGAGGTGGCAGAGCTCACCGGCACGACGCCGCGGACGATCCGCTTCTACGAGGAGATCGGGCTGCTGCCGCCAGCTCAGGGCCGGGAGCCCGGGAAGCGCCGCACGTACAGCGAGGCCGACGTCGAGCGGCTGCGCGACGTGCTGCGGCTCAAGCAGCTCCTCAACCTCCCGCTCGAGCAGGTGCGCGAGCTGGCCGAGGCCGAGAGCACGCGCGCCGCTCTGCGCCGCGAGTTCGTGGAGACCGAGGACCCGGCGGAGCGGCGCCGCATCGTGGAGGCGGCGCTGCCGCTCGTGGAGCGGCAGCTCGAGCTCGTGTGCGGCCGCATCGCCGAGCTGCGCAAGCTCGAGGACGACCTGCGGGAGCGGCGGCGCAGGCTGCGCGCGCGACTGCGGGAGCTCGACACGGCGTAGCGCGTCTCGACCCGGGGGATAATCAGAGGTTCACCGAACCCGTGGCGCACAAGGAGGCTCCGCATGGCGGTCGCGACTGAGATCTCCCCGGTGATCGAGCGCCTCGATCCGCGGCGCGGCCGCGACAGGCGGTTCGCCATCCGCTTCTGGGACGGCAGCGAGATCGGTCCGACCGACGGCCTGCCCGCGGACTTCACGCTCCGGCTCACGAGTCCGCAGGCGCTCGGCCACCTGCTCTGGGCGCCCGGCCAGCTCGGGCTCGCCCGCGCCTGGGTGGCGGGCGCCGTAGAGCTCGACGGCGACCTCGACCACGCGCTCCGCACGCTGCGCGAGCGCGCGCGGGGCGCGCGGCTCGACGCGCGGGCGCTCGCCCGCCTCGCGGCCCTCGCCGCACGCCACGGCGCGTGGCGCAGGCCCCCCGTGCCCGCGAGCGAGGCCCGCGTGCGCGGGCGCCGCCACTCGCTGCGCCGCGACAGCCAGGCGGTCCGCCACCACTACGACGTGCCGACCGCGTTCTACCGCCTCGTGCTCGGCCCCTCGATGGTCTACTCATGCGCCTGCTTCGACGATCCGGACGAGCCGCTCGAGACCGCTCAGGAGCGCAAGCTCGACCTGATCTGCCGCAAGCTCGAGCTGCGCGAGGGCGAGCGCTTCCTCGACGTCGGCTGCGGCTGGGGCTCGCTAGTGATCCACGCGGCGCGCGAGTACGGCGCGCGGGCCGTCGGCGTCACGCTCTCGCCAGAGCAGGCGCGCGAGGCGGAGCGGCGGATCGAGGAGGCGGGGCTTCGGGACCGCTGCGAGGTGCGCGTGCTCGACTACCGCGAGCTCTCCGACGGGCCGTACGACAAGATCGCGAGCGTCGGGATGTACGAGCACGTCGGCGCGTCCGGGCTCGACCGCTACTTCAAGCAGCTCACGGCGCTGCTGCGGCCCGGGGGCGCGCTCCTCAACCACGGCATCACCCGCAACGCGCCGAGGCCGAAGCGCACCGGCGCCTTCATCCACCGCTACGTGTTCCCGGACGGCCACCTGCACCCGATCGGGGACGTGGTCGCGGCCGTGGGGCGCAGCGGGCTCGAGCTGCGGCACCTGGAGACGCTGCGCGAGCACTACGCGATCACGTTGCGGCGCTGGGTCGCGAACCTGGAGGCGAACCGCGACGAGGCCGCAAGGCTCGCCGGCGCCGATCGCGAGCGCATCTGGCGGCTGTACATGACCGGCTCGGCGCAGGCGTTCGAGGAGGGCGAGCTGGGCGTATACCAGACGCTCGCGGTGGCGCCCGAGGCGGGCGGGCGGCAGGTGCGCGCGCTCGCGCGCACGCCCTCGCAGGCGCGCTTCGCCCGGGCGGACGGCAACGCCGCCTACAGGCGCTCGAGGAACTCCCCGATCTCCTCGGCGACGCGCTCCGGCTCGTCCTCGACCAGGTAGTGCGCGGCGTTGTCGAGCCGTGCCACCTCGGCGCCCGGGAAGAGCTCGAGCCACTGGTCGATGAAGGCGGGCACGAACACCCGGTCGCGCATGCCCCAGACGAGCTTGAGCGGCAGCTCGAGCGAGCCGAGCCGGGCGTGGATCTCGCCGAGCACGGGCGCGCTGCGGTCGTGCTCGGTGAGCGGGATGTCGCGGATGAAGGCGAGCGTGCCGAGCCGCGACCAGTAGCCGGGGAAGGGCGCGCGGTAGGCCTCCATCGCCACCTCGTCGATGTCGCGCCGCGCCATGCCGCCGGGGATCGACTCGACGAGCAGGTTGCCGCCGAGCGCGAGCACCTCGCCGAGGCCGTCGGTGCGGAACTGGCGCAGGAACGGCGGCAGGAAGCTCGGCAGCTCCCACGCCCAGGTGTTCATCGCGACCGCGCCGCGGATGCGGTCCGCCCGCTCGACCGCAGCGCCGAAGCCGATCGGCCCGCCCCAGTCGTGGAGCACGAGCGTCACGTCGCGCAGGTCGAGCTGGTCGATCAGCGCGAGAGCGTTGCGGATGTGGTTGCGCAGCCCGTAGCGCCTGGGCTCGGGCGGCTTGTCCGAGCGCCCGAAGCCCATGTGGTCGAGCGCGATGCAGCGGTGCCCGCGCCCGGTGAGGATCTCGATCGGGCGGCGGAAGTAGTAGCTCCAGGTGGGGTTGCCGTGGAGCATGAGGACGGGCGGCGCGTCCCGTGGGCCCTCGTCGACGTAGTGGAGGAGGGTCCCGTCCGAGTCGAGGTAGCGCGGCGTGAAGGGGAACGTGCCTCGGAAGTCGCCCGCGAGGACCTCGTTCATCGACACGACACTTATACCCGTTGCGGTAGGCTGCGCGCGCTTCCGATGTCCACCGAGGCACAGGCAACCGGGGCCGGGGAGGGCGGCTCGCAGGGCCAGGCCCAGCTCCACGGCGGGCGGCTCGTCGCGCAGCGCCTCAAGGCGCACGGCGTGAGCCACCTGTTCACGCTCTCCGGCGGGCACCTCTTCTCGATCTACGACGGCTGCCGCGAGGAGGGCATCGCGATCGTCGACACCCGCCACGAGCAGTCCGCGGCGTTCGCGGCCGAGGGCTGGGCGAAGGCGACCCGCACCCCGGGAGTCTGCGCGCTCACCGCGGGCCCGGGCGTGACGAACGGGATGAGCGCGCTCGCGGGGTCGCTGCAGAACGGCTCGCCGGTCGTCGCGCTCGGCGGCCGCGCGCCCGCGCTGCGCTGGGGGCAGGGGTCGCTGCAGGAGATCGACCACGTGCCGTTCGTCGCCCCGGTGACCAAGAGCGCGCGCACGGCCGGCTCGACCGCCGAGATCCCCGGCCTGGTGGACGAGGCGCTGCGCCTGTCGCTCGAGCCGCCGAGCGGGCCGACCTTCGTCGACTTCCCGCTCGACTACGTCTTCATGGAGGCGCCGCCCTCGGACAAGCCCGCGTCGCTCCCCGACCCGGAGGCGTGGCCCGCCGCCGACGACGCCGCGATCGCGCGAGCCGCAGAGCTCCTGCGCTCCGCCGAGCGGCCGGCGATCATGGCGGGCACCGGCCTCTACTGGGGCCGGGGCGAGCACGCCCTCGTGAGGCTCTGCGAGGAGCTGCGGATCCCCGTGATGCTCAACGGCCTGGCGCGCGGCTGCGTGCCCGCCGACCACCCGTGCTTCTTCTCGCGCGCCCGCGGCCAGGCGCTCAAGGGCGCCGACGTGGCGCTCGTGATCGGCGTGCCGATGGACTTCCGTCTCGGCTTCGGCGGCTCGTTCGGCGAGCAGACGAAGATCGTCGTGGTCGGCAGCGCGCCGCCGAAGAATCCGCATCCCCGCGAGGTGGCGGCGGAGCTCTACGGCGGTATCCCGGCGATTCTCGACGCGCTGCGCGAGGCCGCGGCGGGCGGCCCCGACCGCAGCGGCTGGCTCGCATCGCTGCGCGAGACCGAGAGCGAGAGGCGCGCGGCGGAGCAGGCGGAGCTCGACGACGACCGGGCGCCCCTCCACCCCATGCGCGTCTACCGCGAGCTGAGCGGGTTCCTCCAGCGCGACACGATCGTGATCGGCGACGGCGGCGACTTCGTCTCCTACGCCGGGCGCGTGATCGACAGCTACGAGCCGGGCTGCTGGATGGACCCCGGCCCGTACGGGTGCCTCGGCTCCGGGCCGGGCTACGCGATCGCCGCGCAGCTCGCGCGGCCTGACTCGCGCGTCTGCCTGCTGATGGGCGACGGCGCGTTCGGGTTCGCCGGGTTGGACTTCGACACGATGGTGCGCCTCGACCTGCCGGTCGTCGCCGTGATGGGCAACAACGGCATCTGGGGGCTCGAGAAGCACCCGATGGAGTTCCTCTACGGCTACTCGGTGGCGGCCGAGCTACAGCCCGAGCTCCGCTACGACAAGCTCGTCGAGGACCTCGGCGGCCACGGCGAGCTGGTGCGCTCGCCCGACGAGCTGCGGCCGGCGCTCGAGCGCGCCTTCGAGAGCGGAAAGCCGGCGCTCGTGAACGTGCTGACCGACCCGTCGGTCGCGTACCCGCGCAAGGCGAACCTGGCGTAGCGGCGCGCGCGGCGGGCGTTCGCGGGCGTGAGGCGGCGCTCCCCCGCACGCGGTCAAAGCGAACCGCCCGCGTTGCCGCGGGCGGTTCATGTGGCCCCATCAGGACGGGCAGGGGTACGTGCCATGAAAGGGCCTTCGCGGTTCGAGCGGCGGGAGGCGCCGATACGATGCGGCTTCGCCCGAACCTATGACCGGGTTGTGGGCCGACGTTCCAACGGCACGTAGACCCGACCCGGCGCCGCCAGTATACCCGCAGCTTTGCCACGTTCGCAACATGCAGCGGGCGCCCGAAGCAGTCACATCGGTAGTCACCGGAATGGGTGAGCCCCTGCGGAGTGGTCAGCCCGACGCGAGCGCCTCGCGGAGCGCGGCTCCCTGCAGTATGTCGGACTCCGAGACCTCGACCGACTCGAGCCCGAACGCCCTCATCGCCTCGATCAGGATCGCCACGCCGGCGATGATCGTGGGAGCGCGGTCGGGGTGGAGGCCGGTCACCCGGCGCCGCTGCTCTAGCGGTAGCGAGGCGAGCCGGTCCTGGATGCGCTCCGCCGCCGCGAGCGCCAGCTCGTGGCCGTGGACGCGCTCGGAGTCGTAGGGGTCGAGCTCGAGCTCGATCGCCGCGAGCGAGGTGGGCGTGCCCGCGACGGCGATCCCGCGCCTCACCGCGGCGCGCACGTCCGCGGGCGCCCCACGCTCGATGATGCCGCGAGCCTCGGCGGCGACCGCCGCGAGCTCGGCCTCGGTGGGCGGGTCCGAGTGGATGTGGCGCTCGGTCTGGCGCACCGAGCCCGCCTGCGTCGAGACGTGGAAGGTCGGGTCCTCGCCCGGCCGCCCGACCACGAGCTCGGTGGAGCCGCCGCCGATGTCGATGACGAGGGTGGGCTCGCCGTCGTCGGGGCGCCCGGCGGTCGCGCCGAGGAAGGTGAGCTGCGCCTCCTCGTCGCCGGTGATGATCCGGGTGTCGACGCCGTAGCGCTCGTGCAGCGCGGCGCGCAGCTCGCCGCCGTTGGCCGCCTCGCGGACCGCGCTCGTGGCTACGCCGATCACGCGGTCGGCGCCGCCCAGCTCGTCGATCGCGCGCCGGAACTCGGCCACGGCCTCGTAGACGCGCGCCATCGCGGGCTCCGCGAGCCGGCCGCTGCGGTCAACCCCCTCGCCGAGCCGGGTGACGCTCGTGCGCCGCTCGAGGATCGTCAGGCGCGCGTCCTCCACGTCGGCGACCAGCAGGCGCGTCGAGTTCGTGCCGAGGTCGATGACGGCGATCCGCATGGCGCCGCATCGTATGCGTCGGGTAGGTTCCGCACATGCTCGGGATCGCGAAGACCAGGCAGCGGGTGAGCCCGCCCGAGGATGCGACCGACATCGCCGACGTCGTCCTCCAGGACGCCGAGGGCCGCGACGTGCGGGTCGGCGACCTCTGGCGCGACCGGCCCGCGGTGCTCGTCTTCCTCCGCCACTACGGCTGCACGTTCTGCCGCGCGCATGCGGTGCAGCTCCACCGCGACAGGGACAGGTTCGAGGCCGCGGGCGCGCGCCTCGTCGCGATCGGGCAGGGGACGCCGGCGCACGCGCGGGAGTTCCTGCGCAGCCAGAAGGTCGAGGGGCTGACGCTGCTCGTCGACCCGAACCGCAGGACGTACGAGGCGGCGGGGACGAAGGTCGCGACCTTCGGCGAGCTGCTCGGTCCGCGCGTGGTCCTGAAGGGCGTGAAGCGCACGCTCGCGGACGGCGTGCGCCAGGGCCGAATCATCGGCCATCCGGCGCAGCTCGGCGGGGTGCTGGTGGTGGCGCCGGGCGGCAAGGTGACCTACGCGTACCTCTCCGACGACGCCGGCGACCTGCCGCCGAACGAGCCGGTGCTCGAGGCCGCGAAGGCCGCCGCGAGCCGCTGATCTCGGGCGTCCCGCGACGGCGGCTCGGCCGCCGCGCGACGGTGGTTCGGGGGTTGACGCTCCCGCTCAGGTTGCTAAATTCAAGGCCGCGACGCGGGGTGGAGCAGTCAGGTAGCTCGTCGGGCTCATAACCCGAAGGTCGCGGGTTCGAATCCCGCCCCCGCTAT
>JADGHQ010000125.1 GCA_019683805.1 Thermoleophilaceae bacterium
CTAGGAGACCGCAGGCCGGCGCCGGGCGTGGGTCGGCGTGTCCCGACCCGCGCCCTCAGCCGGAGAGGCCGCGTATCCCGCCGAGGAACAGGCGGGTGCAGAAGCGCGCGGCCGCATCGACGTCGGGCGGGTCGCGGTCGATCAGATGCGTGGCGATCTGATGGCCCGCCCCCACCATCGCGGTCGCCAGGTAGTCGAGGTCGACGGCCGGGAGCTCGCCCGCCTCCTCCCAGTCCGCGAGGTCGAGCACCAGGTCGCGGATGCCGCCCTCGAGCAGCGGCTCCACTCCCAGCGAGCCGAGCGCGCCCGCGTTGCGCCGCACCATGACGAACAGCTCGCGCTCCTCGCAGACGAGCTCGAAGTAGGCGCGGTAGGCGCCCTCGATCCGCTCCTCGAGCGTGCGGCCGGGGGAGCGCCGCTGCTCGCTCACCGCGGCGCGCGCCTTCGCGGCGAGCTCCTCGACGAGCGCGCGGAACGCGTCGTCCTTGTCCCGGAAGTAGTTGTAGAAGGTGCCCGAGGCGAGGTCGGTCTCGCGCACGATGTCGCGCGCCGTGGCCGCGCCCACGCCCTTCTCGGAGAACACCTTGCGAGCGGCGGCCAGGAGCTTCGCGCGGTTCGCGGCCTTGCGCTCCTCGCGCCGGCTGGAGCGCGGCCCCGCGTGGGTCGGGGCGCCTGTCATCCCTCGCTTTCTACTGGCGGACGGCGTGCACGGCAAGTTACGCCCGCCGGTCGCGGCAGCGACGCTAGGCGAGCGTCAGCACGATCTTGCCGAGCTTGCCCCCCGCCTCGAAGCGCGCGTAGGCCTCGGCCGCGCGGTCGAGCTCGAACGTCTCGGCCACGGGCACGCGCAGCTCGTCCGCCTCGAGCAGCGGCAGCACGTGGCGCTCCACCGCCCGCGCCGTCAGCGCCTTCTCCTCGAGCGGCCGCGAGCGCAGCGTCGAGCCGCGCAGCGTCCCGCGCTTGCCCATCAGCGCGCCGAGGTGGATCTCCCCCTTCGCCCCCGCCCCGATGCCGATCACCACGATGCGTCCGCCGGTCGCGAGCGCGTTCACGTTCTCCTGCAGGTTCGGCGCGCCCACGAGCTCGAGGATCACGTCGAACGGGCCGTGCTCGCCGAAGCCCTCCGGCGCGATCGCCGTCGCGCCGAGCCCCGCGACCGCGGGCCGCAGCGACTCGTTGCGGACCGTCGCCGTCACGCGGGCGCCGACCGCGCGGCCGAGCTGGACGGCGGCGGTCCCAACGCCGCCGGCCGCGCCGTGTACGAGCATGCGCTCGCCCGACGCGAGCCCGGCCTGCGTGAAGAGGGCGTCGTGCGCCGTCGTGAACACCTCGGGGAAGCCGCCGGCGGCGGGCCAGTCGAGCTCCTCGGGCACGGGCATCGCCACGCGCTCGTGCACGACCGCGAGCTCGGCCTGCCCCCCGCCGCCGACGATCGACATCACGCGGTCGCCCTCGCGGAAGCGGGTCGCTCCGGGGCCGCAGGCGACCACCTCGCCCGCGAGCTCGAGGCCGGGGATGTCCGGCGGCGAGCCGGGCGGCGCCGGGTAGCGGCCCCTGCGCTGCAGCATGTCGGCGCCGTTGAGGCCGGCGGCGCGGACGCGCACGAGCAGCTCTCCGGCCCCCGGCTCGGGGTCGGGGTGCTCCCGCACCACGATCTCGCCGTCGACGATCGTGACCGCCCGCATCGGGCGGCAATCCTAGTCGCGCGCGGCCCGCACGCGCCCGGCCGCCGGCCGCTCAGCCCACGGGCTCGACGGCGAGAACGGCCGCGCCGCGGACATCCCCGGCGCGCAGGCGCGCGAGCGCCTCGTTCGCGCGCTCGAGCTCGAACCGCTCGACCGTCGTCTCGACCCCCGCCTGCGGCGCGAGCGCCATGAGCTCCTCGCCGTCGCGACGGGTGAGGTTGGCGACCGAGCGCAGCGTCCGCTCGCCCCACAGCAGCTCGTAGGGGAACGACGGGATGTCGCTCATGTGGATGCCCGCGCACACGACCGTGCCGCCGCGCGCGACGGCGCGCAGCGCGGCCGGCACGAGCTCGCCCGCCGGGGCGAAGATGATCGCGGCGTCGAGCTCCTCCGGGGCGGGGCCCGCGGAGTCGCCCGCCCACTGAGCGCCCAGCTCGAGGGCGAGCGAGCGGGCGGCCTCGTCGCCCGCGCGGGTGAACGCGAAGACGCGCCGGCCCTCGTACCGCGCCACCTGGCAGACGATGTGCGCCGAGGCGCCGAACCCGTAGAGCCCGAGCCGCTCGGCGTCCCCCGCCAGGCGCAGCGCCCGGTGCCCGATCAACCCCGCGCAGAGCAGCGGCGCCGCCTGGAGGTCGGGGAATCCCTCCGGGAGCGGGATGCAGTAGGCGTCGCGCGCGAGCGCGTACTCGGCGTAGCCGCCGTCCACCTGATAGCCGGTGAAGCGCGCCAGCGCGCAGAGGTTCTCGCGGCCGCTCGCGCAGTAGCGGCAGACGCCGCAGGTCGACCACAGCCAGGGGATCCCGACGCGCGCCCCGACCGGGTGGCACTCCACCCCCTCCCCGGCCGCCTCCACCCTGCCGACCACCTGGTGGCCCGGCACGAGCGGCAGCTTCGGGTCGGGCAGCTCGCCGTCGACGACGTGGAGGTCGGTGCGGCAGACGCCGCACGCAGCCACGCGCACGAGCACCTCGCCCGGGCCGGGCACGGGCACGGGCAGGTCGGCCGGGACCAGCGGCTCACGCTGCCGCTCGAGCACCATCGCGCGCATTGCCGCAATCATGACCGCATGG
>JADGHQ010000049.1 GCA_019683805.1 Thermoleophilaceae bacterium
CGAGGCAAGCACGAGGCGCTCGGCCTCCCCGGCGGCGCGCTCGATCAGATCGCGCACCTCGGAAGCCGGCTCGCTGAAGCGGCCGAGCACGTAGCGCGAGACGATCTCGGGGTCGGTCGTGTCAGGGCGCCCGACGCCCACGCGCACGCGCTGGAAGTCGGGCCCGCCGAGCTCGCGCTTGAGCGACCTGAGCCCGTTGTGGCCGGCGAGCCCGCCGCCAAGGCGGGTGCGGACCTCGCCGAAGGGGAGGTCGATCTCGTCGTGGATCGCCACCACGCGGTCGAGCGCGACGCCGAGCGCGCCGCGGGCCGGGCCGGCGGAGCGCCCGGACTCGTTCATGTAGGTCTGCGGCAGGAGGACAGCCACGCGCGGCCCGCCCGGCGCGGCCCGGCCGTCGGCGTACAGCCCCGCGAACCTCTTCCTCGGCTTGCCGAGGCCCCAGCGCTCGATCAGCAACCGCGCCACCTCGAAGCCGACGTTGTGCCGGGTGCCCTCGTAGCGCGGGCCGGGGTTGCCGAGCCCGACGACGAGCCAGTCGACCCTGCCGTGCGCGTCGCCGCCCCTGCGGCGCCGCAGCAGGCTCAGGAGCCTTCGCCGCCCTCGGCCTCGGCGGCCTCGCCCTCCTCGCCGGCCGCGGCCTCGGCGCGGGCCTCCTCGCCCACTATCCCGGTCTCCTCCTCGATCTCCGGCTCCTCGACCTGGGTCGGGACGGTGATCGTCGCGACGATCGTCTCCTCGGGGTCGTCGAGGAACGTCACGCCGGCGGGGGCGGGGACCTCGGAGAGGTGCATCGTGGCGGCCGCCTCCATGCTCGACACGTCGACCACGATCGCCTCCGGGATGTCCGTGGGCAGCGCCTCCACGTTGAGCTCGCGAGTGACCTGGTCGAGCACGCCGCCCTCCCGCACGCCGGGCGCGTCCTCGACGCCCTCGAGGTGGACGGGCACGACGGCGTGGATCGTCTCGTCGAGGCGCACCTCGAGCAGGTCGATGTGCATGAGATCGCCGCGAACCGGGTGGAGCTGCTGGTCCTTGACGATCACCGGGCGAGCCTTCGAGCCCCCGATCTCGAGGTCGTAGAGCGTCGCCGCCTGGTGCAGCGCCGCCCGCAGCTCGCGCGCCGGGGCCTTGAACGCGACGGAGCCTCCGTTCGCGCCGCCGTAGACGACGCCGGGCACGAAGCCCTCGCGCCGCAGGCGCCGAGTCGCGCGCGTGCCGCGCTCCTCGCGCTCCTCGACGGCGATGATGGGTCGCTTCACCTGAGCCATGCAGCGGCGCAGTCTAGCGAGGGCGGGCGGCTAACCTGCTCTCGGCATGTCCAAGCAGGACGACGGGATCCCCACCGGCAGGATCCGGCGGACGGCGAAGGTGGGCTCGGTGGTGGGCGCGTCGGGCGCCCGCTACGCGGGCACGCGGGCCCGCAACCTCGCGCGCTCCAAGGAGGCCGCCGCGGCGGAGCTCGACAAGCGCGCGCTCGAGTCCGCCGAGCGGATGGTGGAGACGCTCGGGAGCATGAAGGGCGCGGCGATGAAGATCGGCCAGCTGGCCTCCTTCATCGACACCGAGTTCCTGCCGGACGAGTACCGCGAGCTGTTCCAGGACAAGCTCGCCAGCCTGCGGAGCTCCGCCCCGCCGATGCCGTGGAAGACGGTCCGCTCGGTGCTCGACCAGGAGTGGGACGAGCCGGTCGAGTCGCTGTTCGAGGACTTCGAGCAGGAGGCGGCCGCCGCGGCCTCGATCGGCCAGGTGCACCGCGCCACGCTCCCGGACGGCCGGCGCGTCGCGGTCAAGGTGCAGTACCCGAAGGTCGCCGACGCGCTCCGCGCCGACGTGCAGAACGCGGGCATGTTCCTGCGCTTCGCGAAGGCGATCGCTCCCGGGCTCGACGCGCGCGCCGCCGCGCGCGAGCTGCGCGAGCGGCTGCTCGAGGAGCTCGACTACGAGTTCGAGGCCCAGAGCCACCGCACCTTCGCGCGCGGCTACCGGGGTCACCCGTTCATCTTCGTGCCGGACGTGATCACGCGCCTGTCACGCCAGCGCGTGCTCGTCACCGAGTGGGTGGACGGGATGGGCTTCGAGCACGTGAAGCGGCTGCCGCAGCGGGAGCGCGACCGCTTCGGCGAGATCGTCTTCCGCTTCTGCTTCGGCTCGATGTACCACCTGCAGCACTTCAACGCGGACGTGCACCCGGGGAACTACCTCTTGATGGAGGACGGGCGCGTCGCGTTCCTCGACTTCGGCATGACCAAGCAGCTCGACGACGAGCAGATCGAGCTCGAGATCGCCGCGATCGAAGCCGTGCTCAACGACCACGCCGAGGGGCTGCGCCAGGCGCTCGCCGACCTCGGCTTCTTCCGCAACCCCAAGCGCGTGGACGCCGAGCGGCTGATGGAGCAGGTGCGCGCGGTGGGCGGCTGGTACATGGAGGACCGCGAGGTGACGATCGACTCCGAGCGCGTCATGCGCGCGATCGCGGCCGCCTCGGACCCGCGCTCGGAGTTCTTCCAGCTCATGCGCAGGGAGAACCTGCCGGCGAACGAGATGATGGGCCGCCGCATGGAGACCGGCCTGCTCGCCGTGCTCGGCCAGCTGCGCGCGACGCGCAACTGGAACCGGATCGCGCGCGAGTGGTGGTTCGGCGAGGAGCCCGCGACCGAGCTCGGCCGCCAGGAGTGGGCCTTCTTCGAGTCGAAGGGCGAACGCCGGCGCCTGCGCACGTAGCCAGCCGGCGAGCGAAAACCGAGCAGTGCAAGGACGCAGGGCCGAAGCTCGGCGACAGCCAAGCGAGCGCCCGAGGACGCAGCAAGCGACGGTTTGCAGCCGCCGGACGGTTTGCAGCCGCCGGTCAGAAGAGCTGGTTCTCGCCGGCGAAGATCTCGGAGACCGAGTCGTCCGTGAAGATCGCCCGCACCGAGTCGGTGAGGATGTCCGCGCAGGTGAGCTGCCGGATGATGTCCGGCGCGCCCTCCCGGAGCGGCACCGTGTCGGTGACGACGATGCCCGACAGCGGCGAGTTCGCGAGCGTCTCGAAGGCGTTGCCGGAGAAGATGCCGTGGGTGGCGAGCGCGTACACCTTCTTCGCGCCCTCGTCGATCACGGTCTGGGCGGCCGCGGCGAGCGTGCCGCCGGTGTCGATGATGTCGTCGACGATCACCGCCACCTTGCCCTTCACGTCGCCGATGACGTAGCCGATCTCCGCGACCTGCTGGGCCGGCCGCTCCTTCTCGAGCAGCGCGTACGGCGCCTCGACCTTCTGCGCGAACTTCCGGGTGAGCTTCACCCGGCCGGCGTCCGGCGAGATGATCACGAGGTCGCCGTCCGCCGCGAGCTGGTCCTTGACGTACTGCGTGAGGACCGGCAGCGCGGTCATGTGGTCGACCGGCTTCTGGAAGAAGCCCTGCAGCTGGCCCGCGTGGAGGTCGAGCGTGAGCAGGCGGTCGATGCCCGCGGTCTCGAGCATCTTCGCCACCAGGCGCGCCGTGATCGGCTCGCGCGGCGCGGACTTCTTGTCCTGCCGCGAGTAGCCGTACCACGGCGTCACGGCGATCACGCGGTGGGCGGACGCGCCGACCGCGGCGTCGACCATCACGAGCAGCTCCATCAGCGCGTCGTTGGCGGTCAGGCCCTCGCGCTCGTTGCCGCAGGTCGACTGGATGATGAAGAGGTCGGCCCCGCGGATCGACTCCTGGAAGCGGCAGTACACCTCTCCGTCGGAGAACTTCTTCAGCCCCGGGTCGGTCAGGGCCACGCCGAGCTTGGCGGCGATCTTCGCGGCGAGCTCCCGACTCGAGCGCCCCGACGTGATCATCATCCGCTTGTCGTAGGCGAACGGGACGGTGGTCGGCAGCGGGCTCGCGCCTACCTCCATCGTGCTCATCCCTCCGACTCCTCCCGTGCCCGGATGCGCTCCGCGTAACCCTCGACGTTCCGCTGCTCCGCGCGGGCGATGCCGAGTGCTCCTCTGGGTACGTCCTCTGTTATCACCGACCCGGCTCCAGTGTACGCGTCGTCCCCGACGCCAACGGGCGCGACGAAGCTCGTGTGGACGCCGGTGTGGACGCGGTCGCCGATCCGCGTGCGCGTCTTTCGCCCGGCGTGGTAGTTGGCGGTGATGTTGCCCGCCGCGATGTTCGCCCCCGCGCCCACGTCCGCGTCGCCGAGGTACGAGAGGTGCGGCACCTTCGTGCCAGCGCCGATGGTCGAGTTCTTCACCTCGACGTAGGTGCCGATCTTCGCGCCCTCGCGGACGACCGTGCCGGGGCGCAGGTAGGCGAAGGGGCCGATCGTCACGCCGTCGGCGACCTCGCAGTCGAGGATGTAGGCCTGGATCGCGGTGACGCCGTTCCCGATGCGGGCGCCGACCACCGTCGTGTGCGGGCCGATCCGGCAGCCCTCGCCGATGCGCGTGCCCGAGCGCAGCGTCACGCCGGGGCCGATCACCGTGTCGCGCCCGATCTCGACGTCCGCCTCGACGAGCGCTGTGGCCGGCTGCTCGAAGGTCACGCCCCGGCGGGCGTGGGCCTCGACGAGTCGGCGCTGGAGCGCCTCCTGCACGGCCATCAGGTCCGCGCGCGTGTTCACCCCCATCGCGCTCGACACGTCGGTCGTGCGGTGCGCCGAGATCCGCCGGCCGCGCTCGCGCAGCAGCGGGAAGACGCCCGTCAGGTAGCGCTCGCCGTGCTCGAGGCCGACCGCGGCGAGAGCCGGGAACAGCTCCGCCGCCTCGAAGGCGTAGGCGCCGATGTTGATCTCGCGGATCGCGAGTTCCTCGGGAGGCACGCCGTCGGCGTGCTTGGTCTCGACGATCCGCTCCACCGACCCGTCCGCGGCGCGCACGATGCGGCCGTAGCCCGTGGGATCGAGGTCCTCGGTGGTCAGCATGGTCGCCGCCGCGCCGTCGCTCTCGTGCGTGCGCACGAGATCCGCGATCAGCTCCCCGGAGACGAGCGGATGGTCGCCCGAGAGCACGACGAGCGTGCCCGCGTCCCCGACCGCCTCGCGGGCGGCGAGCACCGCGGACCCGGTCCCCTCGCCGTCGGTCTGCTCGGCCGCGACCACTCCCTCGGGGAGCTGCTCGGCGACGCCCTCGCCCGGGCGCACGACGCAGACGATCCGGCCCGCTCCGGCGGAACGGGCCGCTTCGATCACCCAGTGCACCATCGGGCGGCCGCAGACGGGATGAAGCACCTTCGGCAGCGAGGAGTGCATTCGAGTCCCGCGCCCCGCGGCCATGATCAGCACGGTCGGCTGCGAGGCCATCGCCCGCAGCGTAGCGAGGCGCTCGCCGCGGCGCACGCGCGCCGGGCGCCGGAGGGAGCCGGAGCGCACCGTCGGCGGCCCGACGGCCTATTCTCACCTTGCCGCTGGGGGGTCGTCTAGCTGGTAGGACACCGGGTTTTGGTCCCGGCAGCGGGGGTTCGAGTCCCTCCCCCCCAGCCAAGCGCGACCCATGAGCTCGGTCGTCACCGGGAGGGCTTTGCAGTGCCCTTCACAGGGCCCGTTTGTTGACGCGGATCAGCGGGCACTGTGAGTGGTGCCATGAACCGTCCGAGCGCGAAGACGACGACGTGGACGGGCGACGAGCTCGACAGGGTCGGGGCGGCGGAGGAGCTGGAGATCGCTCCGCGGCGGCGCGACGGGACGCTGCGCAAGCCGGTTCCGATCTGGGTCGTCCGCGTCGGTGACGACCTCTACGTCCGTGCCGCCTACGGGCCCCGCAGCGGCTGGCATCGCGTCGCGCGGACGAGCCGCGAAGGCCGGATCCGAGCCGGCGGCGTCGAGAAGGGCGTGACGGTCGAGGACGCCGGCGGCGCGGTGAACGACCAGGTCGACGCCGCATACCGCGCCAAGTACCGCCGCTACGCCGAGAGCATCGTCGACAGCGTCACCGACGCCCAGGCGCGGTTGACGACGCTCAAGCTCGTGCCGCGCGCATAGTCGAACTCGCTCTCGCGATCGCCCTGATGGCGGGCTCGCCTCCGCGCCGCTGGCGTCCGTGTGGTGGACCCAGCGGGCGGCGAAGGCGGCGCCGGGGCGGGCCTTCGAGAGCCCGGCGCCGGCCGGCCGTCTAGAGCCCGGCCGGGTGCCGCGCCACGTAGCCTGCGCTCGAGCGCGCCTCCCTGCGCCAGCGCGGCCCCGATTCGCCGCGCCCGGAGGTGTCGAAGCGGGCGCCGGCCACGATGAGGTAGGCGTGGCTCGACCGCGTGTAGACGGTGATCCAGCGCCCGCGACCGCGACGGCCCCAGCCGAAGAAGCCGCTCGAGTCCCGCGGGCTGCTCAGGAGCCCGCCGCCGTGGAGCGCGTAGCTCACCGCGCCCGAGCAGTCGTAGGCCGAGTCCCTGAAGCGGGCGTGGCCGCCTCCCCACCGGTACGGCTTGTCGGTGATCTCGTTCGCCGCCGCGATCACGTCCTTGACCGCCTGGGGAGCGTCGGCCGGAGCGACGGCCCTCCTCCCGTCGGCCGAGATCACGGCCTTCCCGAGGGGCGCCTTCTCTGCGGGGGGCCTCTCTACGGGCGGCTTCTCGACGGGCGAGGGCGCCCGCCCGCCGGCGGAGGCCTGGATCAGGCGGCGCATTGCGCGCGCGTCGCGGGGGCTGAGGCGGCCGTCGACCGCGAGGTGGCTCCTGCGCTCGAAGCGGCGCAGGCTCGCGCGCGTCATGCGGCCGAACACGCCGTCGACCGTCGTGTCGAACCCGAGGTGGGTGAGCCAGGACTGGAGCACCCTTACGTCGTGGCCGCGTGACCCGACCTCCAGCGCGCGATCGCCGAACCGGACCCCGGCGGCCGCCGGCGAGGCGAGCGTCGCGAGCGCGCCCAGGACGCACGCAGCCGTCATCCCTTGCCGGGCATGCTTCATCGAACATCCTCTCTTTCGTCGCGCTTCCGGGGTTAGCTGTCGGGCTCGCGCGGAAAGAGACGCGCTACGGCCGCCAGGCCGATTCGCCCCAAAGACCTTGGGTCCCCCGGCCGCCCGGGCCGCCGGAGCGGCTCGAGCGGTTCAGCAGGATTGACGTCGCGTGTTGTAACGCATCGAGGCCTGCGAAGTCGCGCGGCCCGGACGTGTGTCCGACTCGCGCCTCAGCGGTCCTGCTCGCCGAGCGGTACCCGCCCCGCCTCGGCGCCGCGCTCGGACGCCGGGCCGTGCTCGGGCAGGATGCCGAGCACGCGCATCGCCTTCAGGCCGAGGCCGAGCCGCTCGCGGCCCTCGGTGGAGCCCACGTCGAGGCCCGTGAGGTCGCGCACCCGCTCGAGCCGGTAGCGCACCGTGTGGCGGTGGGTGAACAGCCGCTCGGCGGTCTGCCCCACGTTGCCGTCCTCGTCGAGGTAGGTCTCGAGCGTGCGCACGAGCTCGGTCTCGTACTGCTCGTCGTAGGCGACGAGCGGCGCGATCGTCTCCTCGTGGAAGCGCCGCAGCTCGGCCGGGTCGTCGATCATCACGGGGAGCAGCAGCCGGTAGGAGCCCGACTCCTCGAACGCGAGGCTCTCGGTGCCGCGCGCCTCGGCCACGTTTGCGGCGAGCAGCGCCTCGTAGCCCGCCCGGTGCACGTCGACCGGGTCGCCGGCCGGGCGCGAGCGCGCGACCACGGCCGAGAAGCCCTGCATGCCGGCGCGCAGCTCGCGCAGCACGGCGTCGCAGGCGCGGCGCGAGAGCTCGGGGTCCGCCCCGGGAACGACGATCACGAGCTCGCCCTCGCCGCCGGCCGCCTTCTGCGCCTGCGCGCCGAGCTGCACGCTCGCGGCGAGCGACGTCCGCTCGACCGCCCGCGCGCCCCGCTCGGCGACGGCGAGCGCGCGGGCGCGCCAGTCTCCGTCGGTCGGCTGGAGCGGATGCACGCGCGCCACGATCACGCTCGCGCCGCCGCTCAGGTCGGTGCCCAGCTCCATGGCCCGCGCGAGGATGTTCTCGCGGTCGGTGACGCGACGGCCGAGGAGGTCGGAGAGGAAGGCGGCGACCGCGGCCTCGCTGGCCCGCTCCGGGCCGCGCGAGCGCTCGACCTCGAGCGCGATCACCGTGGCGACCATGCGCAGGAGCGCCGCGGGCGGCTGCTCGCCGCGCAGGCGGTAGCGGAGCTCGCCGACGCGAGCGTCGGCGACGCGGAGCTCGAGCACCTCCACGCCGCGCTCGACGGCGAGCACGGCCCGCTCGTCCGCGGGCGACGCGCAGGCGACCGCGAGCACCGCGCTCGACTCGTCGACCACCGCAACGCTCGCGTCGAGCGCGCGGCCCGCCGCGCGCGCCAGCTCGGGAAGCCCGGCGCCCGACTCGACCGCCTCCGACACGGCGGCGAACGACTCCATGAAAGCAGTTGTCCCAGCGCTCTCGCGGCGCCTCGAAACGGCAGGCATCCCCGAATTCTAGGTTGGGGCGGCGGCCGCTAGCCGGCGTACTTGTCGTAGAACCAGACAACGGCGAAGCCGATGCCGAGACCCACGCCGAGGAACGTCGCGAGGATGTAGAGCGTGAGGAAGCTGGCCGCGAGACGCTCCCACAGCCGCCCGTACGAGCTCCACGCCGGCGCGACCACCAGCGTGACGTAGGCGACCAGCGCGACGACCGCCGCCGCGATCAGCACAAGCTGCGTGGAGGAGATTGAGAGGTCCATCTGTCCCGGGGAACTTCCGGCCCAGCGCCGCTCACCTAGTGTTGCGCAGATGCTGGGAGACGAGCAGCGCGGCGGCCGCCGTTCCGAAGATCCCGCACGCGAGCCCCCAACCGCCGGCGACGTCCGACCACCAGTGCGCCCCGAGGTAGATCCGCGACAGCCCGAGCGCGGCTGAGAGCAGCGCGGCGAACAGCACGATCGCGGCCTTGCTCGCGAGACCGGGGAGGAGCCGCCAGCCGAGCACGGCGAGCGCGACGTAGACGACGGAGTACGCCGCGTGCCCGCTCGGGAAGGCGGCGCCGTGCGTCCCGACCAGCGGATGCGGCGGACGCGGCCGGTCGATACCTGCCTTGGCGAGCATCACGCCGACCCACACGAGGGCGAAGCCGCCGAGCAGCGCCGCGAGCTCGGCCCGACGCCGCCGCCAGGCGAGCGCCAGCGAGCCTGCGAGCGCGAGCCCGCCCGCGACGGGGAGCGAGGCGAGAGCCGTGAACGGCTTCACCACGTCCACGACGCCGGCGATGCGTGTGTCGGACGCGAGGTCGCGGAAGAACCGGTCGGCGGCCGTCGGGCCGGGATCGCCCGAAACCACGACCGTATAGAGCGCGAACACGTAGAAGCCGACCACCGCGACCGCGAGCGCGGTCGTGAGCTCGATGCCGAGCCCGCCGGGCGTCAGCCGCTTGAGCACGAAGCGGCCGTGGGGGGCGAGGGCCCGGGCGACGGGGCGGACGACGCGCCGCCAGGCCGGGCGGACGACCGCCCCCACCGGCCGCAGCGCCGGCCGCTCGGCCTGGCGCTCGAGCCAGGCAGCGAGCCTGCGCCGCTCCTCCTCGTCGCGCAGGCGGCGGTATGCGTAGACCGCGCCGACGATCACGGCGACGAACACGCCGAACACGAGCGTGGCCTTGCCGGCGACGCTCGCGACCTTGGAGAACGACCGGTAGAAGACGTAGCCGAGCAGGCAGAACGTCGTCGCCCAGAGCCCCGTTCCCAGGATGCTGTAAGGCACGAAGCGGCGGTACGTCATGCGCGACGAGCCGGCGATGAACGGAGCGATCGGCCGCACGAGCCCGATGAAGCGGCCGACCAGGATCGTCGCGCCGCCGCGGCGGTCGAAGAACGCCTCCACCTGCGCGAAGCGCTCCGGAGTGATCTTGATGCGCTCGCCGTGCCGCAGCAGGAAGCTCCGGCCGAGGCGCCGGCCGAGGAAGAAGCTCGTGGTGTCGCCAAGGAAGCAGCAGATCCAGACGAGCGGCAGCAGCAGCGTGATGTCGATCTCGCCCTCGGCGGCGATCACTCCGCCGAGGATCACGGTGAACTCGCCCGGCGCGACGAAGCCGAGGAAGGCGCCGGTCTCCGCGAACGCCATCGCCCCGACGAGCGCGTAGGTCCAGGCGCCGAGCGCGTGCGCGAGCTTCGTGACCGCGTGCTCGACGTTGAAGCCGGAGAGGACGCCGCTCGCGTACACCGCCAGCGCCGCGATCGCCACGACCGCCGCGATCAGCCGCTCTCCCGTGAGCTTCCCCCTGCGCCGCCCCAGGACGGCGGCGAGCGCGACGAGCGCGGCGGTCACGGCGGCGACGATGCGGCCCGGGCTCATCTGCGCAGCCTCGTCGCGATGGCACCGGGGATCGTGGCGGCCGCCGCCGCGGCGTCGGCGTCGCTGTCGAAGAGCCCGAAGGCGGTCGGGCCGGACCCGCTCACCATGGCCGTCAGCGCGCCCGCCCGGCGGAGCGCCTCGAGGTTCGAGCGGATCGCCGGGCGCAGCGACAGCGCAGCCGGCTCGAGGTCCGACTCGAGCCGGGCTGCGAGGTCGCGCGCGGGGAGCTGGGCGAGCGCCTGGACCGAGGCCGGGTCGAGGGTCGGCCGCGTCGCGCCGAGCCTGTCCGCCTCGGCGTAGACCTCGCCGGAGGAGAGCCCGTCGTCGTGGGGCACGAGCACGAGCGCGAGCGGCGCCAGCCGGATCGGCTCGACGTGCTCGCCGGCGCCGGTGACGAGCGCGTGGCGGGGCGCGATCTGGCTCGGCACGTCCGCGCCGATCGCGGCGCCGAGCGCGCGCAGCTCGTCGAGCGTCGCGGGCCGGCCGGCGAGCTCGTTCGCCGCGCGCAGCGCGGCTGCGGCGTCCGCGCTGCCCCCGCCGAGCCCGGCGGCGACCGGTATGCGCTTGCGCACCTCGACGCGCAGCGGCGGCAGCCCGCCGTCGATCCGCGCCCTGAACGCCGCGAGCGCCGCCGCGACGAGGTTCGGGCCCTCGACGCCGGGGCAGCGCACCTCGTCCCCCGCCGCGCCGGGCGCCGGCTCGAAGCTGAGCTCGTCGGCGAGCTCGATCGAGGCGAAGATCGAGCAGAGCTCGTGCAGCCCGTCGGCGCGCACCGGGCCGACGTGCAACAGCAGGTTCACCTTGGCGGGCGCGCTCTCGCGGATCACCTCTCCCGCAGCCTCCGCAGGCTGTCGGCGCCGAGCAGCTCCCCCAGCCGGGCGAAGTCCCCGGGTGAGAGCCGCTCGGCGCGCGTGTCGGGCGCGAGCCCCATCTGCTCGAGCGCGGCGCGCGCCCGCTCGCGGATGCGCTCGGGCGCCCCGGGCGCGAGCGCGAGCGAGCCGGCGAGCGCCTTGCGTCGGTGCGCGAACGCGGCGTTGACGAGCGCGACGAGCTCGGGGGGCGGGGGCGGCGCCGTCCGCCTGAGCGTCACGAGCACCGACTCGACGTTCGGCACCGGGAAGAACACGGTCGCCGAGATCCGCCGGGCCACCCGGACCTCGGCGCAGAGCTGGGCGATCGCCGAGGTCGCCCCGTAGGCTTTCGTGCCCGCGGAGGCCGCGAGCCGCTCGCCCACCTCGCGCTGGACCATGGCGACAACGAGCCGCGCCCCCGGGAGCTCGCGGAGCGCCTTGAGGATGACAGTGGCCGCGACCCCGTAGGGAAGGTTCGCGACCACCTTCGTCGGCGCCGGATCGAGCGCGGCGAAGTCGAGCTCGACGGCGTCGGCGAGGTGGAGCTCGGCGTTCGCGAACGGAGCGAGCGCCTCCTCGAGCGGCGCGCGCAGCGCCTCGTCGACCTCGACGACGTACAGGTGCGCGACCTGTGGCGCGAGGTGCTCGGAGAGCACGCCCAGCCCGCCGCCGACCTCGAGCACGACGTCGTCCTGCTCGAGCGCGGCGAGGCGATCGATCACGCCGAGCACGTTGTCGTCGACGAGGAAGTTCTGCCCGAGCTCGCGGTCGGGCCTGACACCGAACTCGCGCAGCCGCCTGAGGCTCGCCTGACGCGGCTCCGCGCTCACCACCCCAGCACCCGCGCCGCGTTGCGCTCGACGGCGGCCTCGAGCTCCTCGTACGTGACGCCGCGGAGCTCGGCCACGGCCCTCGCGGTGTGCACCACGTTGGCGGGCTCGTTCGGCTTGCCGCGGACGGGCTGCGGCGCCAGGTACGGGGCGTCGGTCTCCACCAGCAGCAGCTCTTCCGGGAGCTCGCGCGCCGCGGCGCGCAGGGCCTCGGCCTTCGGGTAGGTGACGTTGCCGGCGAACGAGCAGAGGTAGCCGTGCTCGACGCACTCCTCGACGCGGCTCGGCGCTGAGAAGCAGTGCAGGATCACGGTCACCTCGGCCGCGCGCTCGCGCAGGATCGCGAAGGTGTCGTCCTCCGCCTCGCGCGTGTGGATCACGACCGGCAGGCCGAGCCGCGCCGCGAGGTCGACCTGCGCCTCGAACGCCCGGCGCTGGTCCTCGCGCGGGGCGCGGCCGCGGAAGTAGTCGAGGCCGGTCTCGCCGATCGCGAGCGCCCGCCCGTCACGGGCCGCCTGCTCGATCCGCTCGAGCGCGCCCGCGTCGAAGCCGGCGGCATTGTGGGGATGGCGGCCGACGATCGCGAACACGTCGGCGTGCTCGTGCGCGAGCTCGAGCGCCCGCGCGACCGTGGCGTCGTCCATGCCCACGGTGGCGAGCCGCCGCACCCCGGCCGCGCGAGCCCGCTCGACGATCTCCGCCTCGGGCGCCCTGCAGGAGTCGAGGTGGCAGTGGGTGTCGACCACGGCTCAGGCCGCCCGGTCGCGCTCGACGCGCGGGAACAGCGGCGGCAGCTCGCCCAGCTCGGCGCCGCCGGGCGCCGCTCCGAAGCGGGCGCCGTCGAGCGCCAGGTCCTCGCGGCCGAGCGCGGCGAGCAGCTTCGACGCCGACTCCGGCAGGAACGGATGCACGAGAACCGAGACGAAGCGCAGCCCCTCCGCCAGCGAGTAGAGCACCTGATCGAGCCGCTCGCCCTGGGACTCGTCCTTGGCGAGCTGCCACGGCTGCTCATCCTGCACGTAGCGGTTCAGCCGCCGGACCGCCTGCCAGACGACCTCAAGCGCGCCGCTCACATCGACGACGTCGAAGCGCTCGCGCAGGCGCGCCGGCACGTCCTCGAACTCGGCGACCAGTGCGGGCTCGGGCCGGGCCGTCGGCACCACCCCGTCGCGGTAGCGGCCGATCATCGCGAGCGTGCGGCTCGCGAGGTTGCCGTACTCGTTGGCGAGCTCGGTCGTGTAGCGCGTCTCGAAGCCGGCGGTCGAGACGTTGCCGTCCTGGCCGAAGCTCACCTCGCGCAGCAGGTAGTAGCGCAGCGCATCCGTCCCGTAGAGGTCCATCACCTCGAACGGGTCGATGACGTTCCCGAGCGACTTGGACATCTTGTGCTCGTCCATCAGCAGGTACCCGTGGATGTAGAGGCGCTCGGGCACCTCGATCCCGGCTGCCATCAGCATCGCCGGCCAGATCACCGCGTGGAACTTGAGGATGTCCTTGCCGATCAGGTGGACCGACGGCGGCCAGAACCTCGCCGTGAGGTCCTCGCCCGGGCGCGCGTACGAGAGCGCCGTGTAGTAGTTGAGGAGCGCGTCGATCCAGACGTAGATCACCTGGCTCTCGTCCCAGGGCACCGGCACGCCCCAGCTCAGGCGGGCCCGGCTGAGCGACACGTCGTTCAGGCCCTGCTTGATGAACGAGAGGGCCTCGTTGTAGCGGTTGCGCGGCAGCACCCAGTGGGGGCGCTCGGCGTAGAGGCGCTCGAGCGGCTCCTGGAAGGCCGACAGCCTGAAGAACCAGTTGTCCTCCTTCTCGCGCTCGAGCTCGATCAGGTGGATCGGGCACCTGTTGCCGTCGACGAGGTCGGCATCCGTCTTGAAGTCGGCGCACTTGGGGCAGTACCAGCCCTCGTAGGTCCCCGCGTAGACGTAGCCGTTGTCGTGGATCCGCTGGACGACCCGCTGCACGCCGGTCTCGTGCTGCTCATCGGTCGTGCGGATGAAGAAGTCGTTCGTCGCGTTGACGCGCTCGACGAGGTCGCGGAAGCGCACGTAGTTCTTGTCGGCGAGCTCGCGCGGGGTGGTGCCGAGCCGCTCCGCGACCTGCGCCACCGGCTCCCCGTGCTCGTCGGTGCCCGTTAGGAAGAAGACCTCCTCGCCGCGTTGGCGCATGTGCCGCGCGAGCACGTCGGCCGCGATGGTCGTGTACGCGTGACCGAGATGCGGCTCGGCGTTGACGTAGTAGATGGGGGTGGTGACGTAGTAGGGCATCGGGAGGGTCGATGCTACTGGCGGGCGCCGAGACGGCTTTCTCCGGCCGCGGCCCACGCGGAGATCCACGCACCCAGCGAGCGCCCGCGCGCCGCGGCGCGCCGAGCCCGCCCGGGGCGGCCGAGGCAAGCGGCGAGCGCGACCATGCCCACGCACGCGGCGAGCAGGCCGAGGTCGGCGCCGTGCCGGGACGCCCCGCCCGCGTGGGGGGCGGTCCGGGGCGCATCCGGCGCCGGGCCGTAGGAGCGGCCCGCCGGCCCGATCCCCGGCGCCAGGCCGGCGGGCGCGGACGCCGGGGCGGGCCTTGCCGGCGCGGGGCGCCGCAGCGCCGCGCCACGCCGTGCCGCACGCACCACGGGCACCGGCGTCGGGAGCGGTCGCGGCCCTGCGCGATGCGGGCGCGGCGCGCGCACGGGCCGCGGGTGGCGGACGGGGCGTGGCGCAGGCGCCCGACGCGGAGCGCCGACCGGCGCCGGAACCGGCGCGGCCGGAGGCGCCGCCGCGGGCGCGCCCGCGGGCGCGGGGAGCGGAGCGCGCGGCCCGGTCGCGGCCGGAGGCGGCGGGAGGAGGGAGAGCGGGTCGCGATAGTCGTGGTCGCTGCCCGCGACGCGGACCCCGAAGTGCAGGTGCGGCTCATCCGCGGAGCGCCGCCCCGTGAGGCCCACCGCGCCGACCGCGTCCCCCGCGGCGAGCCGGTCGCCCTTGCGGACGTCGATGCGCGAGAGGTGCAGGTACGAGGTGTCGAAGGAGCCGTCCGCGGTCCGGATCGCGACCGTCAACCCGGAGCTGCCGGCCGTGCCCGCGAACGTGACGACGCCCGCCGCCGCGGCGACCACCTCCGTGCCCACCGGGGCCGCGATGTCGATCCCCCGGTGCTGCCCCGCCGCGTACGGGTCCGTGCCGTTCCGGTACTGCGTGATGACCGGGCCGCGCACCGGCCACAGCCAGCCGTCCGCGGCGCTCGCGGCGGACGGCGCGGCGAGCGCCGCGCAGAGCGTGAGCGAGATCAGGCGAACGAGCATCTCGCGCGCGACCGTAGCCGCGCCGCGGGCGGGATCGCGCCGTCCGTCGCGGACCCGTCACACGGCTTCACGCTCCCTTGACCGGAAGGTGCGAAAGAGTCACTCTCCGTCGCGTCGCCGCGACGAAAGCGCCCGGTACAGCGCGTTCGCGCTCGTGCCCGTGAGCTGCGCGACGACCGCCGCCGCGGGGCGCGCCCGCGCGCCCGCGTCGACGAGCCTGGCGAGCGCGTCCACCGCCGCCGGGTCCGGCGCCTCGCCTCCGTCGCCTGAAGGCGACGGGCCGATCACGAGCACCACCTCCCCCTTCGGGGGCGCCTGTGAGTAACGGGCGGCGAGCTCCCGGGCCGTCCCCCGCACCACCTCCTCGTGGGCCTTCGTCAGCTCGCGGCAGATCGCGACGTCGCGCTCCGGCGAGAGCTCCGCGAGCGCAGCGAGCGTCGCCGGGACGCGGCGCGGCGACTCGAACGCCACGATCGTCCCGGGCTCGGAGAGCGCGGCGCGCAGCTCCCCGCGCCTGCGCGGCAGGAAGCCCACGAAGCGCCAGCGGTCGGCGGGCAGCGCGGACGCGACCAGCGCGGCCAGCACCGCCGAGGGGCCAGGCAGCACCTCGACCGAGAGCCCCGCGGCCACCGCCGCGCGCACGAGCTCGTAGCCGGGATCGGAGACGAGCGGCATGCCGGCGTCCGACACGAGCGCGACGGTGCTGCCGCCGCGCATCATCTCGACGAGCTCCAACGCCCGCCGCTCCTCGTTGTGCTCGTGGTAGGAGACGAGCTTCGCGCTCACTCCGTAGCGGTCGAGCAGCACGCGCGTGCGGCGCGTGTCCTCGCACGCCACGACGTCCGCCTCGCGCAACGCGGCGAGCGCGCGCAACGTGATGTCCTCGAGATTCCCGATCGGAGTCGGGCAGACGACGAGTCGCCCGCTCACGACGGCGCCCCCACGCGCTCCTGGGCGAGCACGGCGGCCCCGACCATGCCGGCCGCGTCGCCCAGCTCGGCCGCCGCGATCCGCACGCGCCCGCGCGCGGGCTCGAGCGCGAGCTCCGCCACCACCTCGCGCGCAGGGTCGAGCAGCAGGTCGCCGGCCGCGATCGCCCCGCCGCCGACCACGACCACCTCCGGCTCGAACACGTTCACGATCCCCACGATCCCCGCGCCGAGCCGCCTGCCCACGCCGGCGAGCACCTCGCGCGCGACCTCGTCGCCGTCGTGCGCGAGCTCGGTGACGAGCGGGCCCGTCACCTCCTGCCCCGCCGCGAGCGCCCGTCCGAGCGCCGAGTCCGGCCTGAGCCGCCCCGCCTCCGCGCCGGCGCGCCCGATCGCCGTGCCGGAGGCGAGCGCCTCGAGGCAGCCGCGGGACCCGCACGCGCACTCCGGGCCGTCGATGTCGACGATCACGTGCCCGAGCTCCGCCCCCCCGCCCCGGCGGTGGGGGTGTGTGGCTTCGC
>JADGHQ010000050.1 GCA_019683805.1 Thermoleophilaceae bacterium
CGGGGTCCGAAGACCCCGGAGACCTTGCGCCGGAAGCTCGGCCGCGGCTGGCTGCGCTCCTTCAAAGAGGCCGGGGTCCGAAGACCCCGGAGAAGTGGCGGCCACGGTTCGGCGCGCTCCGAGGGGCGCCCGGGCGTCCCCGCCGCGGCCTTCGCGGCCTTCCAGGGCAGGCCGCGGCGCCGGCGGACGCCGAAAGATGCCGTCCACCGCTGGGGCGCTCGGCCGCACGTGCCGATGAACGGATCAGGACTTCGATCCGCGCGGCGCCGCGCGGCCCAGGCGACGTTGCACACCTACGACGCGACAGGCACCGACATCGGGACCCCCGGCCTCCGGCCGGACGGCGACTCGGGCGCCGCGCTTCCGCGCGAGAGCGGCGGCGCCGCGGCGGACGTGGACGCCGGCGCCCTGGACGGCGCGGCTGCGCAACCCGGCGTCGCCGGCGGCGCGCGCGGCGGCGATCCCGCCTCGTGGACAGGCATCACGCCGCCCACCACCCGCGGCCGCTCGCAGCGGCGCATCGGCGAGGTGATCGTCGATCTCGGCTTCGCGCCGAGGGAGGTCGTCGAGCAGGCGGTCGAGGCGGCGCGCGCGAGCGGCGAGCCCACCGGCAAGGTGCTCGTCGAGCGCGGCGTCCTGACGCCCGACCAGCTTGCCCGCGCGGTGGCGGAGCGCTACGGGCTCGACCACCTGGACCTGCGCATCTTCCGCGTCGACATGGGCGCGCTCAACCTCGTCAGCCCCGCCAGCGCGCGCCGCTACGAGGCGGTGCCCGTGGCTTTCGTCGACGAGCGGACGGTGCTGCTCGCGATGGCGGACCCGGCGAACGTGCTGGCCGTGGACGACATCGCGATGATGACCGGCTTCGAGGTGCGGCGGGCGGTCACCTCGCGCGAGGACATCGAGGCGCTGATCGCCCAGCTCAGCCGCGCGGAGGCCGCCGTGGAGGAGGCGGTCGCGGACACCGCCGACGAGCCGATCGACCTCGGCAGCCTGCACGAGTCCGCGGAGGACGCCCCGATCGTCAAGCTCGTCCACTCGGTGATCGCGGACGCGGTCGCGCAGGGCGCCTCGGACATCCACTTCGACCCCGAGGGCCGCGACATGCGGGTCCGCTTCCGCATCGACGGCGTGGTGACGGACTCGACGACCGTGCCGCGCAGCATGGTCGCGGGCGTCGTCTCGCGCATCAAGATCATGGCCGACCTCGACATCGCCGAGACGCGCCGCCCGCAGGACGGCCGCGTGTCGCTCAGCGTCGAGGGCCGCCAGATCGACCTGCGCGTGGTCACTCTCCCCACCTTCCGCGGCGAGTCGGTCGTGGCGCGCATCCTCGACAAGTCGAGCGTCGCGATGGACCTCGAGCAGCTCGGGATGGGCGGCCTCGAGCGCGAGCGCTTCCGCGAGGCGATCTCACGTACGCACGGCGCAGTGCTCGTCACCGGCCCGACGGGCTCAGGCAAGACGACCACGCTCTACGCGGCGCTTACGGAGACGAACACCCCCGACAAGACGCTCATCACGATCGAGGACCCGGTGGAGTACCAGCTCGACGGGGTCAAGCAGGTGCAGGTGAACCCGAAGATCGGGCTCGACTTCGCGGCCGGGCTGCGCGCGATGCTGCGCGCCGACCCGAACGTGATCATGGTCGGCGAGGTGCGCGACCGCGAGACCGCGCAGATCGCGGTGGAGGCGGCGCTCACAGGCCACCTGGTGCTCTCGACGCTGCACACCAACGACGCCCCGTCGGCGGTCACGCGGCTCGTCGAGATGGGCGTCGAGCCCTTCCTCGTCGCCTCGGCCGTCGACTGCGTCGTCGCCCAGCGGCTCGCCCGCACGCTCTGCGCGCAGTGCCGCCAGCCGATCGAGCTCTCGGCCGACGCCCTCCGCAGGAGCGGGTTCGACGTCCCCTACGGCATCTCGGCCTACGAGCCGGGTGGCTGCGTGCGCTGCGGCGGCACGGGATACAAGGGCCGCGTGGGCCTCTACCAGGTGATGCGGGTGACGCGCGAGCTTCGCGAGCTGATCCTGGAGCGCGGGTCGGCGGACGCGATCGCCGAGCTCGCGGCCGCGCAGGGCATGCGCACGCTGCGCGCCGATGGGCTCGAGAAGGTGCAGGCCGGCCTGACCTCGATCTCAGAGGTGGCGCGCGTCACGGCCGGCTGGACGGACTAGCCGACCCTCAGAAGGGCGCCGACTCGAGCAGCGCGTACAGCTCGTCGATCAGGGAGGGACCGGCGGCGACGATCCCGTGCGGCTCGCCCGGTAGGTCGCGCACCACCCCGCCGGCCTCGCTCACGAGCAGCCTGCCGGCGGCCCAGTCCCAGCGATTGAGGCCGCGCTCGTAGTAGCCGTCGAGCCGTCCCGCGGCCAGGAAGGCGAGGTCCAGTGCGGCGCTCCCGGGCCGCCGTATGTCGCGGACGTGGGGGAGGAGGTGGCGGACCGTGTCGGCCTGGCGGGCGCGGCGGTCCGGGTCGTACCCGAATCCGGTCGCGATCAGCGCCGTGGCGAGCGAGCCCTCGTCGCGCACGCGCACCGGGGCGCCGTTGAGGAAGCAGCCGCCCCCGCGCGCCGCCCTCCAGGTCTCGTCCCGCAGGGCGTCGTGCACCACGCCGACGAGCACGCCGTCGTCGTCCTCGAGCGCCACGCTCACGCACCAGGCCGGGAAGCCGTAAAGGTAGTTCGTCGTGCCGTCGAGCGGATCGACCACCCAGCGGCGCCCGCCTTGCGCGGCGCGCTCCGAGCCCTCCTCGGCGAGCAGGCCGTCGCCCGGCCGCTCGCGCGCGAGCAGCTCGGTGATCGCCGCCTCGGAGGCGCGGTCTGCCTCGGAGACCATGTCGGTCGCGCTCGACTTGCTCTCGACGCCGCGCTGCGGCCCGCCGTAGAGCTCGAGCAGCACGCGACCGCCCAGGCGCGCGGCCCGTTCCGCGAACTCGAGATCCGAGTCGAGAGCGCTCAGAGGATCGCCCGCAGGACCAGGACGACGGCGACGATCGCCGCCACCACTCCCAGGACCCAGATGAGGAAACGGAAGGCCTCGGCCTCGGAGCGCAGCGGGTTCAGCACGCCGTCAGAGGACGTACAGCGTCGTGTAGACGATGATCCACATCACGTCGACGAAGTGCCAGTAGATTCCCGGCACCTCGACGCCGCGATGCTCCGTGGGGCTGAAGTGCCCGCGGAAGGCGCGGATCGTCGCCATCGAGAGCAGGAGCAGGCCGACCGTGACGTGCGCGCCGTGCAGCCCGGTCAGCCCGTAGAAGATCGTCGCCTGGGCGCTGTCCCCGATCGCGAATCCGAGGTGGACGTACTCGTTGATCTGCACGGCGAGGAAGGTCGCGCCGAGCAGGAACGTGGTGAGCAGCCCCGCCCTCATCCCGAAGCGGTTGCCGTTCTTCGCGGACACGAGCGCCCAGTGCATCGTGAGGCTCGAGGACACGAGGACCGCGGTGTTGCAGCCCGCGACCGCGATCGGAAGCGCCGTGCCCGCCGCCGGCCAGTCGTTCCCGGCCACCACCCTGATGAAGAAGTAGGCCGAGAAGAACGCTCCGAAGAGCATGACCTCGGAGATGATGAAAAGCAGCATCCCGAGGAGCTGGGCGTCGACCCGCGAGGAGCGGTTCGCGGGCGGCGGCCCGTGCTGCTCGTGCTCGTGGCCGAGCGCGACCGATGCGGATTCCATCAGGCCGTGACCTCGCTCGGCTCGGCCTCAGCGGGCGCCTGGGCGTCCGAGACGACGTGCTCGACCGGCAGCGCCGTGGAGGCGCGGACGCGCTCGACGAGATCGCCGCGGAGCCAGCCCGAGCGCGTCTCCGGGAAGGTGGAGATGACGATCTCGTCGACCGCGTAGAACTGGAGCGCGTTCTGGATCGCGGTGAAGGGATCGGGGTCCATCACCTGGCCGATCGCCTCCCAGCCCTCGTCGCGGAGGCGCTCGAGGAGCGCGGCGAGGCGCGCGTGCGGGTCGCCGTCGCCGCTGCCGCCCTGCGGGCAGATGACGATGAAGTGGCGCGGGTGCTCCTCCGCCTTGCGGCGGAGCAGGTCGAAGAGCGTCTCGCCGCCCACGGTCCGGTTGGCGACGACAAGCGTCCGCGTGGCCTCCCGGCGGTCGGCGTCGAGGTCGACCACGACGTGCTCGACGGGCAGGCCGGTCTCGAGCTCGACCCGCTGGATGAGGTCGCGCCGCAGCCAGCCGGAGCGGGTGGCGGGGTGGGTCGAGATGACGATCTCGTCGGGCTGGAACTCGGCCGCCGCATCCGTGATCGCGTTGAAGGGGTCGGGGTCCATGACCTCGCCGCGGGCCTGGATCCCCTCGCGCTCGAGGTGCGCGAGCGTGGCGCGCAGGCGGTTCTCCGCCGCGTGGCGCACGCTCTCGTCGTAGATCACGTAGCCGTGCCTGGGCTGGTTCTGCGGGCAGACCACCAGAACGCTCACCGGGCCCTGCTCCGCGCGTCGCTTCACGGCCTCGATCAGCGCCCGGCCGCCGACGGTCTCGTTCGCGCACACGAGCAGCTTCTTCACGGTCGCGACCCTCCTCAATCAGCCGCCACAGCCGGCTCCTTGACGGCCGGCTTCTCCTTGAACACCCCGTGCACCGCGCCGGGCACGCCGTACTCGTACGGCCCGCCCACGACGGTCGGGACCTCGTCGAAGTTGAAGATGGGCGGCGGCGACGACACCTGCCACTCGAGCGTGTGCGCCCGCCAAGGGTTGGCGACCGCCTTCGGCCCGTGCCGCCAGCTCGTGACGATGTTGTAGAGGAACACGAGCAGCGACATCCCGAAGAAGAAGCTCGAGACCGAGATGAACGCGTTCCAGAACGCGAAGTGCTGCGCGTAGTCGGCGACGCGGCGCGGCATCCCGTCGATGCCCACCAGGTGCATCGGGCCGAACGTCAGGTTGAAGAAGACGAACGAGAGCCAGAAGTGGACCTTGCCGAGCGTCTCGTCGTACATCCGGCCCGTCATCTTCGGGAACCAGTGGTAGATGCCGGCGAAGATCGTGAAGACGCTGCCCCCGAACAGCACGTAGTGGATGTGGGCGACCACGAAGTAGGTGTCGGAGACGTGGATGTCGACGGGGATCACCGCGAGCATCACGCCGCTGATCCCGCCGAGCGTGAACATCGTGATGAAGCCGAGCGCGAACAGCATCGGCGTCCTCAGGTGGATCACGCCTCTCCAGAGCGTTGCGAGCCAGGAGAAGATCTTGATGCCGGTCGGCACCGCGATCAGCATCGTCGTGATCATCATCGGCACGCGCAGCCACGGGAACATCCCGGACACGAACATGTGGTGCGCCCAGACCGTGAAGCCGAGGATCACGATCGCCATCAGCGAGAACGCCATCATCCGGTAGCCGAAGATCGGCTTGCGGGCGTTCGTCGAGATGACCTCGCTGATTATCCCGAACCCCGGCAGCATCATGATGTAGACGGCGGGGTGCGAGTAGAACCAGAAGACGTGCTGGTACATGATCACGTCGCCGCCGTTGGCCGCGTTGAAGAAGTCGGTGTGGAGCGCGCGGTCGAGCAGCACCATGAACTGCGACCCCGCGATGAACGGCGTGGCGATCACGACCAGCAGCGACGTCGTGAAGTTCGCCCACACGAGCAGCGGCATGCGCCAGAACGTCATGCCCGGCGCGCGCATCGTGACGATCGTGACCAGGAAGTTCAGCGCCGTGGCGACCGACGAGGCGCCGGCGAACTGCACCGCCACGTTGAAGAACGTCTGCCCGAGCGGCATGTCGACCGACAGCGGCGCGTAGCTCGTCCAGCCCGTGTTGAAGGCGCCGCCGGGCGCGAAGAAGCTCGCGAGCATCAGGATGCCCGCCATCGGCAGCATCCAGAAGGAGAGGGCGTTCAGCCGCGGGAACGCCATGTCCGGCGCCCCGATCATCAGCGGCAGCACGTAGTTCGCAATCCCGGCGAAGACCGGGATGATGAACAGGAAGATCATCAGCGACGCGTGCACCGAGAACAGCCCGTTGAAGGTGTTCGAGTCGACGAACTGCTCCCCGGGCGCCGCGAGCTCCGCCCGCATCAGCATCGCCATGATCCCGCCGGCGATGAAGAAGACGAACGTCGTGACGATGTACTGGATCCCGATGACCTTGTGGTCGGTGTTGACGCGGAAGTAGTCGCGCCAGCTGCGGGCGCCGTGGCCGGAGTGGTCCTCCGGCACCGTGGGGGCGCCCGAGGCCCAGCGGAACCAGTAGTCGAAGCAGCCGATCCCGATCAGGAAGGCGAGCGGCGTCGAGATCAGGGCGACCGTCGTGATCGCGTCGCCGTCGACGACGGGCTTGTAGTGGGAGAGGGCCCGCAACGGGACGACGAGCGCGAAGGCGAACCCGATGCCGAGCGGCACCGACAGCATCGCCCTGTACCAGCCCGGGGCCCTGAGCCTCGCTGCCACGGTCATCCGCTACCTCCCTTGCCCCCGGAGACGCTCAAAAGGTACTCCACCAGCGCGTCGAGCTCGGCGCCCTGGACCCGTCCCTTGAAGCTCGGCATCACGGGCGGGTAGCCGGGCACGACGAACGCCGTCGGGTCCTCGATCGACTGCTTCACGTACTTCGCCGCGGTCAATCCCCTCTGCTTCCCGAACTTGGCCGCCGCGGCCGCGATGTCGTCGAGCTTCGGCCCGGTGGTGCCGCTCGTGCCGGCGTCCGCGAGCGTGTGGCAGGCGCCGCAGCCGTTGCTCGTGAACACCTGCTTGCCCGCTGCGGCCCCGCCGCCCGGTGCGGCCCCGCCGCCCGCGGTGGCGGCCGCGCCCCGGGCCTGCTGCTCGAGCCAGGCCTTGAACTGATTGGGCTCGACCACCCGGACGGTGTTCCGCATCGTCGCGTGCCCGAGGCCGCACAGCTCCGCGCACACCACGGCGTAGGTGCCGACGCGGTCCGGCGTGATCCGGACGTGCGTCGTCTGGCCGGGCACCGCGTCCTGCTTGAGGCGGAACTCCGGCACCCAGAAGCTGTGGATCACGTCGCTCGTCGTGATCTCGAACTTGTAGGGTTGGTCCCGCGCCAGGTAGAGGACGTCCGAGTCGACGGTCTTGCCGTTCGGGCCGGGGTACTGGAAGTGCCAGGTGAACTGCTGGCCGCGGACCTTCACGACCGTCTCGCCCTGCTGCTTGGCCTCGACGTCGTTGAGCACGACCCAGCCGTAGATCGCGAGCCCCGTGACGAGCAGGAACGGGATCGTGACCCAGATCACCTCGAGGCGCGTGCTGCCGTGGATCGGCGCGCCGTCGCTCATGTCCCCGGGGCGCGCGCGGAACTTGACGACGCTGTAGATCGCGACCGTCATCACCAGCACGAAGATCGGGACCGAGACCGACAGCAGCACCCGGTAGAGGGTGTCGATCTCGTTGACCTTCGCGGCCGCGCGCGTGGGAAACCAGTCGATCGAGAGCGCGATCGCGACGCCGACGACCGACGCCACCGCGCCGATGGCCAGCATCTGCGCGAGCGGATGCTTACGCACTCTCTCCCGTCCCCCAGGGCATCCGGCCGCGAGTCTAATGGACCGCCTCGACGCAAGGCAACGCCTTGTGTGAAAAGTCTGTTGTGCCCGTTGTGCCGGTGGCCGCTAGGCCGCGAGCGCGGTCCTGCGCGGGCGGAAGCTCGAGGGCGGCGCGCCGTGATGGCGCCTGAACGTCTTCGCGAACTGCGCGGGCTGGCGGTAGCCGACGCTCATCGCCACCTCGCGGACGGGCATCCGGCCGGCGCGCAGGAGCTCGACTGCCCTGCGCATCCGAACCTGGGCCAGGTAGCTGCGGAAGGTCGTCTGCCCGGCCTCGGCGAAGGCCCGCTGGAGCTGGCGGCGGGATGTCGCGATCCTGCTCGCGACCTGGTCGAGGTCGAGCTCCTGTGCGTAGTCCTGCTCGATGATCGCGACCGCCTCCTCGAACAACGCCCTGCGGCGCTCGACAGTCGCTTGCCGCTTGGCCAATGTCTGCTCGCCTCGCTCTCGTCGGTCGGAACGGAGAGACTGGGAACGGCGCCCAGCGCTCGGCGCCGCTCCCGCCCGATGTTACGCCCGCAGTGGCGCGAGGGTGCCGTCAAGGTGGTGCGGACCGGCGCCCGGGGCCGCCCCGGCGTCGCCCCTGCTCCACGACGGCGAGGCCGCTGGCGCCGCGTGCTTCCGTTCGGATAAGCTTGAGTCATTCTGCACAACGTGGCTCGTTGAGGAGGCGCGATGCAGGTCAGCGAGGGGATGAGCTCGACGATCCTTACCGTCGGCCCAGGTCACACGCTCAGGGAGGCCGCGCGGCAGATGGCGGATCGCAACGTGGGGGCGGCCGTCGTCATCGACCCCGACGGCACCGGCCCCGGCATCGTGACAGAGCGCGACATCCTCGAGGCCGTCGCGGCAGGCCAGGACCCGGGCTCCGAGCTCGTCGCCGACCACCTGTCCACGAACCTGACCTTCGCCGCGCCCGACTGGTCGCTCGAGCGTGCGGCCGAGGCGATGGTCCGCGGGGGCTTCCGACACCTCGTCGTGGTCGACGGCGGGGACACGGTCGGCATCCTCTCGATGCGCGACATCGTGCGCTGCTGGACGACCGCCGGCGCGAGCTGCGACATCTGAGCTGACCGGGCTGGGCCCTCGCCCTCGAGGGCAGATCCGCTCCGGGCATGCGGAGCGCATGCCAAGCGTTGGGACTCTTCCGGATTGGTCCGAAGGCGCAGATAGAATGCGCCGGTCGAATACGCAAGGAGGGGAACCATTGCTCGATCTTCTGAGCTCGGCGCTTGGGGGCCGCGGTAGGGAGGAAGTCTCGGGAGCCGCGGCGTTGCGGCTGCGCGTCCGGTTGCAGCCGTCAGCCGGCGAGGGCGCGCGCGTGATGCCGCCGACCTACAGCGGCGACAACAACTCGGTCGTCTACATCACGGAGCAGCGGCGCCTGGGGGACACGACCGTCCCGTGCGTCCTCCTCGACGGGCAGGCGTCCCAGTCGAACCGGCTCGAGGAGGCGCTGCTCAGGCTGGTGGACGAGGATCGGGTCCGGATCCCCGACGTGGTCGTCGACCAGGCGGAGTTCGGGCGGCACTCCGCGCTCGAGTTCCCCCACCGCGTCTTCGACGCGTGGGTCGAGGACGCGCTCGACGGCGAGGTGCGCTTCGGCGAGACGGACACATTTGCGCGGCTTGCGAGCGTGATCAACCGCGGCGTCGCCCGCCCGCTCGTCGAGCTCTTCCCGGTCGGCCTGCTGCTCGGCTGCTGGGCGTCGCGAAAGCACAACCCGCAGGGCTCGACGCGCCTGGCCCGGGCGCTCACGAGCGAGATCATCGGCTACGACGTCCTTGAGGGCGTGCGGCCGATGAGCCGGATCGATCGGCACCACGTCTCCTCCGAGGTGCCGCTCGGAGACGGCCAAGCGCCGCGCGCTCGCTTTGAGGTGCTCGACGGCGACGGCAAGGCGAAGAAGGCGAAGCGGCCCTCGGAGTTCGGCTACGGGAACGTAACTCCCCAGGCCGCCGCTCACGGCGGGGTCACCGTCCGCTTCGCGGAGCAGCACACCGTGGTCTCGCTTGCGGCGCTGCGGGCCGTTCGAGTCGCGGAGTTCGGAACAGGCGAGGCATCCGAGCCGGCGGTCGACCTCACCGCGCGGGAGCTGCTCGCGCTCCTCGCCCTCGCGATGCTCGAGGCCCAGGCAGAGGCGGGTTGGGACCTGCGCTCCGGGTGTCACCTCGTCCCCGAGGCCGAGCCCACCCTCGAGCTCGTCGGCCGGTTCGGGGAAACGCTCGCCTCGGCGCCGATCATCGGGCTGGGCGCCCTCGAGGCGCTTGCCGAGCGGACACGGTCGGCGGCGGAGAAGGGGGTCAAGTGGGACGTGTCCCCGATCGAGCTCGTCGCTTCTCCGGAGCAGCTCGAGCTTCTGCGGCGCAGCGTTGGCAAGCCGGCGGACGAATGGAGCGAGGTTGGCTCGTGATCGCGATCCGCTGCGAGCTGCTGCTCGGGAGTTATCAGGCGGCTGACCCGTTCGGGTCAGCCGATGACATCGAGTGGCCGCCCCATCCCTACCGCCTGCACGCGGCGCTCGTGGCGGCTGCGTGTGAGATGGGGGGCGAGCAGCCTGACGCCGAAGCGGTCGAGGCGCTCCGCTGGCTCGAGGCACAGGGTCAACCCAAGATCTCGTGCTCGGAGCGGCCGTCCCGGCGTGCCATCGGCAGGAGCTGGGTGCCGCGTAATCCGACGCGCGGCGGCGAATGGCAGCGCTACATGAAGGCCGGCAGCGCGATCAATCGCGTCGATCGCACCTTCCCGACGGCGGTTCCGGAGGATCCGGTCGTGACCTTCGCGTGGCCGGACGCGGAGAGTCCTCCCGAGCGGCTGGCGGCCCTGGTGGAATCTGTCACCTGGCTGGGGTCATCTCGCTCGCCGGTCGTGTGCGCAGTCGTCGGCGACCCGCCGACGCCGCCCCTTGTCCCTAGCGCACGCGGTCACCGCCAGCTCCGCGTCGCCGCTCCGGGACTCACCGAAGCACTCCTGAAGGCGCGCTTCATCCACCCGCAGCCCGTCTCGCCGCCGATCGCCGGCTACGCGCGCCACGCGACGGAGCCCGCGGAAGTCCCGCCCACGACGGAAGGGCCGTTCTCGGAGCTCCTCGTCCGCCGCTTGGTCGCCCCTACCCAGGACGCCGCGGACGCCGCGCTGCTCGGCGCCGCGCTGCGCGCTGCTGTCCTCTCATGCGCGGGGGACGACGCCCCGCCGGCGTTGCACGGCCATGACCCGGATCGCGGCCATGCCGCGTACCTGGCGCTCGCCGACGTAGCGCACACCGGCGCGCGCGGAACGGTTCGGGGCGTCGCGCTTGCGGTCCCGGCGGACTGCACGCCTGAGGAAGCGGAAGCCTGCCGTCGCGCGTTCGGCGCCGTCAACCCGCTCGTCCTTCCCGATGGGCGCCGCCCGCTCCGGCTCGACGAGGCGGACGGCCTCTGGACGCTCTCGGCCGAGCGCTGGGTCGGGCCGTCGACCGATTGGGCGACGGTCACCCCGGTCATCCTGGATCGCTTCCCGCGGCGCGGCCGCTCCCCGGAGGAGGAGCTGGTCGCGAGCATCGTCAACGCCGGGTTCCCGGAGCCCGAGGAGGTCCTGCTGCTGGCCGGTCCGCCGCTGAGGGGCGCGCCGCCCGCAGGAGCCCTCCGCGGCGAGATGCCGCCCGGAATGCGCGTCCACGCCCGGGTGCGGTTCGCCGCGCCGGTGCGCGGTCCCCTCCTCGCCGGCCGCGGGCGCTTCCGTGGCGTCGGTTGCTTCCTGCCGGAGCGTCGAACGTGAGCTTGCCGACGTTACAAGCGGCGCGGCCGAGCCTGCCCACCTTCGGCGCCTTCGTTCAGTCGCTGCACAACCGCCCGCCCTACAGGTGGCAGGAGCGCGCCGCCCGGGAGCTTGCCGAGAGCGGCTGGTGGCCCGCGCTGCGTGCTCCGACCGGCTCGGGGAAGACCAGCCTGATCGAATGCTGGCTCTACGCGCTCGCCGTTGCCGGGCCGGATCGGCTCGGGCGCCGCCTCGTCTGGGTCGTCGACCGCCGCTCGGTCGTCGATCAGGTCCACGCTCACGCTCAGTACGTCGTCGAGCGGCTCTGCTCTGCCGAGCGCTCAGCCGACGTGTCCCGCGTCGCCGATGCGCTGCGCGACCTCGGCGGAGGAGCATCCCCGCGGGCTGTCCTCTGGCGCGGCGGGCTCGACGACGAGTCTGCGGTCGACCTGCGCGACCCGCTCGACCCGGCGGCGGTTGCGATCGTGGTCTCGACCGTCGACCAGTTCGGATCGCGTCTGCTGTTCCGCGGCTACGGCCTCGGGGTCGGCTCGCGCGCGCTGCATGCTGGCATCCTCGGGATCGACACCACGGTCGTGGTCGACGAGGCTCACATCGCGGAGCCGCTGCGCCGCACGGTCGCCCGCGTGGCGGAGATGCAGGCGAGGGCGCCGCGGTCTCCGCGCCCGCCGCTCCGCCTCTGCACCGTGTCTGCGACGCATGAGGCCGACCGGGCATTCGAGCTCGACGAAGGCGAGCGCTGCGAGCCGGCCATCGCCCGGCGGCTGACCGCGACGAAGCGGACCCGGCTCGTCGACCGGTGGGACCTGAAGCGGCTGCCGAAGCTCGTGGGGGAGCTCGTCGACAGCGGGGCGAAGGCGATCGGCGTCGTCCTGAACACCGTGGCCGATGCTCGGACGGCCTTCGAGGTGCTCGGAGACGTCGCGCCGGAGCCCTTGCGCGACCGGGTGCTCCTCATCGGTCCGGTGCGTCCTCTGGAGCGGGCCGATCTGCTCGCGTCGATCCCGAGTCGCGCCGAGCGCACGGGCCGCGACGTTCCGTTCATCGTCGTCGCGACGCAGACCATCGAGGTCGGCGTGGATCTCGACTTCGACGCGCTCGTGACGGCGTGCGCCCCGCTCGACGCCCTCGTGCAGCGGTTCGGTCGCCTCGACCGTGCAGGCCTGCTCCGCGCCAGCGAGGCGGTCGTCCTCAGCCCGCCGAAGCGGGGCGATCCGGTCTATTGCGAGGCCGCGGCTTCCGCATGGGAGTGGCTCCGGTCGGTCGCGCAGGACGACGTGATCGACTTCGGGATCGAGGCCATCCACGAGACGGTTGCCGAGTGCGGCGCCCCGGACGGCGAGCCGCCGACTCGCACCATCCGGCTGCTCGATCTCCATGTGGACGCGCTTACAGTGACCGATGCCGACGACGGAGAGGGTCCGGAAATCGATCTGCTCCTCCATGGGGAGCGCGCGTCGGCTCCTCAGGTCGGGATTGCGTGGCGGCGCCTGCCCGCGCCCGAGCCCGGCTCCGACCGGCTTTCGAACGAAACGGTCGAGCGCGAGCTCGAGCTACGGCCGCTGCATCAGGGCGAGCTCGTTTCGATCTCTCTCCCCACGGTCAGGCGCTGGCTCGCCACCCGTGACGCCGACTCCCTCTCCGATCTCGAGTCGGCCGGCGAGGACGACGGGCTGTCGGGCGGGATGCGAGGAGTCGCCGCTTGGCGGATCGGGGCCGATGGCACCGTCGCGCCGATCGACGCTCCGCGCGACATCCGCCCGACGGATCGCATCCTCGTCGACGCTGCTGCGGGAGGGCTCGACGAGTTCGGCTGGTCGCCGGGCTCGGAGGCTCCAGTGACCGATCTCGGCTCGCTCGCCGCGCGCGGCCCGCGAGTCGTCCTCGATCCAAGCGACCCGGACGTCGCCGACGTGGCGGAGTCGCTTGCTTCCGGTGATCTCACCGCCTCTGAGGCGGCGGACGCGCTCGCGGCGGCGATCGGTCGCGCGCTGCCCGCGCCGGCGCCCGCGCGCGTGAAGCTGTGGGAGCGTGTGCGCGAGGTGGCCGGGAAGCTCGCCGAAGGGCGCGCCTCGCTGCTCGAGGACGGGCGCGTACTCGTCGTCGCCAGAGAAGCTCGTGGCGAAAACGCCTCGACTGGACGGATCGTCACACTCGACGAACACCAAGCCGCCGTCGAGGCTCGGGTCGGTCGCGTCGTCGACGCGCTCGGTATCGACGGCGATCTGCGTGCGTCCTTACGCCGCGCCGCGCGCCACCACGACGAGGGCAAGCGCGATCCACGGTTCCAGGCATGGCTGCGCGGCGGCCGCGCGGTCGAGGCGGATGCGCTGGCGAAGTCCGCGTATGCGTACGACCCCGCTCGGATCCGGCGTCTCAGGGAGGCATCGGGATGGCCGGCGCGCAAGCGCCACGAGCTCGTGTCCGCGGTCGCCGTCGCGCGGGCGTTCCCCGACGACCCGCTCGCGGCTTGGCTTGTCGCCACGCACCATGGACGAAACCGGCCGTTTCCGGCGGCCGTCGAGGATGTGGAGACCGCCGCGGTCTCGACCTTCATCGACGGCCAGGCAGTTGATGTGCCGTCGTCCGCGGTTCCGGCTCCGGACGCACAGCTCGCAACCTTCGTGGAGCTCTCGCGCGAGCACGGGCCGTGGGGGCTTGCGTTTCTCGAGGCGCTCCTCATGTGCGCCGACCGAGCGGTTTCGGCGGAGGAGGCGGGACGTTGAGGCCGTTCATCGCCTTGCCCGGCCTGCGCCCCGACTCGCCGGCAGCCGCGCTCGCGCTCTACGGGATCGCCTATCTGCTCGGAGAAGGAACCGCGGTCCGCTGGGCGCCCGACGGGGCATCCGGGTGGCATGCGGAGGTGAGCAGCGACGATTGCGCCGATCTCGACGGGCTCGTGGAGCGTCTCGTCGAAGCGATTCGGCTCGACGCCCTGACCACGGTCGTCGACCTGGCGAAGGACGTGAACGAGCTCACACCCGAGAAGTGGGGCGAGGCCGTCGAGGGCGGCGGGGGGATCGGGCGCATGGTGACCGGCCTCTGCGCCGAGGCGCCGGAGCGACAGGGCGGGCGCGTCTCGCTCACTCCTGTGTGCGTTTACTCGTTCGGTACTCGCGGGACGCTTTTCGGGAACGCATCGAAGCAGGACGACACCGTGGCTGTGAAGGATGTACGCGCGCTCCTCGCGGGCTCATCGGAGAGCAGGAAAGGCTGCAACACGCTCGGTCTCGACCCGGGCGCCCGACGGCAGCAGGGCGCAATCATGGGCCCCTATCCGAGCACCGACGGAGTGCGCGGCATCCCGGGGCTGGTGCCGCTTGCGCTCCGCGGTCTCGCCGCGGTGGCGCCGATGCCCGGCACACGTAGCGTCCGTGGAGGCGCCTTCATGTCGAGCCGCGACGGTGTCGAGTTCCAATGGCCAATCTTCACCGCGAGCGTTCCGGCCGAGGCGCTTCACCTCGTGGTCGGGCGGCAGTGGAGCGGGCGCCCCGAAGCGCAACGCGCTGCCGCGGGGATCGAGGCCGTCTTCGCATCACGCATCCTGCGAGCAGAGCGGCGACTGTCGATCGGCCGACGGATCGCATGACCGGGCACCTGCTCACGGAGCCGATTCCCGCCCGGATCATCAACGAGCATGCGTATTGCCCGCGGCTGGCCTACCTCATGTGGGTCGACGGCGCGAACGGGGACAACGCGGCGACGTTGGAGGGCACGTATGTGCACCGCAACGTCGATCGGTGGACGGCTCAACGGACGGAAGAGCATCCCGCCGCCGTTCGCTCGATGTCGCTAGGGGATCCGGCGCTCGGCGTCGTGGCGAAGATCGATCTCGTAGAGCTCGACGGCGATCGGGCGGTTCCCGTGGAGTACAAGCGGGGAAGCCCCTGGCGGGAGGATGCGCCGCTGCGAGATCCCGAGCTCCAGCAGCTCCTTGCTCACGTCGCCCTCCTGCGCGCTCACGGCTACAGGGTCGACCGCGCCGAGGTCTGGTTCGACGCCGCGCGACGCCGGGTTCGAGTGCCGCTGCCCGACGATCTCGAGGAGCGTGTGCGCCGGAGCGTCGCGGAGATCCGCGAGAACGCTGCCCGGGGTGAGGCGCCACCACCCCTGCAAGACGACCCGCGCTGCCCCCACTGCGTGCTCGTGGGGCTCTGCTTGCCTGACGAGCACGCGATCGAGCGCGCGGAGCGCAGCCGCTCGGCGCGACTGATCGCAAAGGACACCCCGGCTCGGCCGTTGCACCTCACAGAGCCCGATGTGGTCCTCGGCAAGGCGGGAGGACGGCTCGAGCTTCGCCGCGGGGGAGAAGCCCTCGACTCGGTTCGGGCGATCGACGTGTCACACGTCGTCGTTTACGGCAACGCGACCGTCACGAGTGCCGCGGTTCGCGCGGTGACGGAGGCAGGAGGGACGGTCGCGTGGTGCTCGTCATCTGGCTGGCCGCGGGCGTATGCCGCGCCCATCCGGAAGGCGGACACTCGCCGTCGAATTGCGCAGTACCGGGCTCATCTCGTTGGAGCCCTGGAGATCTGCCGCGCCTTTGTCGCGGGAAAGCTGCGCAACCAGCGGACGCTTCTTCGCCGTCTCGGGGATCCCGCGGTGGGGAGTGCCGGGGCGCTCCTGCAGTCGGGGATCGCCGCGGCCCGGGAGGCAGCCGACCTGCCGTCGCTCCGCGGCGTCGAGGGCGCCGCCTCGCGCGGCTACTTCGAGGCCTTCGGCTCGATGCTCAAGCGCGCTCTGGGACCGTTCGACTTCAACGGTCGCAACCGCCGACCGCCCCGCGACCCTGTGAACGCGCTGCTTTCTTTCGCGTACGCGCTCCTCGTGCGCGATGCGACCGTGGCGCTCATCGCCGCGGGGCTCGATCCCTATGTCGGGCTGCTCCATCGTCCAGGTTTCGCGCGCCCCGCGTTGGCTCTCGACCTGATGGAGGAGTTTCGTCCGCTCGTCGGGGATTCCACCGTCGTCCGCGCCATCAACAACGGCGAGATCGATGAGCGAGACTTCGTCGTCTCACGCACGGCAGCCGCTTTGACACGTGCGGGCCGCAGGAAATTCATAGCGTCGTACGAACGACGCATGGCGGACGAGATCCGGCACCCGCTGTTCGGCTACCGCGTGAGCTATCGGCGCTGCCTGGAGTTGCAGGCGCGGATGCTCGCCTCGGTCCTGCTGGGCGAGCTCCCCGCCTATCGGCCTTTGACAACTCGTTGACGGATACCCGTGGCGTCTCGGACGCGGTACCTGCTCGTGTACGACATCAGC
>JADGHQ010000126.1 GCA_019683805.1 Thermoleophilaceae bacterium
GTCGGCGACGGCGACGCGGATCCGCTCGCAGGCGAGGGCCATGTCGCCGAGCAGGAAGGGGTCGTGCGGCGGCTGCTCGCCCTCCAGGAACCGCCGCGCGCGCTCGGGGTCCGCGTAGCCACGCCGGACGAGCACCGCCGCCGTGACGTCGCTGATGCCGAGCGCGCGAACGAGCTCGGCTTGCGAGCGGTAGTCGCACGGGCCGATCGTCCAGGTGCCGTCGTGCATCGTGCGACCACGCTACGGGTGGCGGCGGACGGCATCGGGCCGTGGGACACGTCCACGCGGGCGGTGTGGACGAGTCGCCGGCGTCTCGGTGCGAAGCTGGCACACACGCGTGACGGGTTCCCCGCGATGCTGTGCTCATTCCCGGGGGGGGGGGGGGTTTGGGATGGGACCTCGGAGGCGCTGCGAACGCCGAGGCGCCCTCCGGCGCCGCTTCCCGCGTTCCCGCGGACGCCGAGCGGCTGCTCTCAGCCCTCGCGCGGGAGCTCGACGCCGAGGACAGTGAGGAGGACGAGCAGCGCGAGGCCGGCGAGCCAGAGCGCGAGCACGAGCCGGGGGCGGCGGCTCTCGCGCAGCGACGCGACCGCGATCTTCCCCCAGAAGATCACGAGCCCGAGCGCCGCGCCGCCGGCCACGACGATCACGGGCGCGAGGTACACCGCCTTCTCCAACGGCCACGCCATCACCCAGGCGGTGAGCACGACGAGTGCGAGCACCCCAGCAAGAGCGGCCGGGAGGCGCAGCATCCGCATGGCGCAAGGGTACGCTTCGCTCGTGGATTCCGCTGGCAACTACTACTCGGGTGACGACTACGTCGTCGAGTTCCTCGGGTACCGCTTCTGCTTCAGCGCGTTCGACTTCGAGCAGCGCGTGACGGCAGCGGCGGTGAAGCTGGGTCTGCTGGCGGGCAGCGAGCTCGACCCCGACGAGACCGCGGACCTCGTGGAGCTCGTGGAGCGGGACGCGATCGCGGAGCCCCGCAGCGCGCTCGGCCGCTACATCGTCCGCCACTGGGACGAGATCGCGCTCGTTCACGGCGAGTCGCTCGTCTACTGGTTGAAGAAGCTCGTCTTTCGGGGCGCCTGGCTCGACCACCGCGTCAAGGAGGGACTGCTGGAAGTCACTTGGGACGACGAGCGATCGGAGTTCACGTACGCCGACCCACGCGGCGGGCGCCCGCTCGCCGAGCTGCTGCCGACGCCGAGCTGGCACGCCCTCCAGTACCGGCGGTGACCGTCCCGCGCTGGCTCGCGGCGGCGGGGCCCGCGTACCTCGCGGCACTGCTCGCGCTCGACACGCAGGCCTCGCTCCGGGGGCAGCTCGCGCTCGGCGCGTTGACGTGGTTCATCCTCCTCGCCGCGCTGCGGCCGCTGCCCTGGATCGCCCGGACGCAGACGCTCGGGGTGGTGGCGTTCGCGACCGTCGGGGAGGTGACGGGCTCCCTTCTCTGGGGCGTCTATCACTACCGGCTTCACAACCTGCCGCTCTTCATCCCGCCCGCCCACGGGCTCGTCTACCTGAGCGGCGTCGCGCTGAGCCGGGTCGTGCCGGCTCGGCGGCTCGTCGCGGCCGCCGCGGCGGGCGCCGCGGCCTGGGGCCTCGCCGGGCTGACGGTGCTGCCGCGGCCGGACGCGGCGGGCGCGCTCGGGGTGCCGCTCCTGCTCGCGTTCCTCTGGCGCTCGCGTGTCCGGGCGACGTACGCGGGCGTCTTCTGCGTGGTCGCGGCGCTCGAGCTCTACGGCACGTCGATTGGCACGTGGCGCTGGGCGGCGGAGCTTCCGGGGCTCGGGATCCCGGACGGGAACCCGCCGAGCGGCGCGGCTAGCGGCTACGTGTGGTTCGACGTGATGGCGCTCCTCGTCGCGCCGCGACTGCTGGCGGCGGCGCGCACCCTGCGGAGCCACCTCGCGCCGGCGCCGGCGTGGCGATAGCCCGACTCAGCCGCTCAGCTCGACTCACCCGCTCCCCGGGGCACCGAGAAGCCAAACCTGGCGACCCGCTCCTCGGGTGCCTTGCGCAGCTCGATGCGGCGGATCGAGCCGATCGGGATGATCAGGGCATCGGGCTCGTCGTCGTGGACGTTGCGGACGTGGAGCGTGATCATCCCGAAGCCAGGCTCGGGCTCGACCCGATCGAGCACGAAGCGCGACGTGTCGGCGAGCTCGACCTCCACCACCGGCGTCTGCACCCCGCTCGCTTCGGCGAAGCGGGCGATCGTACGGAGCAGGCGCTCCACGAACGCCTCGTGCGGACCCTCCACGACCGGCGTCCAGAGCTCGGGCACGGCACGAGCCTACCGCGTCACGCTCTCGTGACGGTGTCGTGACGGTGTCTGACACGGGGACAGGTCCCGAGCGAGCGTCCTACGGGCGGGGTCAGAAGAGACGCGTCTCCTCGGGCCCGGGGGCGGCACCGAGATGGGCGCGCCCGAGCTTCGTGATCGTGCGTCCGCGCGGTGTGCGCTGGATGAACCCGAGCTGCAAGAGGTAGGGCTCGTAGACGTACTCGATCGTGTCCGGCTCCTCGCCCAGCGAGGCAGCGAGCGTGCTCACGCCGACGGGGCCGCCGTCGTACTTCTCGGCGATCGCCCGCAGCAGCTCCCGGTCGAGGCGCTCCAGCCCCGCCTCGTCCACCTCG
>JADGHQ010000127.1 GCA_019683805.1 Thermoleophilaceae bacterium
GAGGGCCGGAGTATCGCTGTCCCGGCGAACCCCGAGGAGCGGCCGGCCACGGAGCTTCTCGAGTGGCACAACGACGTGGTCTTCCGCGGGTAGGGCCGCCTCTCGGAGCCGGCCCGCGAGCCGAGCCAGACCCGCCAGACGGGCCACGCCCCTTATCTAGGGCGGCGGGAGGTGCAGGAACACGCCGAGGTTCGACGTCCTGCTTCCCGGCCCGCGGCCGGCGATCACCGCATGGCAGGCGGCCGCCTTCCCCTGCGCGGCGAGGGGGCGCAGGGTGGGTCGGTACGCGACGGCATCGGCCCGCGAGAGGTAGCCGACGAGCTTGCCGTCGATTTGGACCATCACTGCGTTCGGGTCGTGGGGGTTCGTAGGTTCCGGCACGAGCAGCGCGACGCATTCGTGCCTGACCTCCGTCCACGCCTCGCGGCCGCAGATGCTCCGCAGCGCCTGCTGATAGTGCGACTCCCCGACGACCTCAACCCGCTCGTCACCCTCGAGCCAGACCGGCTCGAGCGAGGACAAGCGCTTGCCCCCTGCGGCAAGCCTGGAGAGCCACCTCGTCAGCCGCATCGCATGCCACCCCCAGCGGTCGCGCCGATCACGTCACCGAGGCCGCTCACACCGCTCTCCTTCCTCCGTCATGCCGCCCTCTCCTTTCCCTCTGCCCACGCGCCGGGCTGCGGGATCTCCGCCCGCGCGCCCGGCGGCGGGAGCTCGATCACCTGGAAGACTCCGCAGACCTCCCCGATCAGGTCCGCGAGGCGGATGTCGTCGCTGAAAAGCACGACCTGGCGCCGGACGGCGACCTCGGCGAGGATCTCGAGCCCGTAGCGCAGGCGGCGGTCGTCGAAGCGGGCGAAGGGGTCGTCGAGGAAGAGAGGCGCCCGCCCCGTGGTCGGGTCGAGCAGCCGGGCGATCTCGAGCCGCTCGACGAGGTAGATCTGGTCCTGGGTGCCGCGGCTCAGCTGGCCGACGGGGACGAGCCGCCCCGTCTCGGGCGCCACGACCTTGATCTGGAGCTGCTCGTCGATCGTCGCCTCTCGGTAGCGGCCGTCCGTGATCCGCGGCAGGTTGCGCACGAGCGCCTCCTTGAGGTGGGGGGCGAACGCCTGGTGGGCCGAGCGCGCCGCCTTCGCGAGCTCTTCGCGCGCGACCCGGATCGCGTCCCGCTCGAGCTCCATGCGGGCGATGCGGTGATCGAGCTCGCCGAGCTCGCGGCGGAGCTCGGCGGGGTCTGGCAGGCCGGACTCCCGCTCCCCGATCTGGGTCTTGAGCCCTTCGATCCCGATATCCAGGTCCTTCAGCTCGGCGTCGAGCCGCGCGACCTCGTCGGCGAGCGGCCCGGAATCCCCCGGCTCGCGGGCCAGCTCGCCGTGGCGCGCGCGGTGCTCGCGCAGCCGGCGCTCGGCCTCCTCGAGTTGACGCTCGAGATCCCCGACCGTCCCCTCGCCGAGCATCGCGCGCAGCGCCTCCTGCGCCCGCCTGGCGGACTCGACCGCCTCGCCGTCCACACGCGCCCGGCGCTCGAGCTCGGCGAAGGCGTTGGCGGCCTCGTCGAGATCCCTCGTAGCTATCGCGACGCGCTCGTAGGCGGTGCCGAGGGCGGCGCGGGCGTCCTCGAGCGCACGGCGCCGCTCGTCGAGGTCCCGGCGCGGCTTGCCCGCGTTCTCGAGCTCGGCGAGCGCGCGCGCGAGCTCCGACCTCACCGCGTCGAGGCGCTTCCGCTTCTCGCAGGCGGCGAGGTACGCGGCCGCGCGCTCCGAGAGCGGCTCGCGCGCCGGCGCGCCGGCCTCGTCGAGCGCGGCACGCAGCGCCGCCTCGAGCTGCTCGCGCTGCTCGCGCTGCCGCCGCTCGAGCCGCTCGCGCTCGCGCAGCGCGCCCTGGGCCTCGGCCATGCGCTCCTCGTCGGCGCGCAGCGAGGCCTCTAGCTCGTCGAGCGAACCGGCCCCGAGCTCGCGCAGCGCGGCGTCGAGCTCGGCAGCGGCCGCACCGTCGCTCCGCCTGACCGTGGCGGCGAGCGCCAGCGCGACCGCAAGGCCGAGGAAAGCAGCGGGATGCGCGAGCGCGCCGGCGACCGCCGACACGACCAGGATCGCCGTGGCCGCGGCGAGGCGGCCGGCGTGCCACCGGCGCGCCCGCGAGCTCCGCGCGAGCTCCGTGAGGCGGTCGCGCTGCTCGCGGAAGCGCTCGAGTCGGGCGTCGGGCTCGGGCGCGGGCGGCGGCGGGCCGAGCGGCGCGGGCGCGGCGTCGAGCTGCGAGACGAGGCGCCGGACCTCGTCCTCGCTCCGCGTGTCGGCCTCGGCGTAGGGGGCGAGCGCGTCGGCCTCCCGCTCCAGCTCGAGCCGCTGCTTCGCGAGTCGATCGAGGAGCGGCGCGCTCTCGCCTGCCTCCGACTCGAGCTGCCGCACCTCGCGCTCGAGCCGCGCGACGCTCTCCTGCGCGGCCTTGATCGCGTCGCGGTCCGCCTGGGCGAGAACGACCGGCTCGACGGGCGCGGCGGCTGCCTGCTTGCTCAGGTCGCGGGCGCGGTCGAGGCGCTCGGCGCGCTCGTCGCGCTCGCCGCGGCGGAGCTGCAGCCCCGCCCGCGCGCGCCGGTCGGCGCCCCGGGCGTGGGC
>JADGHQ010000051.1 GCA_019683805.1 Thermoleophilaceae bacterium
GCACCTCCCGCCGCTCAAGCGCGTCGGCCACAAGGGCGCCGATCTGGTCGTGCCCGGCAACACGCTCGAGAGCTTCGAGGCCGCCCTCGCGCACGGCGTGGACATGATCGAGTTCGACGTGCTCCGCCTGCGCGACGGGCGGATCGTGCTCGCGCACGATTTCGCAGACGCGGACAGCCGCGAGCTCGTCACGCTCGACGAGGGGCTCGACCACTTCGCGGGCGAGGCGTACGCCCGCGTGGAGCTCGACGTGGACCTGAAGCTTCCAGGCTACGAACGGGAGGTCGTGGAGGGGCTCCTCGCCCGCGGGCTGGGCGAGCGGTCGATCGTCTCGACCGCGTGGACCGAGAGCCTCGCCGTGCTCGGCGAGCTCGAGCCGGGCATCCGTCGCGGCTGGTCGGTGCCGCGCGCGCGGCGCGACTACACGAAGGGGTGGCTGAGGCCCGGGGCGCTCGCGCTCGCCGCCCACCTGCGGCGCAGGCTGCCGCGGCAGGCGGCCGACGCGCTCCGCCAGGGACGCTGCGAGGCGATCATGGCGCACTGGCTGCTCGTGAGCCGCAGGCTCGTCGAGACCGCGCGCGCCGCGGGCGGGCAGGTGTTCGTCTGGACGGTCGACGACCCCGTGCGCATCGGCGAGCTCGACGCGCTCGGCGTCGACGGCGTGATCACGAACGACCCGCGCCTATTCGACGAGGCGCGGGCGGGCGATTAGCGGATCTCGCAGGAGCCGGCCGAGTAGCCCGGCGGATCGCCGCCGCGCACGCCCTTGCGGCCGCCGCGCGTGACGCGCACCGCCCGCCGCACCACCACCGTCCGCAGCCGGCCGCTGCGGGTGCGCCGGCGCTCGCGCCACTCGACCTCCACGAGCCCGCGCAGCTTGAAGCTCGTCCCCGCGGCCGGCGGGTCGAACGCGAAGGTGAACCCGGCCTGGCGGTAGCGGAAGCGCGCCGAGCCGGCGCGGATCCAGGGCGAGCGGCCTACGCCGGCCACCTCCCGGTAGGCGTTCCTCGCCGGGTCGTAGAACTGCGCGTGGAAGCGCATGAACATGCCCTGGCGGCGGCCGTTGCCGGGCATGCTCGCGCGCACGCCCATCTCGTTCGGATGCCTCGGGGTGTCGCAGATGTTGATCGTCGCCCAGAGGTAGCGCGCCTGCGCCGACCGGCCCTCCGCGACCCCCGGCGCGAGCGCCGCGAGCCAGGCGGCGGCGAGCGCCGCGACGATGAAGCCCCTCATGCCTGAGCCGACGCGCGAGCGCGCCCGAAGTTGCGCTCCCCCGGTCAATGCTCGAGACGCACCGAGAATCCCTCGGCCTCCACGGCGGCCACGACCTCCCTGCCGTGCTCGCGGCCGCGCGTCTCGAGGACGAGCTGGATGGCGGTCTCGCGCACGTGCAGGTCCATCCCGTCGCGCAGGTGCTCGACGCCGAGCACGTTCGCGCCCCTCTCGGCGACGACCCCGAGCAGCCCCGCGAGCGCGCCGGGGCGGTCTGGCACCACCGTCGCGAGCACCATCCGGCGCCCCGCCGCCGTCTCGCCGAGGCGGATGCACTCCTGCAGCAAGGCGGCGTCGACGTTTCCGCCCGACAGGATCGTGCAGACGCTGCCCTCGCCGGGCGCCTCCACGAGCCCGTGCATGATCGCCGCGACCCCAACGGCCCCCGCGCCCTCGACCACGAGCTTCGCGCGCTCGAGCAGCAACACCATCGCCTGCGCGACCTGGTCGTCGGTGACGGTGACCACGCCGTCGAGGTGCCGCTCCACGAGCGGCAGCGTGAGCCGCCCGGGCTGCTTGACCGCGATGCCGTCGCAGATCGTGTTGGCCGAGCGCGCCCCGATCGGACGGTGCGCGGCGAGCGACGGCGGGTACGGGGCGCAGGCGGCCGACTGCACGCCGATCACGCGCACCCCGGGCAGCAGCGCCTTGGCTGCGATCGCGACGCCCGTCGCGAGCCCGCCGCCGCCCAGCGGGACCACGAGCAGGCGCACCTCCGGCGCCTCGCGCGCGATCTCGAGGCCCACCGTGCCCTGCCCGGCCACGACGCGCGGGTCGTCGAACGCGTGCACGAGCGTCATCCCCTCGCGCTCGGCCGCCTCGGCGGCGGCGGCCTGGGCCTCGTCGTAGCCGCCCTCGACGAGCCGCACCTCCCCGCCGTACCCGCGCACGGCGGCGATCTTCGCGAGCGGGGCGCCCGCGGGCATCAGCAGCACGGCCCGCGCCCCGAAGCGCGACGCCGCGAAGGCCACGCCCTGGGCGTGGTTGCCGGCGCTCGCGGCCACGACCCCCGCGCGCAGCCGCTCCTCGTCGAGCTGCGCGAGCACGTTGGAGGCGCCGCGCGCCTTGAAGGAGCCGGTGACCTGGAGGTTCTCCGCCTTCAGCAGAACCGGCGCGCCGACGCGGCGCGAGAGCTCGCCCGAGCCGAGCAGCGGCGTGCGCCGCACCACGTGCGCGATGCGGCGCCCGGCCGCATCGACGTCGGCGAGCGACACCGGGTCTCTTGCGGCCGTGCCGCCCGCGCCCGCGGGGTGCCCGACCGCCATCGCCTACCTCACTCCCGCAGCGCGACGATCGCGTCGATCTCGACACGCGCGCCCTTCGGCAGCGCCGCGACGCCGACGGCGGCTCGAGCCGGGGCATCCTCCCCGAAGAACTCGCCGTAGGCCTCGTTCACCTCCGCCCAGTCGCCGGCGAGGTCGGTGAGGAAGACCCCGATGCGGACCGCGTCCTCGAGCCGCGCGCCGGCGGCCTCGCAGACCGCCCGCAGGTTCTCGAGGCAACGGCGCGCCTGATCGCCGGCGCCGCCCTCGACCAGCTCGCCCGTGGCGGGGTCGAGCGGGATCTGGCCGGAGCAGAAGAGGAGCGAGCCGGCCCTGACTGCGTGCGAATAAGGCCCCACCGCGGCAGGCGCGGCCTCGGCGAGGACTGCTTCCCTGTCTGTGATCACGCCGCAGAGGCTACTCCCCCATGCGTGACTAGGATCACCACACCGTGATGCAGCGAGGGGAGGAGACCACACGCCTGCTCGCACGGGTCCCGCTGTTCGCGGGGCTCACGCAGGGGCAGCTCGCCGAGATCGCCGCCGTGGCCGTGCCGCGCAGCTGGTCCGCGGGCGAGTACGTGTTCCGCGAGGGCGACCAGGGCGACACCGCCTACCTCGTGCGCGACGGCTCGGTGCGGATCACGCGCCAGCATCCGAGCGGGCGCGTGATCACGCTCGTCGAGATGCGCTCGGGCGACATGTTCGGCGAGCTCGCGATGTTCGTGGACGAGAAGCGCTCCGCCAGCGTGGAGGCGATCGAGGACACGACGGGACTCGCGTTCCTCGCGGGCGACCTGAAGCGCCTGCTGCTCGGCAACTCCGAGATGGCCCTGCGGATGATCGAGAACCTCGCGCACCGCGTGCGGGCGGCGAACGAGCGCATCTCGCGCCAGTCGTTCCAGACGGTCGCCGGCCGCGTGGCCAGCGTGCTGCTCGCCCACGCCGAGCAGCAGCAGCGCGACGGGGGGCCGGACCGCGACGTGCTGATCCCCTCCACCCGCGCGGAGATCGCGCAGCTCGCGAGCTCTTCGCGGGAGAGCGTGTCGCGCTTCCTGGCGACCCTCGAGCGGGCGGGAGTCGTCACCTGCGGCCGCGGGAAGGTGATCGTCCGTGACCCCCGCTCCCTCCGAAGCTACATCTACTGACGGCCGCTACGCGGCTCTCCGGGCGGAGATGGTCGAGCGCCAGCTCCGCAGGCGGGGCATCGAGGACGAGAGGGTGCTGCGCGCGATGGGCGAGGTGCCGAGGCACCTGTTCGTGCCGCCGCGCTCGCGCAGGCAGGCCTACCGCGACGGGGCGCTCCGGATCGGCGAGGGGCAGACGATCTCGCAGCCCTGGATCGTGGCCGCGATGACCGCGCTGCTCGAGCTCGACGGCGACGAGCTGGTGCTCGAGGTCGGCACGGGGTCGGGCTACGGAGCCGCGGTGCTGTCCCGCTGCGCGCGCGCGGTCGTCACGGTGGAGCGCCGCCCGTCGCTCGCCGAGCGCGCGCGCACGCTGCTCGCCGAGCTCGGCTACCGCAACGTCGAGGTGCGCGTCGGCGACGGCAGCCGCGGCGCGCCGGACCGCGCGCCCTTCGACGGGATCTCCGTCACGGCCACCGCCCGGGGCGAGCCTCCGCGCGCGCTCTTCGACCAGCTCGCGCCCGGAGGGATCCTCGTCTGCCCGGTCAAGCGCGGCGGCGACGAGCGGCTCACGCGCTTCCGGGACGGGCAAGCGGAGGCGATCTGCCCGGTGCGGTTCGTGCCCCTCGTCGAGGACCCGCTCGAGGACTCGGATGGCGGGGGTGCGGACGAGTAGCGGAGGGGCGCTGCGGGAGTTCTCCGCGGGCGCCGTGGCCGTCCGGCGCATGCGCGGGCGCTGGTGGTTCGCGGCCGTGCGCGTGAAGGGCGGCGCCGTGCTGGCGCTCCCGAAGGGCCACATCGACCCGGGCGAGTCCGCGCCGGATGCCGCGGCGCGCGAGCTGCGCGAGGAGGCGGGCATCGAGGGCGAGCTCATCCGCAAGCTCGGGGACATCCGCTACTGGTACAGCCGCGACCGCCGGCGCGTGCTCAAGGTCGTGAGCTTCTTCCTGTTCCGCTACAGGGCCGGGTCGGTGCGCGACCACGACGACGAGGTCGACTCGGCGGAGTGGGTGCCGCTCGAGGACGGTCCCCGCCTGCTCTCCTACGAGGGGGAGCGCGAGACGGCGGCCGCGGCTCTGTCCATGCTCGAGCCGGACAGGTAGGCTCTCGCAGGCGGTGTACGTCCTGAACTTCTACTCGCCGCTGTTCATCGACCAGCTCAAGCGCGGGCGCAAGACCGCCACGATCCGGCTGGGCGACAAGAGCGCGAAGTACAAGAAGGGGCAGGTCGTGCTGATCACGGTCGGCTTCCAGCACCAGCCCCGGGAGCGGATCTTCGAGGCCGTGATCGACAGCGTCGAGGTGAAGCGGGTCAAGGAGCTCTCCCCGCGCGACATCGAGCACGACAACCCGGAGTTCCGCCGCCTCGACGAGACGGTCCACTTCCTCGAGCAGATCTACGGCCGCCAGGTGAGCGAGGACGACACGGTCACGGTGGTCGAGTTCTCGGCGATCTCGGACCGCCCCTCGGCGCTGTCCGATCGCCTGCGCGGCGTCGCCGGCACCCAGAACTGACCGCCGCGGGGCGGCGTTCGGAGCCCGCTCGGAGGCGGCGGGATCCCGCTTCCCATCGGGAAAGCGCGTTGCCGTTGGCACTCACCGTGCTAGAGTGCCAAGCACAGCAGACTCCCCTTTGAACTCACCGAACTGACGGAGGTTCAGCCTGATGAAGCTCAAGCCACTTGGCGATCGCCTGATCGTCAAGGCGGTCGAGGAGGAGGAGACGACCGCCAGCGGCATCGTGCTGCCCGACACCGCGAAGGAGAAGCCGCAGCGAGGCAAGGTGATCGCCGTCGGCGACGGCAAGCTCGGCGACGACAACGAGCGCATCCCGCTGGATGTCGCCGAGGGTGACGAGATCCTCTACAGCAAGTACGGCGGCACGGAGATCAAGGTCGACGGCGAGGACCTGCTCGTGCTCCGCGAGTCGGACGTCCTGGCCAAGGTCGCCGACTGACCACCCTTCCCTGAACAGCAGACGGAGGAACTAGGAGAGCTATGGCTCACAAGGAGCTCAAGTACGACCAGGAGGCTCGTGCGGCGCTCGAGGCCGGCGTGGACGCCGTGGCCAACGCGGTCAAGGTGACGCTCGGCCCGAAGGGTCGCTACGTGGTCCTCGACAAGAAGTTCGGCGCTCCCACGATCACGAACGACGGCGTCACGATCGCCCGCGAGATCGAGGTCGAGGACGTCTTCCAGAACCAGGGCGCGCAGCTCGTGCGCGAGGTCGCGACCGCGACCAACGACGTGGCCGGCGACGGCACGACGACCGCCACTCTGCTCGCGCAGATCATCGTGCGCCAGGGCCTGAAGAACGTGGCCGCGGGCGCCAACCCGCTCGCCCTGCGCCGCGGCATCGAGAAGGCCGTCGAGCAGGTCGTCGAGAACATCCGCAAGCAGGCGAAGGACGTCTCGGGCAAGGACCAGATCGCCCGCGTCGCCGCCATCTCCGCCGCCGACGACGAGATCGGCGACGTGATCGCGGACGCGATCGACAAGGTCGGCAAGGACGGCGTGGTGAACGTCGAGGAGGGCCAGACCTTCGGCATGGACCTCGAGTTCACCGAGGGCATGCAGTTCGACAAGGGCTACATCTCGCCCTACATGGTCACCGACCAGGACCGCATGGAGGCGGTGCTCGACGACCCGTACATCCTGATCGCCAACCAGAAGATCGGGTCGGTGCGCGACCTCCTGCCGGTGCTCGAGCAGGTGATCCAGTCCGGCAAGCCGATCCTGATCATCGCCGAGGACGTCGAGGGCGAGTCGCTCGCGACGCTTGTGGTGAACAAGCTCCGCGGCACGTTCACCGGCGTCGCCGTCAAGGCGCCGGGCTTCGGCGATCGCCGCAAGCGCATGCTCGAGGACATCGCGATCCTCACCGGCGGCGAGGTGATCACCGAGGAGATGGGCCTCAAGCTCGAGAACACGCAGCTCTCGCAGCTCGGCCGCGCCCGCCGCGTCGTGGTCGCGAAGGACACCACCACGATCATCGACGGCGCCGGTGACGCGGACGCGATCAAGGGCCGCATCAACCAGATCAAGACCGAGATCGAGAACACCGACTCGGACTTCGACCGCGAGAAGCTGCAGGAGCGGCTGGCGAAGCTCGCCGGCGGCGTCGCGGTGGTCAAGGTCGGCGCGGCCACCGAGACCGAGATGAAGGAGAAGAAGCACCGCGTCGAGGACGCGCTGCAGGCGACCCGCGCGGCGCTCGAGGAGGGCATCGTGCCGGGCGGCGGCTCGGCGCTGCTCCAGGCGATCGAGGCGGTCGACCCGGACGTGCTCGAGACCGACGACGAGAAGACGGGCGCCCGCATCATCCTGCGCGCGCTCGAGGAGCCGGTCCGCCAGCTCGCCGAGAACGCCGGCCTCGAGGGCTCGGTCGTGGTCAACGACGTCCGCAAGGCCAAGAAGGGCTGGGGCCTCAACGCCGAGACGGGCGAGATCGTCGACCTCGTCGCCGCGGGCATCATCGACCCGGCGATGGTCACGCGCTCGGCGCTCCAGAACGCGGCGTCGATCGCGAAGAACATCCTCACCACCGAGTGCATCGTCGCCGAGATGCCGGAGAAGGAGACGGCCGGCGGTGGCATGCCCGGTGGGATGGACGGCATGATGTAGGCGGCGTCTAGGTACGCCTCCCCCGGAGGGCCCGGCAATCTCGCCGGGCCCTCCGCATTTCGGGCCCTGGCGCGCGCTGGCGGGGGCTGCGGCTATCCGCCCGCGAGCACCTGGAGCATCGGCAGCGGCCTGACACCGAGCAGCTCGGCGTCGGCCGTGCCGCGCTCTGAGACCATCGGGATCTCCAGCAGCTCTGCCTCGTCCCAGGTCGCGAACGCGGTCGGCCCGGCGAAGCGCTCGACCGTGTCGAGCGCTGCCTTCACCACCCGCGGCGGCAGGTGCAGCAGGCGGCGCCGGCGGCGGCGCGCGCGCAGCACCGTGCGGACGATGTCGTCGTAGCTGAGCGTCTCGGGGCCGGCGAGCTCGAGGCGCTCGGCGCCGGCCGCGCGGCCGTCGAGCGCCGCGATCACGCAGTCGGCGACGTCACCCGCCCAGATGGGCTGGAAGCGCGCGCGGCCACGGCCTGCGACCGGCATGAGCGGGAGCAGCGAGAGGCGCTCGAGCAGCGCGATCCAAGCGTCTCCGAGCGCGTAGACGATCGAGGGCGCGAACACGATCGACTCGATGCTCGACTCGCGCACCGCCTGCTCGGCGAGCGCCTTCGCGCGGAAGAAGCGCGCGGGAGCGTGGAGGCTCGCGCCGATCGCCGAGAAGTACACGAAACGCTCGACGCCGGCGCGCTCGGCGGCGCGCACGAGCCGCATGGTCGCCACGCCGTTGACCTCCTCGATCGAGGCGCGCTCCTGGTCGCGGACCGACGCCGCCAGGTGGATCACCGTGCTCACGCCGCGCAGCGCGTTGCGGAAGGAGCTCGGGTTCGCGAGGTCGCCGAGCGCTATCTGCACGCGCACGCGCTCCGGCCCGAGCCGGCGCGGGTGCCGGACGAGGCAGCGCACGCGATGTCCCGCCATCGTGAGGCGCGGGAGCAGCGCGGATCCGACGTTGCCGGTCGCCCCGGTGAGGAGGATCACGCCCGAAACCCTACGCGCCCGCGCGCACACGAGCCGGCGAGGCGCTGGGCGCCGGGCGGGAACGCCCGCCCCGGCGCGCCCCTAGAACCAGTGACGCTGCTCCCGCCACGGGTCCGCCTGGTTGTAGGCCCGGCGCGGGCCGCGCTCCGCCGGCATGCGCGACGTGCCACCCAGCCGAGTCAAACGAGCGGTCACCGCCGTCCTGGCTTCGAATACAATCGCCGCTCCGCGCCGGGCCCGAGTGCGCCGGACGCCTGGAGAAACCTTTCCCAGAGGACCCCACGGAATGGCATACGTCATCGCAGAGCCCTGCATCGGGACGAAGGACAACTCGTGCGTCGAGGTCTGCCCGGTCGACTGCATCCACCCCACGCCGGACGAGCCCGACTACGACAAGGTCGAGCAGCTCTACATCGATCCGGACGAGTGCATCGACTGCGACGCCTGCGTCGAGGCCTGCCCGGTCGACGCCTGCTTCGCCGAGGACCAGCTCCCCGAGGAGTGGGAGCGGTTCGCGGAGATCAACGCCGCGTACTTCAGGCAGGCCGGCTAGCCGCCAGCCGGCCGGCCTCGGGCTGACGCGGGCAACCGGCGCGGAGCCGTCAGGCCGCCGGCGCCGCCGCGGCGCTCTCCGCCGAGACGTGCCGCTCAAGGAAGGCGAGCTGGTCGGAGATCGCCCGCTCGAACCACTCCCCCACGTAGATGTCGAAGTGGCCGATCGGGTAGCGCACGAGCTCGCCCTTCGGGGCTGAGCGCGCGACCTCGATGGCGGGCCCGGGCGGCGTCACGGCGTCGTGGTCGCCCACCAGCACGAGCAGCGGGCAGCTCACCTTCGGCGCGTCGCGCAGCGGCCGGTACCAGCCCACCCGCAGCGCGATGCGAGCTGCCACCTCGTTGCGGAAGGCGCTGCCCGGGGGCACGAGCCTCATGTAGCCGGGCTCGGCGTCGGGAGTCGTCATGGCGGCAACAGAGCCCGGGGGTCCGACGATCGCGACGGTGTGGGGTCCGCGGCCGAGGAGCGCGCCGAGCACGTCCCTCAGGCCTGCGGCCGCGAGCTTCAGGGCCGTGCGCGGGTCACCCGCCGCGAGCGTGGCCAGGCCATCGGTGAACGGCACCTGGGCGATCACGGCGGCGATGCGCGGATCGCGCGCGGCGGTCCGGATCACGTGGCCGCCGCTGAAGGACGTGCCCCACAGCACTATCCGGTCCGGGTCGACGTCGGGGCGCGAGCGGGCGTACTCGACGGCCGCCTGCCAGTCGACGTGCTGGCGGTGGATGTCGAGGAGCTGGCGCGGCTCGCCGCCGCTCGCGCCGAAGTGACGGTAGTCGAAGAGGAGCACCCGGTAGCGGGCCGCCGCGAAGCGCTCGGCGTAGGCGTCGAGCCCGGCGTCGCGGAGCGCCCCGAAGCCGTGCGCCATCACCACGCACGGGAGCGGCGCCTCGCCCGCGTCCGCAGGGCCGTAGAGCCAGGCGGCGCAGGCGTCGGAGCCTGCGCCGAAGAGGATGTCGCTCCGCTCGACCTCGCTCAACGCGCCATCGGGAGCTCGACCGGCTTCCAGCCGTTCCCCCCGCCCGGCTTGGCGACGGGGAGCGGCATGGCGACGGTCGGCAGGTCCTGCGGCGTGGCGGCGATGATCCCGCGCGCGGCGTGGAATATCGCCTGCGACGCCGGGGCGTCCGGGTCCTCCAGCACGAGCGGGCGCCCCGCGTCGGCGCCGGCGCGGAGCTCCTCCTGAAGCGGCACCTTGCCGAGCAGCGGCACGTCGAGCTCGTCGGCGAGCAGCTGGCCGCCGCCCTCGCCGAAGATCGTGAAGCGCTCGCCCGAGGGCGTCGTGAAGCCGGACATGTTCTCGATCACGCCGAGGATCTCGAGGTTGTACCGGAGCGCCGTCTCGGCCGCTCTCTTCGCCACCTTCTGGGCGGCCGGCTGGGGCGTCGTGACGATCACGAACCTTGCCTGCGGCAACAGGTTCGCGAGCGTCATGGTGACGTCGCCGGTGCCGGGCGGCAGGTCGATCAGCAGGTAGTCGAGCGACCCCCAGTCCACGTCCTCGAGGAACTGGCGGATCGCCTTGTGCAGCATCGGCCCGCGCCAGGTGACGGCCTGGTCGGCGTCCTCGAGGAAGTACTGGATCGACATCGTCTTCACCCCGCCGTGGCTCTCGAGCGGGATGATCTTGCGCTCTGCCGAGACCTTCGGCCGCCCGCTCACGCCCATCATGCGCGGGATCGAGTAGCCCCACACGTCAGCGTCGAGCGCGGCCGCGGACTTCCCCTCGGTGAAGAGCGCGGCGGTGAGGTTCGCGGTCATGGTCGACTTGCCGACGCCGCCCTTGCCCGAGGCGACGCAGATCACGTTCTTCACCTGCGCGAGCGCGCCCGCGGGGAGCGAGCTGCGCTGGAGGCGCTGCTGGAGCCCCTGCTTCTCCTGCGGGGTGAGGACGTCGAAGTCGACCTTGACGGCGCGCACGCCCTCGAGCGCCGATACGGCCTCGGTGACCGCCTTGTGGAAGTGCGAGCGGATCGGACACCCCGGCGTGGTGAGCGACACGACCACTGAGACCGTGGCGTCCTCGGCGACGTCGATCGAGCGGACCATGCCGAGCTCGACGATGTCCTTGCGGAGCTCGGGGTCGATAACCTGGCGCAGCGCGCCGCGGATGTCTTCCTGCTGGAGCGTCATCCGACCTCGAATTGTGTCAAACCCCTGAAAGGCACCGACGGGGCGCGAGGGCCCCGCCGGCTGAGGGAGGAGAGGTACTGCCCTGCCGGCGATATGTGGGGCCGGCAGTCCTTCCCCGGACCGCGCCTCTCCGTCGCGGCGGGGGTGAAGCGGGTCTACGCGAGGCTCTGGACGCCCTGCACCAGCTCGCTCGCCTGACGCCCCAGGTCGCGGCGGACGGCGCGCAGCTGGCTCTCCACCTGGCGGCGGTTGCGGCGCACGAAGCGCTCGACCCGCGTGCGGTTGCGCTTGATGTCGCGCTCGAGCTGGTCGCGCGCGCTCGTGCCGCGGCGCTCGAACTTCCGCAGGTTGGCGGCGACGCGGCGCTGGAGCTTCGCGATCTCGCGCTCGGCGGTCGTCCGGCTCGTGTACGGCCTGACGTTCTCGACGAGCGAGTCGCGCGCCGTGAGAGCGGCGCCGAGCGGGATCAGCACGGCGCGCTCGGCCTGCAGCGCGTAGGCCTGGATGCCCCTCGCCTCCGCCTTCGCGCGCGTGGCCGCGGCATCGGCGGCGCGGGCGGTCGCGCGGCGCGAGGCGCCGCGGGCGGCCGAGGCGGAGCGGCCGGCGCTCCGGCGCGCGCGCGTGGCTGAAGCCTTCCTCGCGGTGGCGCTGCCCTTGGTCTCAGTCTGGGTAGCCATCTGCCCGATCCTTTCCCCCTGCTCGATCCGTCGTAAGGCTATTAGTTCTAAGGACGTTAGAGATGATAGCACGAACACACGTTTGCCCGGCCGCCACCCCGACGAATCCGCACTTGACCACGCGGTAGGGGGAAAGTGCCCACAGCAGGGCCCGTCCACCGCCCTCGCGCGCCAGCGAGCCGGCGGTCGCGGCCCCGCCCGCTCAGGCGGCCGCGCGCGAGCCCTCGATGCGCGTCACCCATGCGCCCGGGTCGCGCAGCTCGCCCATCGACGGGATGGCCTCCGGCGACTCCCACACGCGGTCGAGCAGCTCGATGCCGCCGCGGCCCGCGACGGCGTCGCAGAACCTCTTGCCGAGCTCGTACTGGAGCAGCTTCATGTCGAAACCGAGCAGCCTCTCGAGCAGGCGCTGCGGCGTGGAGCGGCTCGCCCGCCTCTTCTCCATCGCCTCGCGCAGGCCCGCGTAGGCCGGCAGCTCGCGCTCGCCCACCACGTCCATCACGTGCTCCGAGTAGCCCTCGATCACCGCCATCGTCGCCTGCAGCCGCCGCATCAGCTCGCGCTGCTCGCCCGTCTGCACGAGCGCCGCGAGCCCGCCCTCGCGGAACCGCTGCGCGAGCTGGTCCAGGCTCGGCATCGTCGGCAGCCCGCCCGTGGGGCCGCGCTCGACGCGCACCTCCACCGAGGAGAGGTACTCGCGCAGCAGCGCGGCCAGGTGGCCGCGCAGCCAGGGGACGCCCGAGAACTGGAAGGCGTGCGTCACCTCGTGGAGCGCCACCCAGGCGAGGAACGCATCCGCGTCCACGTCCAGCTCGCGCAGCGCGTTGTCGAGGTTCGGCACGACGAACAGCAGCCGCGGGCGCTCCTCAGGCTGGAGCAGGGACAGCTCGTACTGGCCGAGCACGCGCTGCGACATGTATCCGGTCACAAGCCCCACCTCGAACGCGAGCGTGGCCCCCGCGGCGGCGCGCAGCGGGCCGGCGAGCGGCCCGGCCCTGTCGAGATGCGCCGAGAGCCGCCCGACCACGGGATCGAGGAAGGTGCGCAGCGTCTCGATGTTGATCTCGGCCCAGCGGCCGCGATCCACCGCCTCCGCCGCGGGCACCGGCTGCGAGGGCGCGATCCCCGTGTACCCGGCGACGAGCGCCTCCGCTCGCTCCGCGAGCCCGGCGAAGTCCGCGCGCGCGGCCGGCCCGGGCGCGGGCGGGGAGCCGCCGACGAGGCGGGCCGCCTGGTGTGCGAGCGACCAGTCGACCATGACTCGAACAACCGTACCCGGGACGGGGTGCGCGAATCGGGGCGCCTCAGCGCGAGCGCGCCCCGCCGAGCGCCGGCAGCTCCTGCGCGAGCTCGAGCACGGGGGCGAACAGGTCCCCGTGCTCGTCGACCCGCTCGAGCACCTCGTCCGAGGTGAACACGAGGCCGTCCGGGTCGCCCGAGCGGTAGGCGTCCTCCACCTCGTCCCAGGCGAGCGGCGTCGAGACGGTGGGCCGCGCCATCGCGCGCAGCGAGTACACGCAGACCGTCGTCTTGTGCTCGTCGTTCTGGCTCCAGTCGACGAGCACCTTGCCCACCCGCAGCTCCTTCTTCATCGAGGAGACGACCAGGTCGGGGTGGCGCCGCTCGAGCAGCTCCGCGAGCGCGCGCGCGAACGGCTTCGTCTCGTCGTAGGTCACCTCGCCGTTCAACGGCGCGTAGACCTGCATCCCCTTCGAGCCCGAGGTCTTGGGATAAGACTCGAGCCCGAGCGAGTCGAGGATCTCGCGCAGCCGCAGCGCGACCTGCGAGCACTCGACGATCGTCGCCGGCGGGCCCGGGTCGAGGTCGAACGCGAGCACGGTGGGGCGCTCGATCCGGTCGGCCTTCGACAGCGACGTGTGCAGCTCGAGGTCCGCGAGGTTCGCTGCCCACACGAGCGTCGGCAGGTCGTTGGCGAGGCAGAAGTCGATCGTCTTGCGGCGCGCGACGATCGGCGCAGTCTGCACCCACTCGGGGCGGTGGGCCGGGCACTGCTTCTCGTAGAAGAAATCGCCGTCTACGCCGTCCGGGTAGCGCTTGAGCGTGAGCGGGCGGTCGCGCAGATGCGGGAGGAGCGCGGGCGAGATGCGCGTGTAGTAGTCGATCACCTGGCCCTTCGTGAAGCCGACCTCCGGGTACATCGGCTTGTCGAGGTTCGAGAGCGTGAGCTTGCGCCCCTCGACCTCGACCTCGACCCTCGCTGGCCTCGCCATGCCCCTAGTCCTACCCGATGGGAGCCCGGCCGCACGCCGCTCCGCGCGCCGACCACGGTCCTTCGCGGCCGCGGCTAGCCCTCCGGCGGCGGCGCCGGCCGCTCGGCGATCACCTCGCGCGGGTCCTTGTCGTCGCGCAGTCCCTGGTAGGAGGGCGCGCGGATCGTGCCGGCGCGCGTCCACTCGAGGAACTCCACCTCCACGACGAGCCGCGGCTCCACGAACACCGCGCCTTTCTTCGGCTGGCGGCCGTGGAAGGGGCTCGTGTCCCGGCGCAGCGGCTCGAGCAGGGCGCCGAGCCTCGCGAGGTCCGCCTCCTTGAAGCCGGTGCCGACGTTGCCTGCGTAGATCAGCCGCTGCTCCTCGGACTCCGCGCGCGGCTTGTCGTAGTAGCCGACCGCGAGCGAGCCGAGCCGCCCGCTCCGGCCGCCCTCCCCGGGCGTCCAGCCGCCGACGACGAGCTCCTGCCGCAGGTTGTTCTTGATCTTCAGCCAGGAGCGGCTCCGCCTGCCGGGCTCGTAGGGGCTGTCGAGCCGCTTGGCGACGATTCCCTCGAGCCCCTGCTCGCGCGAGGCGGCGAGCAGCGCGGCGCCGTCCCCGCGGTGCGACGCCGGCGTCTGCCAGGCCGGCCCCGCGAGGCCGAGCTCGTCGAGGAGCGTGCGGCGCTCCTCGTAGGGCAGCTTGGCGGTGAGGCGGCCGTCGAGGTAGAGCAGGTCGAAGATCGCGTACACGACGGGGATGTCCTTCATGCGCCTGCGCACGGCGCTCTCGGAGGCGAGGTGCATGCGCTGCTGGAGGCGCTGGAAGCTCGGCCTGCCGTGCTCGTCGAAGGCGAGGATCTCCCCGTCGAGCACGAGCTCGCGCGCGCCCAGCGACCGGCCGAGCTCGCGCAGCTCGGGGTACTGCCCGGTGATGTCGCGGAGGTTGCGGTTGCGCAGCCGCACGCGCCCGCCCGAGACGTACGCGATCGCGCGGATCCCGTCCCACTTGATCTCGTAGCCCCAGCGCTCGTCGTCGCGGGGCAGCTCGGAGAGGCGCGCCAGCATGGGCCTGATCTCGGTCGGCATCGGGTCGCGCCCCGTGTCGGCGGGCGGGTCCATCCGGTGGATCATCCAGTTCTTGCCCCTCGTCCGGAAGAGCACGTAGCGCCCGCTCACGCGCTCGCCGTGGAGGACGACCATCACCTCGTCGTCGCGGAACTTCTCGGTGTCGTAGGTCCCGCGGTCGTAGATCCTGACCTCGCCGGCGCCGTAGCTGCCCGCGGGGATCTCACCCTCGAAGTCGATGTAGGAGAGCGGGTGGTCCTCCACGCGGACGGCGAGATGGTTGGTCTTCGGGTCCGGCGGGACCCCCTTCGGGACCGCCCAGGAGAGGAGCGCGCCGTCGCGCTCGAGGCGCAGGTCCCAGTGGAGGCTGCGCGCGTGGTGCTCGTGGATCACGAAGCGCCGCTCCCCGGCGGGCGCGCTCTCGCGCTCGCCCGCAGGCTCGGGCGTCTGCTCGAAGTCCCGCTTGCGCCGATATTCGCCGAGCCTCTCGGTCACGTGTCTCGTCTACCCCGGATCGCAGCGAGAGCGATCCCCCGGCGCGAGCGGCGGCGCGAGCCGCGGCGCGACGCGGCGGCTCCGCCGGCTACATGCCCCGCTCGGCGCGGCGCAACCCGCGCATCGCCCAGAGCGTGAGCAGCGCCACGAGCCCCGCGCCGCAGACGTACGCGAGCGCGACGTCGAGCGGAGCGCCGGCGATGAAGCCCCGGCCCGCGGTCATGATGTACGTGACCGGGTTGTAACGCGCCACGTCGTGGATCCAGCCCTTCAGCAGGTCGAGCGGCACGTAGACGGGCGCGAGGAAGAGGATCGTGAAGATCGGTATC
>JADGHQ010000052.1 GCA_019683805.1 Thermoleophilaceae bacterium
GTGGGGGAGGGCTCGGCCGCGGTACGCGAGCGGGCGGTGGCCGGGCTCGGGTTCCTCGGCGCCGCGCTCGACGCCGGGCGCAACGCGGCGGCGAGCGGAGACGCCGATGTGAGCGCCCGGGGAGCGGCGGTGCGCGTGCTGGTCGTCACATCGCGCGAGGATCTCGAGATCGCCCGTCAGGCGCGGGCCGTGCTCGGGCGCTGAGCGAGCCGCGCGAGCCGCGCGAGGCCGAGCAGGGCGAGCGCGAGCAGCGGCGCGAGCGCGAGCTGGTACGACGCTGCGGCGCTCGGCCGAAGCTGCGCGCCGACGAGCGCGCCGATCGCCACGTCGGCGGCGATCGCCGCGCTGAAGCCACCGGTGTTCACGAGCCCCGAGGCGCTGCCGCCGTCGTGCTCGCGGCTCTGCTCGCGCGCGAGGTCGAAGCCGAGCATCGAGGCGGCGCCGGCCGCGCCCGCGATGGTGAGCGCCGCCCCGGCGACGGCGGCCGGCACGCGCGGTCCCGGCCAGCAGACGAGGGCGGCGACGGCCAGCGCGTTCGCCGCCGCCGCGCCGAGCACGATCTGCGCGCGCCGGTGCGGGCGCCGCCCGGCGAGCCAGCCGAGCAGCGGCGCGGTCGCGGCGAACGCGACCACGGGCGCGCTCAGCAGCGCGCTCGCCTCGGCGGCCGGGATGCCCTGCCCCTTGACCAGGAACGGGTAGCCCCAGAAGCCGCAGAGGACGACGAACGGCGACATCAGCGTGAAGTGCGCCCAGAAGCCGTGGCGGGTCCCGCGCCGCGACCATGCCCGGCGGAGCGTCGCGAGCACGCGCTCGACCGGCTCGTGCGCTCCCGCGCCGCGGGCCGGGCGCCCGGGAGGGTGGTCCCGGAGCCTCGCGGCCGCGAGCAGCGCGAGCGCGGCGGTGACGACGCCGCTCGCGGCGAAGGTGGGCGTCCAGCCGAGGCCGGTCAGCAGCGCGTGGAGCGGCGCGGTCGTCGCGAGCTGCCCGCCGGAGCCGAGCAGTCCTGTGAGCGCCACGGCGAGCGCGTAGCGGCGCGCGGGCAGCCAGTTGGCGGCCACCCGCAGGACGTTGAGGAACGTGCAGGCGTCGCCCACGCCCACGAGCGCGCGGCCCGCGAGCGCGGGCGGGAAGCTCGAGCTGAGCCCGAAGACGAGCTCGCCCCCGCCCATCGCCGCGAGGCCCCAGATGAGCGTGCGGCGCGGGCCGACGCGGTCGGCAAGCAGCCCGGCGGGCACCTGCATCGCGAGGTACAGGCAGAGCTGCACGGCGGAGAGCGCGGTGATCGCGCCGGTGTGGACGCCGAGCCGCCGCTGGGCCTCGAGGGAGGCGACGCCGAGGCTCATCCGGTGGAACAGCGCGACGAGGTAGAAGGAGCCGGCGAGGCCCCACATCAGCCATCCGCGCCGCCCGGGCGGCGCTGCCCCCGCCGGCTCGCCAGCGTCGCCGGGCGCGCGCGGGCGCGGGCGCGCGCTGCGACGTGCAGGGAGGGCGGAGGACACCGCGGGAAGATACAACTTGCATCTATCTTGCGTCTATCGGCGATCGATGCGATCCTCGGGCAGGTATGACGCCGCGCCGGCGCCAAGCTGCGGCAAAGGACCGCGCCTACGAGCACGTCAAGCGCGCCGTGCTCTCCGCGACCCTCGCGGGGGGCGAGCTCATCAGCGAGGGCGAGATCGCCTCCGAGCTCGGCATGAGCCGGACACCGGTGCGCGAGGCGTTCCTCCAGCTCGAGGCCGAGGGGCTCCTGCGGCTCTACCCGAAGCGCGGCGCGCTCGTCGTGCCGGTCTCCTCGGAGGAGATCGAGGCGGTGATCGAGACCCGCTGGGTGGTGGAGCGCTTCGGCATCGAGAAGTCGCTCGCGCTCGGCACCGACCTCTCGGCAGCGTTCGAGCGCTCGCTCGCCGAGCAGCGGGCGGCGGCCGACGCCGAGGACGCGGGACGCTTCGCCGAGGCGGATCGCGAGTTCCACCGGATCCCGGTCGCGGCCGCCGGCAACCCGATCGTCACCTCGCTGTACGACTCGCTGCGCGACCGCCAGCAGCGCATGGTGCGGGCGATGATCGCGGTCGACTGGAGCCGCGTGCGGCCGATCGTCGAGCAGCACGCGGAGCTCGCGGCGGCGATCGCGGGCGGACGGCGCGCGGAGTCCGAGCGGCTCCTCCGCTCCCACCTCGACGGCACGCTCGCAGCCCTGCGCCGCGGCGGGATGGCCCCCTAGGCGCGGCGTGACGGGCGCGTACGACCATCGCTTCGCCGCCGTGGTCCTCGACTGCGACGGCCTGCTGCTCGAGACCGAGAGCCGCTGGACGATCGCGGAGGAGCGGCTCTTCGCGCGGTACGGCAGGACGTTCGGGCGCGCCGAGAAGGAGGCGCTGCTCGGCAAGTCCGGGAGCGTGGCGGCGAGGGTGCTCGAGCGCCTGCTGGACCGGCCGGGGGAGGGCAGCCGGCTCTGGGACGAGCTGCTCGAGCTCGCGCACCGCGAGGTGCCGGGGGCGCAGCCGATGCCGGGGGCGCGCGAGCTGGTAGGGGCGCTGCGGGGCCGCGTGCCGCTCGGGCTCGCGTCGAGCTCCCCGCGCAGCCTGGTGTCGGCGGCGCTGGCGGGCGCCGGGCTCGACGGCGCGTTCGACGAGAGCGTCTGCGGGGACGAGGTCGAGCGCCCCAAGCCGGCTCCGGACATCTACCAGGCGGTCTGCCGCCGCCTCGGGGCGGAGCCGGGCCGCGCCGTCGCCTTCGAGGACTCGCCCACCGGCGCCGCCGCCGCGCGCGCCGCCGGGATGTACGTCGTGGCCGTGCCGACGATCCCCGGGAGCGAGCTCGACGCCGACCTCGTGCTGCCGTCGCTCGAGGACCCGCGCGTGCGCGAGCTGCTCGCGCTCGCCTAGCGCAGGATCCCCGTGTGCCCGATCGAGTAGCGGCCGGGCTGCGGCCACACGCACAGGCCGTGCGGCCCGTTCCCGACCGGTATGCGGCGCAGCAGCCGGCCGCTGACGGTGGAGATCGCGTACACCTCCGCGTCGTAGCGGCCGGAGAGCCAGAGCACCTTGCCGTCCGCCGACAGGCCGCCCATGTCGGGGCTGCCGCCGCCCGGGATGCGCCACTTGCCCAAGGGCCGGCCGGTGCGCAGCGAGATCCGCGAGATCGAGCCCTCGTCGCGGTTGCTGATGAAGAGGATGCGCGAGTCGCGGCTCGTGTAGAGCCCGTGCGCGCCCGCGCCGGTGGCGATGAACGCGATCTTCCGCATCAGCCGCGCGTCGATCTCCCAGACGCCGTTCGAGGCCATGTCCGCCACGTAGAAGCGGCGCCCGTCGGGCGAGAGCTTCACGTCCTGCGGCATGGCGCCCGGGCGCAGGTCGATCGTCTGCAGCACCCGCTCGCGCTCGAGGTCGACCACGATCATGCGGCCGCCGAACTCGCACGAGACGAGCGCGCGGCGGCCGTCTGCGGTGAGGTCCATGTGGTCGACGCCCGGGCACTGCGGCACGCTCAGCGCGTGGTGCAGTCGCATCGAATGGGCGTAGCGGAAGTCGAGGCGCCTCAGGCGCTCCGCGACCACGATCGCGTAGCGGCCGTCGGCGGTGAAGTAGAGGTTGTAGGGGTCCGCCACGGGCACGGGCCTGCCGGGGCGGCCTGAGCGGGGGTCGATCGGGGTGAGCGTGTTGCCCTCGTCGTTGGCGACCCAGAGCGTGCGCAGGTCCCACGACGGCGTCACGTGCTGCGGCAGCGCGCTCGTCGCGAAGGTGCGGATGATGCGCGCGCCGCGCTGCGAGATCTCGGTGACCGTGCCGGACCCCGAGTTCGGCACGTACACGCGCGCGGGCACGTGTCGGGCTGCGCCGCGCAGCTGCCCGGGGCGGCCGGCGGCGTAGACGTCGCGGGGCGAGAGCGGCGGCGGTATCCGGCCCGCGCGCGGCTGGGGCGCCGCCTCCCGCGCTGTCGCGGGCGGCTGCTGTGTCGCCGTCCGGGCGGGCGGCTCGCGCGGCTTCCCCGACCCTCCCGCGCAGCCCGCCGCCGCGAGCGCGGCGGCGAGGGATGCGAGCCCGGCGATCCCTCTCATCAGGGTGCTCTGTCCCCCGAAGCGCCGCTCGCCATTCCCGCGCCGCCGCCTGCCCCGGAGCCACGGCGGCCGGAGGCGGCCTGTCAAAATCGCTCCGCGATGCGGCACGAGGACCTTGCGACTCGACTCGCGGAGCTCGCCGTCCGGTTCGGCGCGAACGTGCAGCCCGGACAGGTGGTGTCGGTGAGCAGCGAGCCCGGCAAGGAGACGCTCGCCCGGGCGGTCGCCGAGGCGGCCTACCGCGCCGGCGCGCGCTTCGTGGACGTGACGACCTTCGACGTCCACGTCAAGCGCGCGCGGCTCCTCCACGCCGACGAGGACACGCTCGACTACGTGCCGCCGTGGTACGGCGAGCGCGTGCTCGCGCTGAGCCGCGAGGGCGCGGCGCACATCGCGCTCACCGGCCCGGTGGAGCCGCAGCTCCTGAACGACCTCGACCCCGCCAGGGTCGGGCGCGACAACCTCCCCTCGATCGCAGAGTGGGCGCGCGTGGTGGGGGAGCGGACCGTCAACTGGACCGCCGTCCCGTGCCCGACCGCCCAGTGGGCGCTGCTCGTGTTCCCCGACCTCGATCCCGCCGCCGCGCTCGACCGCCTCTGGGAGGAGGTGGCGCGCTGCTGCCGGCTCGACGAGCCCGACCCGCCGGCCGCCTGGGCGGCGCGCATGGGTCGCCTCAGGCGCGTGGCGGGCGTTCTCAACGAGCGGCGCTTCGACGCTCTCCACTACGAGGGCCCCGGCACCGACCTGACCGTGGGGCTGTTACCCACCTCCGAGTGGCTGTTCGCCGAGTTCTCGCGCGTGGACGGCCTGCGCCACATGCCGAACATCCCCTCCGAGGAGATCTTCACCTCGCCCGACCCGGCGCGCGCCGACGGCGTGATCCGCTCCACGAAGCCGCTCGTGCGGGCCGGCACGCTGATCCGCGACCTCGAGGTGGAGCTGCGGGGCGGACGGGTGGTGCGCGTCGAGGCCTCGAGCGGCGGCGAGGCCCTGCGGGCGACGCTCGAGACCGACGAGGGGGCCGCCCGGCTCGGGGAGGTGGCGCTCGTGGACTCGGACAGCCGCGTGGGCGCGCTCGGCACCGTCTTCTACGACACGCTCCTCGACGAGAACGCGGTCAGCCACATCGCGCTCGGCAACGGGTTCCCCTTCGCGGTGGGGGCGAACGAGCACGAGCGCGTCAACCGCTCGGCGATCCACATCGACTTCATGGTCGGCGGCGACGAGCTCACGGTGTCCGGCGTCACGGCGGCCGGCGAGCGCGTGCCGATCCTCGTCGGCGGCCGCTGGCGCATCTAGCTTGGTAAAGCAGACTTCTCCGCGGCCGAATACTGAATGACAGTGAAGCGTCGCGCGCGCAGCGGGGTTCCCGTGCCCCAGGCGGTCCCAGGGCCGGTCCTGGCGTTCCTGTACGTCGTCGGCGTGTCGATCTCGCTCGCCTGGGCGCTCGCCGTCGACGCGCCGGGCATGGAGCTCGCGGCCGTGACCGCGCTCGCCGTGCTCGGCTATGCGCTTGCGCTCCTGCTCGTGCTCGGCCCGGGGCGGCTGCCGCACGCGGCGCTCGAGCTCCTGCTCGCGCTCTCGACCCTGCTGGTGAGCGCGGCGATCTACTTCGGCGGCGACCCGGCGAGCCCGTACACCCTGCTCTACGTGTGGGCGCCCCCGTACTCGTTCGCCCTCTTCGGCCGCGCGCGGGCCGCCCGGCAGATCGCGCTCGTGGCGGCCGCGTACGCCGTGGTGCTCGTCCTGCTCCCCGAGGCGCACGAAGGCGCGCACCACGGGCTGTGGGACGCGCTGCGCTGGGCGGCGCTCGTCCTCGCCGTGGCGACCGTCTGCTTCGTGGTGGAGAGGCTCGCCTCCGCGCTCAGCGGGAGCAACCAGCACCTGCACGAGCGGGCGCGCCAGCAGGCGGTCGTGTCCGAGCTCGGCCGGCGCGCGCTTGCGGGGATGGAGCTCGACCGGCTCGTCGAGGAGGCGATCGGGCTGCTCCGCGACACGCTCGACGTCGAGCTCGCATCGGTGCTCGAGCTCCTGCCGGACGGGAAGGCGCTCAGGATGCGCGCGGGCCTCGGCTGGCGGGACGGGGTCAAGGAGTCGCTGCGGATCCCGCTCGCCTCCTCGTCGATCGCCGCCTACGCTCTGGCTCACTCGCAGCCCGTGGTGACGGAGGACCTCGAGGCGGACGAGCGCTTCGCCGGCTCGCTCGTGCTGCACGAGCACGGGGTGGTGAGCGCCATGACCGTGCTGATCGAGGTCTCGGGGCGCCCGTTCGGCATCCTCGGCGCCTACACGACCGTCCGCCGCCGCTTCAGCCGAAACGACATCCACTTCCTGCAGTCGCTGGCGAACGTCCTCGCGGCCGCGGTGGCGCGGGCCCGCTCCGAGGAGAGCGCCCGCCACCAGGCGCTGCACGACCCGCTCACCGGGCTGCCGAACCGCACCCTGTTCGTCGAGCGCCTCACGGGCGCGCTGGCGCGCGCGCGGCGCGACGGCGGGCTCGTCGCGGTGCTCTTCCTCGACGTCGACCACTTCAACGTGATCAACGACAGCCTCGGCCATCACGCCGGCGACCGCGTGCTCGAGGCACTCGCGCCGCGGCTCACCGCGGTCGTGCGCGGCGAGGACACGGTCGCCCGCTTCGGCGGCGACGAGTTCGTGCTGCTCTGCGAGGACGTGGCCTGCGAGGAGGACGCGCGCGGCGTCGCCGAGCGCGTGCTCGCGGCGCTCGACGAGCCCCTCGAGGTCGCTGGAGGCGTGCACCGCGTCACGGCGAGCATGGGCGTCGCGATCGCCTGCGGCGAGGCCGTGCCCGAGGCGGTGCTGCGCGACGCCGACTCCGCGCTCTACCGCGCCAAGGAGCGCGGGCGCGCCCGCTACGAGGTGTTCGACGAGGACATGCGCGCCCGCGCGGTCGCGCGGCTTGCGACCGGGCTCGCGCTCGAGTCCGCGCTCGAGCGCGACGAGCTGCGGCTGCTCTTCCAGCCGGTGGTGAGGGCCGCGACAGGGGAGATAGTCGCGGCCGAGGCGCTGCTGCGCTGGCAGCGCCCGGGGCACGGCCTCGTGCTGCCGGCCGACTTCATCCCGATCGCCGAGCAGACCGACCAGATCATCCGCCTCGGCGAGTGGGTCCTGCGTACGGCCTGCCGTCAGTGCGCGCGCTGGAACTGCGGGCGAAGGGGCGGCCGGCCGCTCGTCGTGAGCGTGAACCTCTCGGCCCGCCAGCTCGCGGACCCCGCGATCGTCGACACCGTCGCGGCGGCGCTCGAGGAGAGCGGCCTCGACCCCAGGGCGCTCGGCCTCGAGATCACCGAGAGCGTGCTGATGGAGGACCTCGACGCCGCGGTCCGCACGCTCTGCCGGCTGCGCGACCTCGGCGTGATGATCGTGCTCGACGACTTCGGCGCGGGCTACTCGTCGCTCGCCTACGTGAAGAAGCTGCCGATCGAGGTGATCAAGCTCGACCGCTCGTTCGCCGAGGACCTCGGCGCGCGCGGCAAGGACGGCGCGATCGTCGCCGCCGTGACCGCGATGGCGCGGGAGATCGGCGTGGCGGTGGTGGCGGAGGGGATCGAGCAGGCCGTCCAGGCCGAGCGGGTCGCGCGGCTCGGCTGCCGCTACGCGCAGGGCTTCCACTACGCGCGCCCGCTGGCGCCCGAGCACTTCGCCGAGATCCTCGGGCGCCCGCTGCCGCTCGCCGACGGCGACGCGGCGCCCGAGCCGGGCGAGGGCGCGCCCCCGGCGGCGTCCGCGGCCCCCACGCGGTGACGCGTGCGTCATTAGACTGCCGCCCTGCAAGCGACGCCAGGAGGACGGTTGGCCCTCGACACGAGCAAGATCGGCAAGACCTATCCGCCGCACGAGTACGAGGTCGGGCGCGAGAAGATCCGCGAGTACGCGAACGCGGTCGGCGAGACCAACCCCGTCCACCACGACCGCTCCGCCGCTCGCGAGCAGGGCTTCCGCGACGTCGTCGCGCCGCCGATGTTCGCGGTCGTCTACTCGACGGGCGCGATCGGCCCGGCGCTCTTCGACCCCGAGCTCGGGATCAACTTCGCGCGGATGCTCCACGGCGCCCAGGAGTTCGTCTGGTCGGAGCCGGTCTGCGCGGGCGACACGATCACCACCGTCGCGTCGGTCAAGGACCTCTACGAGCGGGACGGCATGCAGTTCTTCGTGTTCGAGTCGGTGTCGACCAACCAGGACGGCCGGGAGGTCGCGCGCGGCACCTGGACCAACATCGTTCGAGGAGGCTGAGATGAAGCAGGGCGACACCATCCCCGAGCTGCGCGTCACGCCGGACAAGTACCTGCCGCACCGCTACGCCGGCGCCTCGGGCGACTTCAACCCGATTCACATCGACGCCGAGTTCGCCAAGGCGGTGGGGCTGCCCTCGAACATCCTGCACGGCCTCTACGGGATGGCCCAGGTGGCGCGCGCGAACGTCGCGGCTGCGGGCGGCGATCCGCGGCGCCTCAAGCGCCTGTCGGTGCAGTTCCGCGGCATGGGCTTCCCCGAGAAGGAGATCGTCGTCAGGGGCACCGTGAAGGAGGAGCGCGACGGGCGCGTCGTGATCGACACGGTGGCCGAGCAGGACGGCAACGAGATCATCCGCAACGCGGAGGCCGAGCTCGAGCTCGAGGGCTAGCGCGCCCGCGGCGTGCGGGCCGTCCGGCGGCTGCGCCTAGGCCACCGCCGCCGGCTCGGCCCGCTCCCGGACCTGCGCCGCGCCCGCCACGTAGTCCCTGCGTCGAACCAGCGCGAGCCCGCAGATCGCGCCCGCCAGCGCGATCGCCGCGCCGATCAGCAGGATCTCGTTGAGCCCGCTCACGAAGCCCTGCCGGGCGGCCTGCGCGGCCGTGCTGCGCGCCTGCGGCGGGACGCTCGCGAGCGCCTGCTCGAAGTTCCCGGTGGCGACCTGCTTGGCGAGGCCGGTTCCCGCCGCGGGAGTGCCCGCGAGCAGGTCGGCGATCCTCGACTGGACCTGCGACTGGAACGCCGCGCCGAGGCCGGCGATGCCGGTCGCCACGCCGACCTGGCGGAACGTCGAGTTGATGCCCGACGCCATGCCCGCCCGCTGCGGCGCCACCACGCCGATCGCGGCGGACGCGATCGTGGGGTTCGTCAGCCCGATGCCGACGCCCGCGACGATGAAGCCGGCGAGCAGCGCGGTCCAGTCCGAGCTCGGCGTCACCCCGTGCATCAGCACGAGCCCGACCGCCACGAGCAGCATGCCCAGCGCGAAGAACACCCGCGGCGCGACCCGGTCCGAGAGGCGGCCGGCGATCGGCGCGGCGACGAACGACATGACCGTCATCGGCAGGAACGCGAGGCCCGTCTGGAAAGGCGTCAGCCCGACGATGTTCTGGATGTAGAGGGCGATGTAGAGGAACATCGCGAAGATCCCCGCCGAGAGCGTGAAGGCCACGACCGCCGCGCCGCTGAAGGTCGGCTTGCGCAGCAGCGAGAGGTCGAGCATCGGCTTGCTCGTGTAGCGCTCGACCGCCGTGAACACCACGAGCAGCGCCGCCGAGCCCGCGAGCTCGGCGATCGTCTGGGTGCTGCCCCAGCCCTCGTCGTTCGCGCGGATGAGCGCGAACACGAGCAGGAAGAGCGCGGCGCAGAAGGTGAGCAAGCCCGGCCAGTCGACGCCGCCCGCCTCGGGGTCGCGCGACTCCTCGAGCTGGCGCAGCGAGAGCAGGACCGCGAGCGCGCCAATCGGGACGTTGATGAAGAAGATGTACTCCCAGCCGAGCCCGTCGGTGAGCGCCCCGCCGAGCAGCGGCCCCACGGCGGCGGCGCTCGCGATCACCGCGCCCCAGACGCCGAACGCCGTGCCGCGCTCCCGGCCGCTGAAGGCCTGCGCGAGCAGCGCCAGCGAGGTGGCGAACATGATCGCTCCGCCGATGCCCTGCGCGCCGCGCGCGAGGATCAGCATCAGCGGGCTGCCGGAGAGGCCGCAGACGAGCGAGGCCGCCGTGAACAGCAGGAGGCCCGCGACGAACGCGAGCCTGCGTCCGAACAGGTCGGCGAGCGACCCCGCCGTCAGCAGCAGCGTCGCGAGCGTGAGCGCGTAGGCGTCCACCACCCACTGCAGGTCGCTGAAGCTCGCCCCGAGCGAGCGCTGGATCGACGGCAGCGCGACGTTCACGATCGTGATGTCCAGGAGCAGCATGAAGGTCGCGATCGAGACCACGACCAATGTCCACCACTTGCGCTCCACGAGGCTCCTTCCGGCGGGTATGGGGGAGTGACGCGCGCGTGCCCGGCCCTGGGCTGGCCCTTTCCCTGGACACGACCTATCAAAATCTAGGCGGTGGAGATCACGACGAGACAGGCGCTCCTCCTGCGCAAGGTCGTGGAGATGCACGTGCGGCAGGGGCAGCCCGTGGGCTCTCGCTGGCTCGCCGAGCACGACGACCTGCCCTGGAAGCCCTCGACGATCCGCGCCGAGCTGGCGCGGCTCGAGGAGATCGGGCTGCTGCGGCACCCGCACACCTCGGCGGGCCGCGTGCCGACAGACGCCGGCTACCGCTACTACGCGGAGGAGCTGCTCGAGGAGGGGAGCCTGCCGGCGCCGCGGGGCGAGTTCCGCCTCTCCGACATGCGACGCGAGGTCGACGAGGCGATGCGCGCCACGACCGAGCAGCTCTCGCAGATCACGAACCTGCTCGCGATCGTCTCCGCGCCGCCGATCGCCACCACCACGATCCGGCACGTCGAGGTGCTGCGCCTCCAGCCGCAGGTCGTGATGGTCGTGATCATCACCTCCACGGGCGGCGTCACCAAGCGCGTGTTCAGCTACGACGAGCCGGTGGACCCCGGGCTCGTGGACTGGGCGGGGAGCTACCTCAACGAGGAGCTCGGCGGCATGGGGCTCGGCGCGCGGATGCTGCACTCGCGCCTCGACGACCCGGGCCTCTCACACACCGAGCGCGAGTTCCTCCGGACGCTCGCGCCCTCGTTCACCGAGCTCGAGGAGACGGCCGAGGACAGCCTCTACGTCGAGGGCGCCGGCCGGCTCTTCAGCGAGGACCGCGTGCAGGACCTCACCCAGATCAACGACCTGATGACGCTGCTCGAGCGGCGCGTGGCCTTCCTGCGCCTGCTCAAGAGCGCGCTCGCGGAGCCGCGTCTGTACCTGCGCATCGGCGCGGAGAACGAGGCTCCGGAGCTTCGCTCCCTGAGCGTGGTGGCGGCGAACTACGGCCTGCCGACCCGTAACCTCGGCGCCGTCAGCGTGATCGGCCCGGTGCGCATGGACTACGCCCTCGCGATCGCGTCGGTGCGGGCGGCCGCGGCCGAGCTCTCGCGCTTCGTGGGCGACATCTACGACGAATGAAGCGAGATCCGTACGAGGTGCTCGGCGTCCCGCGTGACGCCGACCAGTCCCAGATCAAGAAGGCTTTCCGCAGGCTCGCGCGCGAGCTGCACCCCGACGTCAACAAGGACGACCCCCACGCCGAGGAGAAGTTCAAGGAGGCCGCCGAGGCGCACGAGATCCTCTCCGACCCCGAGCGCCGGGCGATCTACGACCGCTACGGCCACGAGGGGCTCTCGAGCCGCGGCTACGAGCCCGACTTCTCGGGCTTCGGCAGCTTCGCCGACATCTTCGACGCCTTCTTCGGCGGCGACCCCTTCGGCGGAGCGTTCGGCCGCTCGCGCGGCGGCCCGGTCCAGGGGGGCGACGTGGCGGTGGCGGTCGAGATCTCGCTCGAGGAGGCGGCGCGCGGGACCGAGGTGGACGTCGAGTACGAGGTGGTGGACCGCTGCGAGCGCTGCCGCGGCAACGGCGCCGAGCCGGGCACCCCGATCGAGACCTGTCCGCGCTGCGGCGGGGCGGGTCAGCTGCGGGCGGTCCAGCGCACGGCGTTCGGCCAGCTCGTGCGCTCCGTCGTCTGCGACCAGTGCGGGGGCGACGGCCGCATCGCCGCGCAGCCCTGCCGCGACTGCGGCGGACGCGGGCTGAGGGCCGTTCGGCGCCGCATCGGCGTCAAGGTGCCGGCGGGGATCGCGGACGAGCAGCGCATCCGCCTCAGCGGTCACGGGCACGCGGGGGAGCGCGGCGGAGCGCCGGGCGACCTCTACGTGCTCGTGCGCGTCACGGAGGACGAGCGCTTCCTGCGCGAGGGGAACGACCTCGTGACCGTGGTGGACCTGCCGGCGCCGCTCGCGGCGCTCGGGACGCGCGCCACGGTGCCGACGCTAGACGGCGACGAGGAGGTCGAGATCGAGCCCGGCACGCAGCCCGGCACGGTTATCACCCTGCGCGGCAAGGGCATGCCCTCCGTCGGCCGCGGGCGGCGCGGCGATCAGCGGGTGGTCGTGAACGTCGTGATCCCGCGCAACCTCAGCGAGCGCCAGCAGGGGCTCCTGCGCGAGCTGGCCGACTCCCTCGGCGAGGAGAACATGCGCGACCAGGGCGAGGAGTCGCTGTTCGCCCGCGTGAGGCGGGCGCTGCGCTGATCCGGCTCGCGATCCGTGCCCCGGCAGAGGCCGCGGAGCAGGTGCTCGCGGCACTGCTCGAGCTCGCCCCGAGCGGGGTCGAGCAGGTCGACGGCGAGGGAGAGGTGGAGTTCGCCCTCTACGGGACGCCGGGCGAGCTGCCCACCCTGCCCGAGGGCGAGGCCGAGGTCGGCGGCGTGCGGGTGCTCGTCTCGGGCGCCGAGGTGCCCGACGACTGGGAGGAACGCTGGAAGCGCTTCCACCGCCCGGTGCTCGTCGGCGGGCGCCTCTACGTGCGCCCACCGTGGGAGCAGGCGGCCGCGCGGCCAGGCGTGAGGGAGATCGTGATCGACCCGGGCCGCGCGTTCGGGACCGGCACCCATCCGACCACGCGCCTCTGCCTCGAGCTGATGCTCGGCCTGCCCGCACGCGGCTCGTTCGCCGACCTCGGCTGCGGCTCGGGCGTGCTGGCGATCGCGGCGGCGAAGCTGGGGTTCGAGCCGGTGGCGGCGGTCGACTCGGACCGCCTGGCGGTCGAGGCGACGCTCCAGAACGCGCGGGCCAACGGCGTCCGCCTGGCGCGCGTCGAGCGGCACGACCTGCGCTCCCAGCCGCCGCCCGCCGCCGACGTCGTCGCCGCCAACCTGATGCGCCCGCTGCTGCTGCGAGTCGCCGAGCTGACGGAAGCGCCGCCGCCTGCGCTAATCGTGTCCGGGCTGCTCGACGCGGAGGCCGACGAGGTGGCGGCGGCGTTCGCGCCGCTCGCCGAGCGCAGGCGCCTGTCGCTGCAGGGCTGGACCGCGCTGCTGCTCGAGCGCGCCTGAGCGTCAGGGCGCGACGAGCGCCGCGACGCGCCCGCGCGCCCGGCGCAGGCCCGGCGCCGGTCGGGGGGAGGTCAGGGCGGCGGCGGTCACGCCGTCTCCTCGAGGAACCGGAGCAGCCGCGCGCGGAACGCCTCGGGCTCGTCGATCGGCGACATGTGCCCCGCGCCCGCGATCGCCTCGAGCCGGGCCGCCGGGATCTCGTTGGCCAGGCGCCGCGCGACCGCCCGGAAGTCGCCGATGTCGTGCTCGCCCACGAGCGCGAGCGTCGGCTTGCGGATCTCGCCCAGGCGCTCGGCGAGCGGCGGGTCGAGCCACTCGCAGGGGTCGTCGTGGACGAGCTGCCAGCCGCTCCAGCGGCCGATCAGCTCGTCGAGCCGCGCGCGCGTGCGCTCCTTCGAGCGAGACCACGCGAAGAGGACGTCGGCGGCCCAGATCGCCTTCCCGTCCTCGACCCCGACCTCGCGGGCGATGCGCTCGCACTCCTCCTGCGCCGCCACCCACTCGGGGTTCCACCGGTGGCCCCGCAGCGTGGAGTCCACGAGCACGAGCGTGCCCGCGTCGCGCGGGTGCCGCAGCGCCAGCTCGAGCGCCCACGAGCCGCCGAGCGAGAAGCCGACGACGGTCGCGCCGGCCATGCCGAGCGCCGAGATCAGCTCGTGCAGGTCCTCCGCGTGCGAGTACGGCTCGTCGTGGCGCGGCGGCTGCGAGAGGCCGTACCCGCGGGCGTCGTAGCGAAGCACGCGGTAGCGCTCGGAGAGCGCGTCGAAGTGCTCGTCCCACATGCTCATGTCGAGCGAGAACCCGTGGACGAGCACGACCGGCGGTCCCTCCCCCGCGAGCTCGTACGCGAGCCTCGTGCCGGACAGGTGCGCGACTCCAGTCACTGCGCTCGCAAGCCTAGGGCGGGGGAGGGACGCCGGTCTAGGCGTCGACCGGCTGCGGGCGAGCGTCGAGCGCCGGCTCGTGCACCGTGCGCGGGAGCCAGGAGAGGCTCTTCGGCAGGTACCAGTTCCACTCGCCGAGCAGCTTCATGCTGGCCGGCAGGAGCACCGCGCGGACGATCGTCGCGTCGATCAGGATCGCCGCCGCGAGCCCGACGCCGAGCTCCTTCATCTCGATGCTCGTGAGCGTCGCGAAGATCGCGAACACCGCGACCATCACGAGCGCCGCGCTCGTGACGGTCCCGGCCGTGGTCTTGATCCCGTGCGCCACCGCGTGCTCGGTCCTCGCGCCGAGGTCGACCGCCTCGCGGATCCGGCTGATGATGAACACGTGGTAGTCCATCGAGAGGCCGAAGAGGACGACGAACAGGAAGATCGGCAGCCAGGCGGTGATGCCGCCGGGCGAGCGGAACCCGAGCAGCCCCTCGCCGACGCCGTGCTGGAACACGAGCACGAGCAGGCCGTAGGCCGCTCCCACCGAGAGCAGGTTGAGCGCGATCGCGGTCATCGACACGACCAGCGACCTGAACGTCACGAGCAGCAGCACGAAGGCGAGGCCGAGCACGAACGCGAACACGAGCGGCGTGCGCGCCTTCATCAGGTCGTTGAAGTCCTTGGTGCCCGCTGTGTAGCCCGTCGTGGCGACCTCGACACCCGGCAGCGCGCCGACCGTCTGCGGCAGGAGCTCGCCGCGCAGCGTGGCGAGCGCGTGGTTCGACTTCGCGTCGGTGCCCGAGCCGGCGAGCGGGATCTGGATGCGCAGCACCCTGCGGTCGCTCGAGGCGTCGACCTGGATCGGGTCGAACATCTCGCCGCTCGCGAGCGCCTTCCGCCTCAGCTCCTCGACGGCAGCGCGGGCCTGCGGGGTGTCGAGCGGGCGATCCGACTTCACCACCGTCACCGCCGGGGCGTCCTTGCCGGGGAACGCCGCCTGCAGGCGGTCGTAGGTCCGCACGATCGCGAGCTTGCGCGGCAGGTCCTCGAAGCCCGACAGCTTCGTGTGCATGCCGAGCACCGGGATCGAGAGCGCGAGCAGCGCGCCGCCCGCCAGCGCGATCGAGACCACCGGGCGCTTCAGCACCAGGTCCACGACCGCGCCCCAGAGGCGCGGCTCGGCGTCGGCACCGCGCGCCCGCGCGAGCCCGGGGATGCGGCCCCGCTCCACGCGGTCGCCGAGCCAGGCGAGCGTCGCCGGGAGCACGGTGAGCGAGCCGAGCATCGACACCGCGACGACGAGGATCGTGCCCACGCCGAACGAGGTGAACACCTTGTTGCCGGTGATGAACATGCCCGCCATCGCGACCATGACTGTCAGGCCGGAGATCAGCACCGCGCGGCCCGAGGTGGCCGCCGCCACCGAGAGCGCCGCGCGCGGCTCGAGCCCGGGGGGGCGCGGCCCCCCCCCCCGCCCCCCCCGGGGGGGGGCCGGGGGGGGACCCCCCCCCCCCCCCC
>JADGHQ010000128.1 GCA_019683805.1 Thermoleophilaceae bacterium
GTCGAAGCGCTGCGCGCCGCCGCGCATCCCGCGCCGCTCCGGCGGCAGGTTCTCGTCCAGCCACGTGCGCAGCTCCGCGCGGAAGCGCGCCTCCTCGGGGGTGTCGCGAAGGTTCACGGAGCGAGCCTACCGTGCGCGGAATCTGCTCTGGAAGCGGCGGGCGCCCGTTAGACCGGGGCAGGAGCCTAGGCCCGAGCCGCGCGCGAGCTCAAAAGCGCGCGCAGGTCGGCCGTCTCGCCGAGGTGGCGGAGCTTCTCGGGGTTCACGATCGAGTGGATCTGCTGCACGAGGCCGCTGGCGACCTCCAGGGAGACGACGCTGATCACCCGGCCCTCCCCGTCCCGCGTCACGCCGCCGGGGCCGCCGTTCACCGTCGCGCGCTCGAGCCGCGCCCCGATCCGGTCGCCCTGGCGGGCGAACGCGACGAGGGCGTGGAGCACGCGGTCGCGACCGTGGAGCGGTCTCGGCAGCCCGGCCGCCTTGCCGCCGCCGTCTGCGGTGAGAACGACGTCGGGCGCGAGCACCGCGACGAGCGCCTCCGCGTTCCCGTTCGCGAAGGCGGCGAAGAAGCGCGCGGCCACTTCCTCCCGCTCGCGCCGCGAGACCTCGAAGCGGGGCTTACGCTCGTCGACGTGGCGTCGGGCGCGGGCGGCGAGCTGGCGGCAGGCCGCCTCCCTGCGGCCCACGATCTGCGCGATCTCCGTGTACGTGTAGTCGAACACCTCCCGGAGTACGAACACGGCGCGCTCGAGCGGCGAGAGCGTCTCCAGCACGACGAGGAAGGCGAGCGAGAGCGAGTCCGCCAGCTCCGCCTGCTGCGCGGCGTCCGCCTCGGGATCGGCGAGAAGAGGCTCCGGCAGCCACGGCCCAACGTACCGCTCCCGGCGCGCCCGCGCCGAGCGCAGGTGGTCGATCGCGAGCCGCGTCACGACCGTCGTCAGGAAGGCGCGCCGCGATTCGATCTCGACGCCGTCGATTTCCTCCGCAGAACTCACAGCATCCTCGAGGTAGCGGATGGCGGCGAGCGTCCGCCGCATGCTCGGGATCGGGTGCGGGTCGAGCGGGTCGCTCTCGTCCTTCACCGGGCCGCCCTCGCGCGCGTTCGGCCAGCCGGTGTAGCTCTGCGCGACGAAGCGAGACGCGCCGGTCTCGCGCGCGGCCTCGAGCAGAATGTCGGTGCCGCGCGTGCGCAGCGTGTTCGTCGCCGCGAACGCCTCGTCGAAGCGCCGCAGGTCGGTGATCCCCGCGAGGGCGGTGAGCTGGTGGACAACCACCTCCGGTCGCGCCTCCAGAATCGCCCCGCGCATCGCCGTGGAGTCCAGCCCGTCGGCGATCGCCGGCCGTGCGCCGAGCGAGCGCACTAGCTCCGCCTTCGCCGCCGACCGCGTCGTCGCCGTCACCTCGTGGCCTCGCGCCACGAGCAGCGGGACGAGCCGGCGCCCGATAGCTCCGGTTCCCCCTGCCACGAACACTCGCATCTCGTCTCACCTCCGTTGTCGTTCGGAGGAGTAGACGAGACACATCGTCCATTCGTGACACGTCCGGTAACAGTTACCGGACGTGTCCGTAGCGGACCTCTCCGTGCGGCGGATGCGGACGTCGTCGCTCGAGGGGCAAGTGTGGCAGAGCGGCCGCGCACCGCGGTCGCGACCGCGCCTCATGCGAGCAGGTCCGCGTCGAGATCCCGAACCGAGACGCCGCCGCAGAGCGCGAGCGTCAGGTCGACCTCGGCGAGGAGCTGGCGGATCGCCGCCTCGACTCCCGCAGCGCCGCCGACGGCGAGCGCGTAGGCGTACAGCCGCCCGACGAGGACCGCGTCTGCGCCGAGCGCGAGCGCCTTCACGACGTCCGCGCCCCGTCGGATCCCGCCGTCGACGAGCAGCGGGAAGTCGGGCCCGACCGCCTCGCGCACCTCCACGAGCGCGTCGAGCGACGCGACCGCTCCGTCCACCTGGCGCCCGCCGTGGTTCGAGACGACGATGCCGTCCACGCCGTGCTCGCGCGCGAGCAGCGCGTCGTCGCCGCGCAGCACGCCCTTCGCGAGCAGCGGCACCGACACGCGCTCGCGCAGCCAGTCCAGGTCGTCCCAGGTGAGCGCCAGGTTGGGGAACGTGGCGAGCATCGCCGCGGCCGCCGCCAGCATGTCCTCCTCGGGCGGCCGGTCGAGCTTGGCGCGGAAGACCGGGTCGGTGAAGAACTGGGCGCAGCCCTCGCCGCGGATGAACGGCAGGTACGCGTTGCGCAGGTCGCGCGGCCGCCAGCCGAGCGTCGGCGTGTCGAGGGTGACCACGATCGCGCCGTAGCCGGCCGCCTCCGCCCGCGCGACGAAGCTCGCGGCGACCTCGCGGTCCGAGATCCAGTAGAGCTGGAACCAGCGGGGCGCGTCGCCCATCGCCTCCGCCACCTGCTCGATCGACGACGAGGCGGCGCTCGAG
>JADGHQ010000129.1 GCA_019683805.1 Thermoleophilaceae bacterium
CTCGAACTCGCTCCCGAGCTTCGGCCCGAGCGCGTCGACGACCGTGTCGAGGCAGCGCTCGGTCAGGTGCCATTTCCCGTGGCAGGGCACGATGATCGACACGCGCGGCGCTCCGGGAGCGCGCGGCGAGGAGGGCGCGGCCGTCACGGGGCCGTATTCGACGCGAGCGGACGCGAGTTGAGAGAGGGCTCCGCCGCGGCGCCCGCGGCGGCCCAGAGGCGCTCCGCCGCCGCACGAGCCGAAGCCGCGGCGCCGTCGCCGTCGATCAGGTGCAGCAGTCCGAGCGGGCCCGCTACCCGCCGCCCAGAGAGGAGCGCGTGCGCCTGGTCCGCCAGCGCCGCCTCGCCGCCCGCCCAGCCGGGGAGCGCGACGACGTCGGCGGTCTCCCCTCCCCGCGCCGGCAGCCGGTCCTCGAGCGGCTGGAGCAGGGCGAGCAGCTCGGATTCCGGAAGCGCCGGCGCGAGCAGCACGAGGCTCGCGTCGTCGCCGGGCCCGAAGGCGCGCGCGTACGCGTCGAGAAGCTCGGGCCGCTCGAGCAGCTCCTCTGCGAAGGCGATCGTCCGGAAGCGCCGCGCCGCGAGCGCGCCGGGGCTGCCGGCCGCGCCGGTCGGCGAGCGGCCCCTGTCCAGCTCTGCGAGCAGCGGCTCGACGGCGGCGAGCGCCGGCGTGCGCCAGGGGGCGTTCCCGATCGCGCGCAGCAGCTCGCGCGCCGCCGCCTCGGGCGCCCCGGCCCGGGCGAGCCGCGCCGCCCTCTCCCAGGCAGCCTCCGCCGCCCGCTCGCCGTCGGGCGCCGGCACGAGCACCCGGTCGAGGGGGACGCCGTCCCGCTCCGCGAGCCAGCGGGCGTGGCCGATGAAGGTGCGGTAGACGGCGACGTAGTCGTCGAGCCCAAGCTGGGGGTCGTCGAGCTCGGCGAGCATCCACCCGCGGAAGCGCAGCTCCGTCCGGACGAGCTCGGCGCGCGCCGGCCCGCCCGCGCCCAGGTTCATGTTGCGGCCGTGCAGCCGGTAGCGGTAGAGCGGCTCGGGCAGGAAGTCGATCTGGGCGACCCTGGACACCTGGAGCGCCGTCCACCAGTCCTCCCACGCACCAACGTCGGGGATCGGGAAGACGAGGGGCGCGAGGTCGGCGCGGAGCATCATGCCGCCGCCCGAGACGATGTTGCCGCGCACGAGCAGCGGGAGCAGGCGCCCGCGCCGGGGGGTGATCCCGAACTCGGCCCAGTAGCTTCGGTGGACGAGCTCGTCGTTCTCGTCGATCACCTCGAGGTCCGAGTAGAGAAGGCCGACCTCGGGGTTGGCGAGCAGGTGCTCGACCTGCCGGCTCACCTTGTGCGGCGGCCAGGCATCATCGGCGGAGAGGAAGGCGAGGAACTCGCCGGACGCCTCGGCGACGCCGCGGTTGACGGCGCTCACGACGCCGCCGTTCGGCTTGCGCACGTAGCGGACGCGGTCGAGGTAGGGCGCCACCACCTCGGGGGTGTCGTCGGTCGACCCGTCGTCGACGACGACGATCTCGAGCGGTCCCTCGTAGTCCTGCGCGAGCGCGCTGTCGAGCGCGCGGGGCAGGAAGCGCGCGTAGTTGTAGGCGGCGACGATGCAGGAGACGAGCGGGCGCGCGTTCACGCCGCCGCCCGCCAGTCGAGCCCGATCGCCCCCACGTCCAGCACCGGAACGCCGGCGGCTCGCCCCGCCGCCGCGTCTGTTGCGCGGTCGCCGATGAAGAGCGCCCGCTCCGGAGGCGCGCCGGTGCGCGCGAGCAGCGCGAGCAGGCCCTCGGGGTTGGGCTTCCACGCGCGCACGTCCTCGCGCGCGACGACCGCGACGACCCGCTCCGCGAGCCCGGCGGCGGCGAGCGCGGGCCCCACGCACGCGCGACCGCTCGACGTACAGATCGCGAGCGGCGCATCCGGACGCTCGGCGAGCCAGGCAAGAAGCGCTCGGTTGACGCGGCAGCGACGCGCGGCCGCTGCCTCCAGGTCCCCGAGCCACGCCTCGAGCTGCTCGGCGACGCGTGGTGCCTGCGCGCGCGCCCGCGCAAGGAGCGGCTGCACGCGCGCGTCTCGCACCGCGATCCCGGCCGTCGCCGCCCTCGCCCGCAGCGCCGAGCGAACCGCCCCCCAATCGAGCTCGAGCTCGACGAGCGTCCCGTCTAGGTCGAGGACAACGAGACCGGGAGCGTCCGCGCCCGAAGCTCCGCCTCGGTGACGAGCACTGCTGGGCAGTCGATGTGCCGGATCCAATAGAGCCCCTCCTCGAGGACGTTGTAGCGCGGCAGGTCGGGGATCGGGTCGCCGAGCGCCAGCCGGACGTAGACGTCGGGGATGTTCACACCGGCGGCCGTGAAGAAGTAGCTCGTCGTGAAGAAGCGCCCGCAGTTGATCTCGGTCGGCCGCGGCACGCCCTCGGCGTCCTCCTTCAGGTCGACGCAG
>JADGHQ010000012.1 GCA_019683805.1 Thermoleophilaceae bacterium
CGTGCTCTGCGCGGGAATGTGGCTGTCGGCGCTGCTCGTGGCGCGCGTGCGCGATCCCTTCGGCTCCCCGGCTGCCGCCGCCCCCTGCGCCGCCGCGGAGTCGGACGGCCGCGTGGACTTCCCCGTCGCCGTCGAGCTGACAGACGACCGGGGCCGAACGGTGGCCGAGATGACCGTGCACTGGCACCTGCGCGAGGGTCGACCGGGACCTTCATCCCTGCGCTCGCGATCGCGCCGGCGCTCGTCGGGATCGTGAGCGCCGCCCCGCCCGCGGCGCGGTGTGAGCGCCGCTCAGGCGCCGCCCAGCGCCGAGAGGTTCTCGGCGTGGAGCCTGCGCTGCGCCTTGCCGTCGCGGCCCTTCGGCAGCCTGGGCCGCTCGTCGCCGCGCTCGAGGGCGTCCAGGTAGTCGATGTCCTCGTCGAGGATGCGCAGCGCGGCGTCCCGGTCGTGCACCGAGCCGTGACCGGGCACCACCCGCTCGACGCGCTCCACGAGCGGCGCGAGCCGGGCGAGCGTGCCGCGGTAGGCGGCGAGCGAGCCGCCGGCCGAGATCGTCGGGATCTCGACGTCCGAGAGGTAGTCGCCACAGACGAGCACGCCGCAGTGCTCCGCCAGGATCGCCGTGCCGTCGCTCGTGTGGCCGTCGGCGGGGTGCAGCTCGAGCTCCACGGACCCGATCTCGAGCTTGCCGGGCACCGGCAGGTTCTGGGCCGCCCCGAGCGACAGCGGCCGCGGCCGCGTCACGTAGTGCTCGCCGTCGCTGTCGCGCAGCTCGCGCTGCGGGGCGCCCGGCTCGGCGCGCAGCCGCTCGAGCGAGGGCTGCCCGAGCCCGAGCGGCGCCTGAGGGAAGGCGTAGGGGCCGAGGACGTGGTCGAAGTCCAGGTGCGTGGCGATCAGGCCCACGACCTGGAAGCCCGACTGGGCCAGCACCTGGGGCAGCACCTCGAGCTCGTCGGGGAAGTACGGCGAGTCGACGAGGAACGCCTCGTCCCCGCTGCGGATCGCGGTGGCGTTCGTCTGCCAGAGGCGGCTCGTGACGACGATCGCGTCCCGGTGGAGCGCGACGACGCGCACGCCGCGCCTACGCCACGCCGAGCAGCTTGGCGGCGTCGCGCAGCGTCTTCACTTCCTCGGTCGGCTTCTTCTGCCCGGGCTCGAGCTCCTCGCCGTGCCGGTTCACCCAGATCACCGGGATCTTCAGCTTCGCGCAGGGCTCGATGTCGGCCTTGTAGCCGCTCGCGATGTGCACCCAGCCCTTCTTGCCGCCGATGCGGCGCTCGCACTCCTTGAAGTGCGCGGGGTCGGGCTTGTAGCTGCGGACCTGCTGGGCGGTGACCACCAGGTCGAAGTCGGTCCGGAAGTGGCGGCGGGTCGCGCCGAGCAGCTTGTCGTCGATGTTCGAGAGGATCCCCACCTCGAACTTCTTGGCGAAGCGCTCGAGCTGCGCGTTCGTCTCCCGGAACGTCGGCCACGACGGCACGCTGTCCGGGAGGAACTGCGAGCGCGACGGCTCGAGGTCCCAGCCCAGCTCGCGCGCGCAGCGGACCGCGGTGCGCCGCAGCACCTCCGCGTAGAGCTCATACGAGCCCTGCTGGATCTCCCTGGAGATCTGGAGGAAGAGCGGGACGAGCGCGTTGCGGTCGATGGTGAATCCGTCTCGGTCCGCCTCCTTCTGGAACGCCTCGTAGACGCCGGTCTCCCAATCGATGAGGGTGCCGTAGCAGTCGAAGCTCACGAAGCGGACGTCTTTGGGTAGCGGCACGGGCCTCCTAGGTCAGGGCTTTCGTCGTTTCGATAGGGTGCCCGGCGCTCGACGCCTTGCGACGCGCCTCGGACGGCGGGCAGGCGGAGCGACCCGGCGGGCGGCACATTCTAGGAACTCATGGATCTTCTGGAGTATCAGGGAAAGCAGCTGTTCAAGAAGCACGGCGTGCCCGTGCCCGAAGGCAGGCCGGCCAAGACCGTCGAGGAGGCGGTCGCGGCCGCTGAGGCCCTCGGCTACCCGGTCGTCATCAAGGCCCAGGTCCTGATCGGCGGGCGCGGCAAGGCGGGCGGGATCAAGCTCGCCAAGGCCCGCGGCGAGGCGGAGGCGCACGCCAAGGCGATCCTCGGCATGGACATCCGCGGTTTCACGGTCCACGAGCTCTACGTGGAGCAGGCCTCGGAGATCGACGAGGAGTACTACGCCGCGATCCTGCTCGACCGCACGGCGAAGAAGCCGCTCGCGATGCTCTCGCGCATGGGCGGCATGGACGTGGAGGAGATCGCGGCCAAGGACCCGACCGCGATCGTGCGCCTGCACGTCGACCCGCTGATCGGGTTCCAGGGCTTCCACGGGCGCCGGCTCGCCTACGAGGCGGGCATCGCGGCCGACGTGGTGAAGCCGGTCGTCGCCCTGCTCTCGCGGCTCTACGAGACGTTCGTCGAGGAGGACGCGCTGCTCGTCGAGGTGAACCCGCTGCTCGTGACCAAGTCCCGCGAGGTGGTCGCCCTCGACGCGAAGGTGACGATCGACGGCAACTCGCTCCACCGCCATCCGGAGACCGCCGCGATGCGCAACCCCGCCGCCGAGGACCCGCAGGAGCAGATGGCGCGCGAGCGCGGGCTGACCTACGTGAAGCTCGACGGCAACATCGGCATCCTCGGCAACGGCGCCGGGCTCGTGATGTCCACGCTCGACGTGGTCGCGCAGGCCGGCGGCAGCCCGGCGAACTTCCTCGACGCGGGCGGCGGCTCGAAGGCAGAGGCGATCGTCGACGCGGTCGAGGTGATCCTCTCGAACCCGAAGGTCACGGCGGTCCTGTTCAACATCTTCGGCGGCATCACGCGCTGCGACGAGGTGGCGCGCGGCCTGGTGACCGCCTTCGGTCAGATCGACGTCAAGGTCCCCTTCGTGGTGCGCCTCGACGGCACGAACGACGAGGAGGGTCGGAAGATCCTCGCCGACGCGAGCCTCCCTAACGTGCACGTCGAGAAGACCATGCTGGGCGCCGCACGGAAGGTGGTGGAGCTCGCGGGATGAGCGTTCTCGTCGGCAAGGACACGCGGCTCGTGGTGTGCGGCCTCACCGGCCGCGAGGGCAGGTTCCACGGGCTCAACAACCGTAATTACGGCACGAACGTGGTCGCGGGCATGACCCCCGGCAAGGGCGGCCAGGACGTGGAGGGCATCCCCGTCTACAACACCGTCCACGACGCGGTCGAGAAGGAGGGCGCCAACACCGCGATGGTGTTCGTGCCGCCGGCGGGCGCGGCGGACTCGATCCTCGAGGCGCTCGACGCGGGCATCGAGCTCGTGATCGCGATCACCGAAGGCATCCCCGTGCACGACATGCTGCGCGTGTACACGCACCTCAAGCGCGGCAACGCGCGGCTCGTCGGCCCGAACTGCCCGGGCATCCTCTCTCCCGGCAAGGCGAACGTGGGCATCATCCCCGCCCACTTCTTCAGCGAGGGCAACGTCGGGCTCGTCTCGCGCTCGGGCACGCTGACCTACCAGATCGGCAACGAGCTGGCGCAGCGCGGCTTCGGCAACTCGTCGATCGTCGGCATCGGCGGCGACCCGATCGCGGGCTCCTCGTTTATCGACATCATCCAGCTCTTCGAGCAGGACGACGAGACCGAGCTGATCGTGATGTGCGGCGAGATCGGCGGCGAGGAGGAGGAGCGCACCGCCGAGTACATCGCCGAGCACGCGACCAAGCCGGTGATCGGCTACATCGCGGGCTTCACGGCGCCGCCGGGCAAGACCATGGGCCACGCGGGCGCGATCATCTCGGGGTCGAAGGGCACCGCGCAGGCGAAGGCCGAGGCGCTCGAGGCGAAGGGCGTGCGCGTCGGCCGCACCCCCACCGAGGTGGCGGAGATCGCCGCCTCGATGCTCGGCGCGAAGGCCTAGCACGGGGCCGGCGCGGGCGCGCGCCCGCTAGCGCCGGCGGCGCCGCCGCGTGAGCGCGATCCCGACGGCCGCGCCCAATCCCGCCGCGAGCGCGGCGCCGAGGGCCGCCTGCCAGCCGCTCACCCGCGCGCGGGCGTACGGCGGGTGGGGAGGCGGCGGCGCCCACGCGTGCTGCGGCGGCAGTGGAGACTGCTGCTGGAACGGCTGGTGGTACTGGACGGACAGCGGCTCGACGGGCCGCCGCGGCGACGCCTCGCCCGCAACCTGTGCGGCGCTCGGCGGGGTGCCGTTGCGCGCCGACAGCGGCGGCTCTGCCTCGGGCGGCCTCGGCGGCGCCGTCCAGGCCTCCGCGGGCAACGCGGCAAGCGCCGTCTCCACGAGCTCGCCCGAGCCGTTCACCCCGAGCTTGGAGGACAAGCGGTCGACGACGCGCGCGCGGCGCAGCGCCACCTCCGCCGGGTGGGAGCCGAGCACGGCCGCGATGCGCTCATCCGGCACGCGCCACCGCAGCGACAGGTCGAGCAGAGCGCGGGTGCCCGGGTCGAGCGCCCGAACCGCTGCGACTAGATCTTCCTTGGGTACCGCGGCCATAGGCTGGGGTCGCACGAGGGCACGACCGGCAAAGCGATGGTAAATGGAGCGTCGGCCGTCCCCGCGCGGCCGTGCGGCGGCGCGGACCGCATTCCCGTTATCTTGCGAACCCCGTGAGCTCACAGCCGATCTCATTCGCGCGGGGCGCCCCCTCGCTCGACATCGTCGCGGTCGACGACCTCCGCGCCGCGGCGGATCGAGCCTTCCGCGAGGACCCGACCGGCGCGCTCTCGTACGGCACCTCGCTCGGCTACGGGCCGCTGCGCGAGTGGATCGCCGAGCGCCAGCAGGTGGCGGTCGAGCAGGTGCTCGCCACGAACGGCTCGATGCAGGCCGACGCCTTCCTCTTCCAGACGGTCGTCGAGCCGGGCGACGTGGTGATCGTGGAGGCGCCGACCTACGACCGCACGCTGCTCGCGCTGCGCAACCTCGGCGCGGACCTCGTCGCGATCCCGCTGGAGAGCGACGGCATCGACGTGGGGGCGCTCGAGACGGTCCTGAAGGGGGGCGCGCGGCCGAAGCTCGCGCACATCATCCCGAACTTCCACAACCCGGCCGGATGCACGCTCTCGCTCGAGAAGCGCCGTCGCCTGATCGAGCTCGCGCAGGAGTACGACTTCCTCATCTTCGAGGACGACCCGTACGTCGAGCTGCGCTTCGAGGGCGACCCGCTGCCTACGATGCTCTCGCTCGACACGGCCGGCCGGGTGGCCTACGCCTCGTCGTTCTCGAAGACCGTCTGCCCCGGCATCCGCGTGGGCTACGTCGCGGGGCCCCCCGAGCTGATCGGCAGGATCCAGACGCTCGCCACGAGCACCTACATCTCGCCGAGCATGGTGTCCCAGGCGATCGTCGCGGAGTTCTGTCGCTCGGGCGCCATCGAGCGCTCGATCGAGACGGTGAAGAGCGCGCTGCGCGAGCGCCGAGACGCGCTCGCAGACTCGCTGCGCGCCGAGCTGCCCGCCGCGCGCTTCGTGCTCCCCCAAGGGGGCTACTTCCTCTGGGTCGAGCTCCCGGAGGGCGACGACGCAGCCGTGCTAGCCGAGCACGCGGCCGAGCGCGGCGTCGTGTTCGTCAAGGGCACGGACTTCCTGCTCGAGGGCGGCGAGCACGCGTTCCGCCTGGCGTACTCGGGTGTGCGGCCCGACGAGATCCGCGAGGGCGTCCGCCGACTCGCGGAGGCTTATCGAGGGCTCGGCACAGCGGCCGCGTGAGTGGACGCGCCCGCGTCGAGCTCGAGCGACCGCGCGACCTGGGCGAGCTCCTCGGCGAGTCGCTGAGCGCCTACTTCCGCAACTTCCGGACGCTCTTCACGGTCGGGCTCGCGGTCGTGGCCCCGGTCGAGCTGATCGTCGCGGGCTTCGGCCTCGGCCGCCTGACGGCCGGCTGGGACGCGGACCTCAGCACCGGTGCGCAGCTCGTCGAGCTGGCGGTGAGCTACGTCGTGATCGCGCCGCTCGTCACGGCGATGACGGTCGAGATCCTCAAGCAGGACGCCGGCGGTCGGCGTCCGCGCGCCTGGCCCGCGATCGTGGTCGGGCTCGAGCAGTTCCGGCCGCTGTTCTTCACGCTCGTGCTCGCCGCGCTCGGGATCACGCTCGGCTTCGTCGCGTTCCTCGTCCCGGGCGTCTACCTTGCCGTGCGCTGGACGTTCGCCACCCAGGCCGTGCTGTTCGAGGACCTGCGCAACGTGGCGGCGCTGCAGCGCAGCGGCAAGCTCGTCACCGGGTCGTGGTGGCGCGTGCTCGGCATCGGCGTCGTCGCGTTCCTCGTCGCCGGCATCGCGACCGCCGTGATCGGCGTGCCGTTCGGCGTCGCCGCGAGCGCGACCGACTCCGCCGCCATCACCCTGGCGGGGACGATCCTCGCGGAGTCGCTCACCGGCCCCTTCCTCGCGGCGATGCTCACGCTGCTCTACTTCGACCTGCGCGCACGCAGCCGGCTCTCCGCGCGGGCGTAGCGCCTCAGCGGCCGTAGCGGTCCTTGGTCAGGACCAGCTTGTCGGGCAGCGCGGTACGCGGAGGCGGCGAGGGATCGGCAGCGACCGACACGGTCTCCGCGACGCTCTTCGTCACTGCGCAGCGCGACCCGTCGACCGCCTCGACCACCACCTCCTCGTCGCCGGTCGCGGCGACGACGCCCTCGAGCCCGGGAGAGAGCCCGGACTCCTTGAGGTAGTGCAGGAGGTCCTCCGCCTCGTTCTCGAAGCGCAGCACGCGCACCTTCGCCCCCTCCTCGACGTCGGCGAGGGGCACGCCCTCCTCGCGCGCGCCCTCCATGATCGGATGGCCGTGCGGGCAGGTCTTCGCGTCGCCGATCGCGGCCAGCATGCGCTCCTCGAGCCCGGGCGACATCGCGTGCTCGAGACGCTCCGCCTCCTCGTGCACCTCGTGCCACGGAATGCCGAGCACGTCCGTGAGGAAGCGCTCGATCAGGCGATGCCTGCGCACCACCGCGCTCGCGTGCCTGCGCCCGCTGTCGGTGAAGGCGAGCGACTTGTCCGCGTTGCGTCTCACGTAGCCGTCCGCCTCGAGCCGGCCCACCATCTCGTGCACCGTCGGCGCCGAGAGCTGCATGGCGCGCGCGATGTTCGCGCCCGTGATCGGCAGCCGAGCCTCCTCGAGCCAGTAGATCGTCTGCAGGTACTCCTCTTCGGCCGCGGTGGCTTGGTGATCGGTCGACACGATTGCTTCCTTCGGGGTCCGAGCGCCCATCCTAGACGTTCGGGCGCGCGCGAATAGGATGCGCTGATGCCGCTCGAGCCACCCGTCAGCCCGCAGCTCGCGCGCTCCGCGAAGGAGCTGCCGGAGGGGCCCGGGTGGCGCTACGAGCCGAAGTGGGACGGCTTTCGGACGATCGCGTTCAAGCGCGGACCGGACGTGCGGCTGCAGAGCCGCAACGGCCGGCCGCTGAACCGCTACTTCCCCGAGGTGGTCGAGCAGGTGGCGGCGCTTCCGCACGAGGGGATCGTGCTCGACGGCGAGATGATCGTGGTGGTCGACGGCGTCCAGGAGTTCGACCTGCTGAGCCAGCGGATCCACCCTGCGGCCTCGCGCGTCGAGCGCCTCGCCCGCGAGACGCCAGCGGCGCTCGTCGCGTTCGACCTCCTCGAGCTCGACGACGAGCAGCTCCTCGACCTGCCCTACGACGAGCGGCGCGCGCGCCTCGAGGGCGCGATCTCAGGGCCGGTCCAGCTCACGCCCATGACCGCGGACCCGCGGGCGGCGCGGCAGTGGCTCACCGGCGCCTCCGAGGGGGTGGTCGCCAAGCAGGGCGGCGAGCCCTACCGGCCCGGCGAGCGCGCGGGGATGCTGAAGATCAAGCGCGTGCGCACCGCCGACGTCGTGGTGTCGGCGTTCCGCTTCGGCAAGGAGGAGGGGACGGTGGGATCCCTGATCCTCGGCCTCTACGACGACGCCGGCAACCTGCGCGAGGTCGGCCACACCTCGGGCTTCAGCGCCCGGCAGAAGCGCGAGCTCGTGGCGCTGCTCGAGCCGTACAGGACCTACGAGCGCGGCTCCGGGGAGCCTTCGCGGTGGAAGTCCGAGGAGGAGCTCGTCTGGGAGGGCCTGCGCCCCGAGCTCGTCTGCGAGGTGGCGTTCGACCACATCACCGGGCAGCGCATACGGCACGGCGCGAAGCTCCTGCGCTGGCGGCCCGACAAGCGGCCGGAGGAGTGCCGGATCGAGCAGCTCCGCGCGTGACCGGCGCGCTCCGCTAGGCCCGGCGCTTCCTCGCCCGCGAGGGCTGCACCCGCTTCGGCTCGCCCGCCTGCCTGGGGAAGTGCGGCGGCCAGGGCGCGTCGCCGAGGCCCTCGCGCTCGTCGCGCGCCGCCAGCTCGAGCAGGCCGTCGAGCGAGCCGACCGCGTCGTCGAGGCCGGCGCTCGGGTCGCCGACCTCCTTCAGCCGGGCGGGCACCGTGTCGAGCCGCAGGTCGCCGGGGTCGACGTCGGGCACCTCCTCCCAGGTGACGGGCGCCGACACGCGCGCGTCCTGGTTCGGCCGCACCGAGTACGCGGAGGCGACGGTGCGGTCGCGCGCGTTCTGGTTGTAGTCGACGAACACGCCGTGGCGCTCCTCCTTCCACCACTTCGAGGTGGCGCTCGCGGGCATCCGCCGCTCGATCTCGCGCGCGAGCGCGAGCGCCGCCCGGCGGACCTCGGTGAACTCCCAGCGCGGCTCGATCCGCACGAGGATGTGCATGCCGCGCGACCCCGACGTCTTCGGGAAGCCGGTCAGCCCGTGCTCCTCGAGCACCTCGCGCGCGCAGAGCGCCACGCGCCGGACCTCGTCGAAGCCGACGCCCGGGGTGGGGTCGAGGTCGACGCGCATCTCGTCGGGGTGGTCGCCGTCCGGCCGGCGGACCGGCCACGGGTTCCAGTCGATCACGCCGAGGTTCAGCCCCCAGGCCAGGTGCGCGCGGTCCTGCACCACGAGGAAGTTCGCGCTGCGGCCGCTCGGGAAGCGCAGCGTCATCTGCTCGAGCCACGGCGGCGCGGACCGCGGCACGCGCTTCTGGAAGAAGAACTCCTGCTCGATGCCGCCCGGGAAGCGCTTCATCGTGGTCGGGCGGTCGCGCAGGTGCGCGATGCAGGCGTCGGCCACGGAGAGGTAGTAGTCGAGCAGGTCCCCCTTCGTGTAGCCGCGCTGGGGGAAGTAGACCTTCCCGGGATTCGAGAAGCGCACCTCTCGACCGTCGAGCTCGAGCGTCAGGTAGTCGCCGCGCGGGGCCATTGCGAGAGGATATGGGCGTGAAGCTCGAGATCCTGCAAGCGGATGTGACGACGCTCGAGGTGGACGCGATCGCGAACGCCGCGAACACGCGCCTCGCGCACGGCGGCGGGGTCGCGGGCGCGATCGCGCGGGCCGGCGGGCCGGAGCTCGAGCGCGAGTCGCGCGAGCGCGCCCCGATCAGCCTCGGGGAAGCGGTCGAGACCACGGCAGGCGACATGCCCGCGCGCTGGGTGATCCACGCCGCGACGATGGAGCCGGGCGGACCGACTTCCGGGGAGATCATCGAGCGCGCGGCCCGCTCGACCCTCGCGAAGGCGGAGGAGCTGGGCGCCCGCTCCCTCGCGCTCGTGGCCTTCGGGACGGGCGTCGGAGGGTTCCCCCTCGACGAGGCGGCGCGGATCATGGTGAGCGCGGTGCGCGAGCACGAGCCGCGCTCGCTCGAGCGCGTGATCTTCGCCGTTCGCGGCGCCGAGGCCGAGGCGGCCTTCCGCGCCGCCGCCTCGGCCCCCTGAGGCTCCGTCTAGGCGATCTGGTCGAGCAGCGCCGGCGGGCGCTCCGGGCGCATGGCCGGCTGCTCGCCGCGCTTGCGCGGCCGGCGCACCTTCAGGTGCTCGGCGACGAGGTAGGACCCGACCACGAGCAGGGCGGCGACCGCCTGCACCGCCAGCGTCTCCACCGACGGCACGATCTCGAGCCAGCGGGCGAGCCAGCCCGGGAACGCGACGCCCAGGTCGTTCTCGGTGCCCGGCAGCCAGCCGAGGTCCTGGAACGAGCGGGCGGTGCCGCCGATCATCACGACGAGCACGAGGGCGATCAGCGCGCCGGTCACGACGAGCATGCGCCGGTAGGGCAGCCGCCGCTGGAGCTTGAAGGTGAGCAGTCCGACGAGCGCCGTGAGCGCGAGGCCGATGCCGGTCCCCTCGAGCACGGCGGACGTGCCGGCCTTGAGCTGGAGGTTCTGGAGGAAGAGCACCACCTCGAAGCCCTCGCGGTACACGGAGGTGAAGCCGAGCGCGACCAGGCCGAGCATCTGCGCGGAGAGCATCCCGCCGCGCTCCATCGAGAGGAGCTGCTTGCGGCGCCTGTGATGGTGCGCGATCCAGCCGGTCCAGTACACGCGGTGCAGGAACCAATTGAGGATCACGAGCAGGACGACCACCGCGATCAGCCCGGTGATCGCCTGCAGCTGGTCCCCGTAGTTCTCGGAGAACGCGCCGAGGATCGCCTGGAACGCGAACCAGGTGGCGACGCAGGCGGCGAACGCGGCGCCGGCGCCCGCGGCAACGGGGCGCTTGTAGGCGCTGTTCGCGCCGAGCATGCTCGCGGTGACCGCGGCGAAGATGAGCACGGCCTCGAGGCCCTCGCGGAAGACGATCAGCGAGGCGTCGACGACGATCTGGCCGCGCGAGGCGTGCGTGGCCGGATCGGTCGGGTCGGGCACGCCGCCCTGGGAGGTCGCCGCGAGCCACACCAGGACGCCGAGGATCGCGGCGCCAACCGCCCACGGGAGAAGGCGCCTTGCGCCTGAAAGCCGACTTGCTAGGTAGGACATTGTTAGGGAACCCTAACAGATTCCCGCCGTGCGTGTCGAGATCTCAGCGGCCCTCGGCCAGGCTGCGCACGACGGCCTCGTAGAAGCCCTCGCCGTTGCGCGCCTCGGTGACCTCGACGTTCGGGCGGCCGGTGATCGCGCGCGCGAGCTCGGGGTCCTTCTCGACCGCGTTCGCGACGAGGAAGAAGCGGCCGACCGCGTCCGCCACCTCGAGGTCCTCGCGCGAGTCGCCGACACCGATGCACTCCTCGGGCGCGTAGCCGCGGGCGCGCATGTGCGCCGCGACGGCGCCCGCCTTCGACGCCGCTCTCGGCAGCAGGTGATACGCGTGCGGCGGGCCGGGGAGCCCGAGCAGCGTCTCCTTCGGTGCGATCGTCCCGTTGTCGACGAGCCGCAGGTCGCCGTGGCCCTCGCGCGCGAGGAGGTCGTTCGCCTCGCCCGGGTCGACCAGGCCGCGCAGCAGGTGCGACACCTCGCGGTCGCGGTGCCAGGGCGCGTGGTACTCGAGCCTGCCGGCGTAGGTCTCGAGCAGCAGCCGCGGGGCGCCGGACTCCTCGATCAGCTCGTGCACGGTCTTGCCGTCGCGGGGGCGCAGGCCGCCGGTCAGGAGGATCTCCTCCCCGTCGATCACCAGGCCGGCGCCGACCTCGTAGATGTACGCGGTCTGGCCGATGAGGCGCGCGTCCTCCATCACCTGGGCCTTGCGGCGGCCGGACTTGATCACCACCTCGACCCCGGCCCGGAAGCAGGCCTCGAGTGCGCGGGCCGGGAGCAGCGTGAAGCCGCCGTCGGCGTCGCGGAAGAGCGATGCCCCGCGCCCGAGCAGCGTTCCGTCGAGGTCCGTGTACACGCAGCGCAGCGGCATCGAGACGGCGCCTACTATGGCAAGCCGTGGCCGTCGCGCGCGCGAAGATGCCCTGGACCGACCTGCTCGAGGCGGCGCGCGGCGAGCAGCTCGTGGCCCAGAGCCGGCTCGGCGCGCGCAAGGGGGAGCCGCGGCCCGTGCCGCGCGAGCTCCACCCCGCCGTGCGCGAGGCGCTCGCGCGGGTCGGGATCGACCGGCTCTACTCGCACCAGGCCGAGACGCTCGAGTCGGCGTTCGCCGGCCACACGATCGTCACCACCGGGACGGCGAGCGGCAAGTCGCTCGCGTTCAACCTGCCGGTCCTGCACACGCTCGCGAGCGACCCCTCCGCCCGGGCGCTCTACCTGTACCCGATGAAGGCGCTCGCCCAGGACCAGGCGCGCAAGCTCTCCGAGCTGCGCGCGCGCTTCCTGCGCCACGCGATCTACGACGGCGACACGCCGCGCGAGGAGCGGCGGGCGATCAGGCGGCGCTCCAACCTGATCCTCACGAACCCCGACATGCTCAACGTCGCCATCCTGCCCCACCACCGCCAGTGGGGCGACGTGCTGAAGAACCTCGCCTGGGTCGTCATCGACGAGGCGCACGTCTACCGCGGCGTCTTCGGCTCGCACGTGGCGAACGTGCTGCGCCGGCTGAGGCGGCTCGCGAACGCCTACGGGACCGAGCCGCGCTTCATCCTCACGAGCGCCACGATCGCGAACCCGCTCGAGCTGGCGGAGCGGCTGACCGGCGTGGAGATGCGGCTCGTGGACCGCGACGGGGCGCCCGCGGCCGAGCGGCAGATCGCGATGTGGAACCCGCCGCTGCTCGACGAGGACACGGGCGCGCGCGCGTCGGCGCTCTCGGAGGCCGCCGGGCTCCTCTGCGAGCTCGTGCAGGAGGGCGTGCGCACGATCTGCTTCCTCAAGTCCCGCCGCGGGGTGGAGCTGATCCAGAAGTTCGCGCGCCTGCGGCTCGAGGACGCGGGGCGGCCGGACCTCGCGGAGCGGATCGCGCCCTACCGCGCCGGCTACACGCCCGCCCAGCGGCGCGAGATCGAGCGGCGCCTGGCGGAGGGCGAGCTGCTCGCGGTGGTGGCCACGGACGCGCTTGAGCTCGGGATCGACGTGGGCGACCTCGACGCCGCGATCTGCGTCACCTTCCCCGGCACCGTGGCGAGCCTGCGGCAGATGTGGGGGCGCGCGGGGCGGCGCGGCACCGGGCTCGCGCTCTACGTCGCGGGCGAGGACGCGCTCGACCAGTTCTTCTGCCGGCACCCCAGCGAGTTCCTCGAGCGCGCGGTCGAGTCCGCGATCCTCGACTACGAGTCCGAGGAGATCCACCTGCCGCACCTCGTGGCGGCCGCCTACGAGCTGCCTCTCTCGGCGGCGGACGCGGACACGCTGGGACCGCGCTGGCAGGCGTACGCGGAGCGACTCGTGAAGCTGGGCGAGCTGCGCGAGCGGGGCGGCCGCTACCTGCCGCGCGGCGAGGGGTTCCCGGCAGCCCGCCTGTCGCTGCGCTCATCGTCGCTCGACAGCTTCGCGGTGATCGAGGCCGAGGGCGGCGAGATGATCGGCACGGTCGAGGCGGCCCGCGCCCACTCCACGCTGCACGAGGGCGCCGTCTACCTGCACATGGGACAGAGCTACGAGGTGGAGGTGCTCGACCTGCACAACCGCCGGGCGCTCGTGCGCCCGTTCGCGGGCGACTGGTACACGCAGCCGAAGAAGGAGACCGACACCTTCATCGAGCAGGTGGTGGCCCACCGCTCCGCAGCCGGGGTCGAGCTGTCGTTCGGCTACGTCTCGGTCACCGAGGAGGTGATCGCCTACCAGCGCAAGCGCGTCTCCGACCACGAGGTCCTCGACCTCCTGCCGGTGGAGCTGCCCGAGCAGCGCTTCGTGACGCAGGCGCTCTGGTTCGAGCTGCCCGAGCCGCTGCTGCGCGAGGAGTTCCCGCTCGAGGCGCTGCAGGGGTCGCTGCACGCGGCGGAGCACGCGCAGATCGCGGTGCTGCCGCTGATCGCGATGTGCGACCGCTGGGACATCGGCGGGCTCTCCACGGCCCTGCACCCGCAGACCGGGCGGCCCACGATCTTCATCTACGACGGCCACCCGGGCGGCGTCGGCATCACCCGCGCGGGCTACGAGGCGTTCGAGTCGCTCGTCGACGACGCGCGCCGCCTGATCGGGGAGTGCCGCTGCAGGTCGGGCTGCCCCTCGTGCGTGCAGTCGCCGAAGTGCGGCAACCTCAACGAGCCGCTCAACAAGCGCGGGGCGCTCGAGCTGCTCACGCGCATGCACGCGGCCTGACCGGGCTGCAAGGCTCGTTGCAGAGCGCCAGCCACCCGCAGGGGACGCCGACGCCGACCCCATGCGGACCCTCCTCCCCACTGCGCTCGCCGCCTCCCTCCTCCTGCCCGCCACGGCGCTCGCCGCCGCCGGCACGGGCGGGGTCGCGCCTGGGGAGACGCCGCCGAAGCAGACCCCGACCGCACCCCGGCAGGACGGCGGCCAGGGGTCGAACGGCGGGGCGGCGTACGGCGGCGAGCCGCCGGCGGGCACGCCGACCACGAAGCGGCGCGGCGCGCGCAGGCCGAAGCCGCACCGGCGTAAGAGGCGCTCCGACGGGCGGCCGCTCCTCGAGCTCTTCCAGGTGTCGCGGTCGAGCCTGTTCGCATACGGCGCCCCGGCGACCGTGCGCTTCCAGATCGGGGACGACTCGCCCACCGTGCGCGTGAGGCTGCTCGTGCTCGCGCCCGGGCAGCGCTCGCCGCTGCGCACGATCGACCTCGGCGACCGTCCCACCGGCGCGACGCAGACCTATTCGTTCGACGGACGAGCGGGCGGCGTGCTGCCGCAGGGCGCATTCCAGCTCGAGCTGAGCGCGCGGGATGCGCGCGGCCACCGGCTGCGCACGACGGCGAGGGCGAGCAACGTCCACGACCTCTCCTTCCACTGGCACCGCTTCCCGCTGATCGGCGACTTCGACTACGGCCGCAGCGCGGACGGCCGCTTCGGCGCGCCGCGTCCTGGCCACTTCCATCAGGGCCAGGACATCCCCGCCCCCGAGGGCACCCCGGTGGTCGCGCCGCGCGGCGGGCGCATCGAGTACGTCGACTACCAGGCCGGCGGGGCGGGCTGCTACGTCGTGCTCGACGGCGCGGGCGAGGACCGCGACTACGCCTTCATGCACCTGAGGCGCGGCTCCGTCGTCGTGAAGCCGGGCCAGCAGGTCCGCACCGGGCAGAAGCTCGCCGAGGTGGGGTCGACGGGCGAGTCGACCGGCCCGCACCTCCACTTCGAGGTGTGGGAGGGCGGCCACTGGTGGGCCGGCGGCAAGCCGGTCGACCCGCTGCCCTACCTGCGGCGCTGGGACAGCTGGTCCTGAGCCGGAGCTCCCGCCCGGGCCGCCCTAGTCGAAGCCGAGCCTCAGCGTGCCGCGGATGCCGCTCGTGCTCGTCTCGGCCCAGCCCGTGAGCTGTCCGAGCGGAGCGGTGAGGAGGCCGGCGCCGAGCGCGCCCAGCCCGTCCTTCGCCGCGCCCCGCACGAGCGCGCTCGCGATCGCCTCGGCGTTCGCGCGGATGGCGAGCGAGCCCTGCGCGCCCGGCACGGGCCGGGGCCTGCCCGCCGCGACCTGCGCCGCGAGCCGCGGCTCGTCCGACGCCACCAGCGCCCCGTCGACGACCCCGAAGACGAGGCGCCTGCCGTCGGGCCCTGTCAGCGCGTAGAGCCCGGCGCGTGGGCGCTCGACGCGGACGCCCCGGACGCCGAGCCGTCGCGCCAGGCGCGGCAGCCCGCGCGCGAGCTTGCGCAGCGTGGTCCCGAACCGCTCGGGGTCCTTCAGCGTCGAGCGCAGGCCGAAGTGACCGGCGGTGTCGAGGACGAGCGACGCGTCGCCCGTGAGCTGGCCGAGCACGTCCCGGTCGATGCCCACGCCGAGCTGCCTGCCGATCTGGGCCTCGGCGGCGGCGTAGCCGCCGAACCGCTGCGGGTCGGACGCCTGGGCGGCCTGCTCCGCGAAGCGAACGATCCGGCTCGGGTCGCGAGTCCCGATCGCGACGTCGCCCGCCCCCTCGACGACGAGGGGCGCGGCGGCGCCCGTGGCGAACGGCAGGTCCGCGCCCGTCAGGCCCGAGGGGTCGGTCCGCACGTCGAAGGCGATCTCGAGCGCGTCCTTCTCCGCCGTGGCGGCGAACCCGATCGTGCGGAGCGCGCTCACCCACGCCACCCTGCGGGCCGCCGCGCCGGAGGGGTCGGACCGCAGAAGCTGCCCGACGTCGACGAAGCCCCGGACGAGCGCCCCGCCCGGCACCTCGCCGACGTCTGAGTCGAAGTCGTCCTGCGAGTAGTGGCGGCCGCCGTCGTGCGCCGCGAGCGCCGTCTCGAGGTCCCGGCGGCTGTCGGCGACGACGAGCGCCGAGCCCGCGAGCGCGAGCTCGGCGCCGTCCGTCTCGTAGATCGCGGCGCCGTGCGACTCGCCCACCTTGCGCGAGACCCGCTCGACCAGCTTCCTCAGCTTCTCGGGGTCCTTCGTCTCGATCACGCCGATGAAGCGCCCGGAGCCGTCGGCGAAGCTCCGCGCGTCCACCGCGCCGGCGACGAAGTCGTTGCCGAGCAGCGGCTCGACGTCGCCCCGCGCCCGGAGCTGCCGCCCGAGCTGCTGCTCGACCTGGCGGCCGAACGGGAAGCGGCGGACGATCGAACGGAGGTTGTCGTACTGCTCGCCGTTGACGTCGGTCGAGACGGCGAGCGCGAGCGGCGTGTCCGCGGGCAGGTACGAGAGGCTCTCGTCGAGTGCGCTCCCGCTGCCGCCGCCCCCACAGCCCGCGACCGCGAGCGCGGCGGCGGCGAGCACCGGTGCGAGGAGCCTGCGCATCGGCGCGCAAGATATCGCGGCAGCCCGCGGGCGCCGCCGCCCCGCGGGCGCAGCGTCCGCCCGGGGCGGACCGGGCGCCCGCCGCGCGCGGGCTACGACGGAGCGGGCTCGCTCTCGATGAGCTCGATCCGGTAGCCGTCGGGGTCGCGCACGAAGCACAGGCGCGGCCCTCCCTCCCTGACGGTGTAGGGCGGCTTCTCCGGCTCGATGCCCTTCTCGCGAAGCCGCGCGAGCGTGCCGTCCAGGTCGTCGACCGTCACCGCGATGTGGTTGTACCCCGTGCCGAGGTCGTAGGAGTCGACGCCGAAGTTGTAGGTCAGCTCGAGCCGGGGGCCGTCGTCCGGGAACCCCATGAAGACGTTGATCGCCTCGTCCCGGATCGGCAGCCGGCCGAACTCCTTGAAGCCGAGCGCCTCGTAGAAGGCGACCGAGCGGTCGATGTCGCCGATGCGGTAGCAGGTGTGGATCAGCTTGCTCATCGTGATTGAGCCTAACGCGCCGCTGTCGCTACCCTACGCAGGCTGCCTGGCGAGGTAGCTCAGTTGGTAGAGCACACGACTGAAAATCGTGGTGTCGCCGGTTCGATTCCGGCCCTCGCCATCTCGGGAGCCGCGCCGTCCGCACCCGCTGTGCCCTGAGGCGCCTGGCGCGCCTGACGCGCGAGGCCTTTCACCCCGCTCTCATTAGCGGGTGTGAAGATTGGCTGGTGCGGATCCTCGTCGTCGAGGACGATCCGAAGATGGGCGCCCTGATCCGGCGCGGCCTGCGCGAGGAGGGCGCCGCGGCGGACCTCGTCGGCCGCGGGGAGGACGCGTTGTGGATGGCGGCGGCGACGGAGTACGACGCCGTGGTCCTCGACGTGATGCTTCCCGGCATCGACGGCCTGGAGACGTGCGAGCGGCTTCGGGCGAGCGGCATCTGGACGCCCGTGCTCCTGCTCACCGCGCGCGACGCCGTCGAGGATCGGATCAGCGGGCTCGACCGCGGCGCGGACGACTATCTGACGAAGCCCTTCTCGTTCGGCGAGCTGGTGGCCCGCCTGCGCGCGCTCACGCGCCGGGGAGGAGCTCCCCGCCCCGCGGTGCTGGAGGCGGCGGGCCTGCGGTTGGATCCGGCCACGCGACGGGTCTGGCGCGGAGAGACGGAGATCGAGCTCTCGCCACGCGAGTTCGCGCTGCTCGAGGCGTTCATGCGGCGTCCGGGCGAGGCGCTGTCGCGCCTGCACCTGCTCGAGCGGGTATGGGACTACGGTTACGAGAATCGCTCGAACGTGATCGACGTCTACGTGCGCTACCTGCGCGAGAAGGTGGACCGCCCATTCGGCGCGGCGAGCATCGAAACGGTGCGCGGGTACGGCTACCGGCTGCGCGCGGAGGACGCTTAGTGACGCGGTTCGTTACGCCGCTCCCGCTGCGCCTTCGGCTGACGCTCGCTTTTGCGCTCGTGATGGCCGTTGTGCTCGCGTTGACCGGCGTGGCGGTGTACCGGATCTTCCGCGGCGACCTGAACTCGGCGATCGACGGCTCGTTGAGGACGCGGTCCGATGAGGTGGCCGCGCTCGTGCGCCACGCCGGCCCGGGACTCGACGCGTCGCTGCGGCAGGTGGGCGGGGAGGGGGACGACTTCGCCCAGGTGCTCGGGACGGACGGAGACGTGCTCGCAGCCACGCCGCAGGTGCGGGGCCTGGAGCTGCTCTCGGGACCTGCGCTGCGCCGGGCGGCTCACTCGACCGTCGTCCGGGAGCACCCACCGATCGGCAAGCTGGACGGCTCGCTGCGAATGCGCGCGGTTCCCGTGGCCACCCCGGCGGGCCGCCGGATCGTCCTGGTGGGCACCTCGCTGGGGGAGCGCGACGACTCGTTGCGAACGCTTGCGGCGCTCCTCGCCGGCGGCGGCCTGGTCGCCCTGGTCCTCTCATCGATTGCGGGTTACGGCGTCGCCGCCGGAGCGCTCGGGCCGGTTGAGGCGATGCGCCGCCGGGCCGCGTCGATCTCGCGGGCCGAGGCGGGACAGCGCCTGCCGGTGCCGCACTCGAGCGACGAGGTCGCTCGTCTAGGCCTCACGCTCAACGAGATGCTGGACCGGCTCGAGGCGGGGTTCGCGCGTGAGCGCCGGTTCACCGCCGACGCGAGCCACGAGCTGCGCACGCCCCTCAGCATCCTCAAGGCCGAGCTCGAGCTGGCGCTGCGGCGCGGCCGCTCCGCCGAGGAGCTGCACGCAGCCCTCGCGTCCGCGGCCGAGGAGACCGATCGGCTGGTGCGGCTCGCCGAGGACCTGCTCGTGATCGCGCGTCTCGACGGGCGCGAGCTCCCGATCCGCCACGTGGAGATCGACGCCGCGCGGTTGCTCGGCACGGTGGCCGACCGCTTCTGCGCGCGCGCGAGCCGCGGCGGATCCACGCTCCGCGTGGAGGCTGCGGAGGGCATCCGCGTCAGGGGCGACGAGACACGCCTCGAGCAGGCGCTCGGGAACATGCTCGACAACGCGCTTCGCCACGGCGGGGGCGAGATCCGGCTGGCCGCCGTCGACCACGGCGCCACCGTCGAGCTGCACGTCAGCGACGAGGGCCCCGGCTTCCCTGCGGGCTTCATCGACCGCGCCTTCGAGCGCTTTGCCCGGGCGGACGGGGCCCGCTCCCGCGGCGGCGCCGGACTCGGGCTCGCGATCGTCGCAGGGATCGCCGAGTCACAGGGCGGACGCGCGGCCGCGGTGAACGGCTCAGCGGGTGGCGCGGACGTCTGGCTCGAGCTGCCGGCCGGTCCGCGCCCCACCCGTGCGTCCGTCAGTGCGTGACGCCGACCAGCTTGAACTCCTCGTGGTGTCCCTTGACCACTCGCTCCGCGATCTCGCCTACGCCAGGCGCGTAGTACTTCCGCTCGGTCTGCGGTTCGAGCGGGCTGCGCTCGCTCGTGACCAGCAGGTGCTTGAAGGTGCCGTACGGCACGGTCAGCCTGCCGCGCAGCTGGAGCACGCGCGCCTGGTCGAGGGCCTTGCCGGGCGGGTAGTACTCCTGCCTGTAGGCGTCACCTGGGCGCGGGTGCGCCGGCATGATGATCCCGGGCTTGGCGCCGTTGACGCCCGACTTCCACGAGTCGCTGGCCTTGACGAAGCGGCCGTGCTTGAGCTCGAAGGAGTCCTCGCCCATGTACCAGACGTTGCCCTGCCTGTCCTGCGCATACCAGTCGTCGGTCCGCTCGACCGGCCGTCCGTGCTCGGAGACGGTGTCGCGCACGACCGTGCACCGGACGCCGAGGATCCGCTTGGTGCGACGCAGGACGACCTCCTCGTCGGTCTGAGGTGTCGTCCCCCGGACGCCCTCGAAGTGGAACCTGGTGCCCGGCTTGAACGGCTGGTACCGGTTGTCGATCCTCGCGACGAAGTTCGCCGGGTCGATCTTGGGCGCGTACCGTCCGTGGATCGGGGCGAGCTCGCCCGGCCGCGGCGATGTCGATCCGCCCGCCGGGCCCCCGGCCACGACGAGCCCCAGCCCCGCCGCCACCGCCGCGCCGGACGCAAGTCGTACGAGTCTTCCGGTCATCTGCTGCCTCCCCTCGGTCGTGGGCTTGCGCCCGTTCTACCGAGTGGCGATGAGAGGACGATGAGGGCACTAGCCCTCTCGACGCGGCGCTTGCATCACACCCGACGCTCACTCGGGCTGCGAGCTCCGTGCGCCCAGCGGAACCCGCCGCCGCGCACGCTCAGGCGGGGTGCGCCGCCAGCGCCGCGCGCAGCGTCTCCTCGGCCTCGTCGCTGAGTGATGTGCGCAGCACCTCGCCGCCGTGCCTCGAGACCTCGGGCAGGACCTTGTCCGGGTTGGCGTGCTGGAAGAGCACGAAGAGGGCCGCGTTGCCCGGCTTGAGCTTGTCGCCGAGCTCCTTCATGAAGCGGTCGTCGATGCCGTAGTCGGCGAGCGACCCGGCGAGGGCGCCCGTGCCTGCGCCTATCGCCATGCCCAGCAGCGGCATCAGGAAGATCAGCCCGATGAGCCCGCCCCACAGCGCTCCCCCCGCCGCGCCGGCGCGGGCGGGACTGAGGGCCTGGTCCAGCTTGACCTTGCCCTCCTCGTCGCGGGTCACGACCGCGATGTCGTCCAGCTTGATCTGGTGCTCGACGGCAAGCGTCCGCAAATCCTCCGCGGCCGCCCGGGCATTCGCCTCGTCGTCGTATGCGATCGCCACGAGTTGGCTCATAGGTCCTCCGGTGTCGGTCAGATGGAGCGTCCCGCGCGGACGGGTGACGCGGGATCACCCCCGGCGGGTGATTCCCCCGCGGGTCGCGGATCGCCGCTCGAGGCGATTCGCCGGCCGCCGCCCCGGGGATCGTCAGGCTGAGTGGAGCAGGCCGATTCCCGCGAGCCGTCAGCCGCCGAAAGGTTGGGCCGGTTCCGCTACGGGCTCGTGTGCGCGGTCACGCTCGGGCTCACCGTGTTCGCGCTGCTCGTGGGGGAGGGACGCGCCGCGCGCGCGGCGGAGGTCGTGCTGGCCGGGCTGACGCTGCTCGTCTCGCTTGCCACCTCGCGCGGCCCTGCCGGTCGGCGCAGTGCCGGCGCGGCGCTGCTGGCGCTCGCGCTCGCTGCGGGCTGCGCCGCGATCGTCGCCGCGCGCATCCCGAGCGCAGTCGCGTTCGCGTGCGTCGCGCTGCTCGCGGCCGCCACGGTGGCGACGATCGTGGGCGGCCTGCTGAGGCTCGTGCTCGAGCGCGGGGTCACCGTGCAGGCCGTGCTCGGCGCGCTCGCCGTCTACCTGCTCGTCGGCCTCGCGTTCGCCTTCCTCGTGGGCACGGTCGCCGCCGCAGTCCACGGCCCGTACTTCGCGCAAGGCACCGACGCGACACAGAGCGAGCGGGTCTACTACAGCCTCAGCACGCTCACCACCACGGGATTCGGCGACCTCACGGCCGGGCTGCGCGGTGGACGCGCGCTGGCGGTGCTCGAGAGCCTCACCGGCCAGCTCTACCTCGTCACGGTGATCGCCCTGCTCATAGGCAACCTGCGGCGGCCCCCGCGCTGAGCCGCCCGCGTCCAAGCCCCCACGCGGCAGCCCGGACGTAGGTTTTCGGGTAGGATTGCCGGTAGACCATGGCAGTTGTCATCGACCCGGTCGCCGTCGAGGAGGAGGCGGCGCGCCTCGAGATCCGCGTGATCGCGCGCTTTCTCCAGGAGACGCTGGGCCAGCAGCTCACCGCCTACCTCAGCGGCCTGCGCGACCCGAAGATGGTCGGCCGCTGGGCCGCCGGAAGGGTGGAGCCGCGCGAGCTCGCGAAGATGCGACTGCGCACGGCCTTCCAGGCGGCGCGCATGATCGTCGAGGCCTACGGCGAGGAGACGGCGCGCGCCTGGTTCGTCGGCTCGAACACGCGCCTCGACGACGAGGCACCCGCCTGGGTGCTCCGCCATGCCGACGACCCCGGCGACCTGCGCTTCGTGGTGCCCACCGCGCGCGCCTTCGCGGGGGCGACGGGCTGAGCGAGCCCAGGCGCGCCTGGCGCCTCGGCCGGCGGGAGGCGCCGCTCGAGTTCGTCCCGCGCCTGTACACGAGCTGGCAGCACCGCTTCGACGATCCGCGGCGGGAGTACCGCACGCTCTACTGCGCCGAGCGCCCCGACACCTGCCTGCGCGAGGTGCTCGCGGACCTGCGTCCCAACGCCAAGATGCTCGCCGAGCTCGAGTCGGTGTTCGGCCGCGCGCCCGCGATCGAGCGCTCCGCCGGCCTCGTGACCCGGGCCTGGCGCGAGCACCAGGTGCTGCGGCGCGGCCGGATCGTGGCGAACGGCGAGCTCGCCGACGTGGACGACCTCCGCCTGCGCCGCCGCCTCGAGCGCCGGCACGCGCGCCTGCTCGCGCGCCACGGCATGGACCACCTCGACATCAGCGAGGTGCGCAGCCGCGCGCGGCCGGTGACCCAGGCGGTGTCGCGCTCGCTCTACGAGGACGGCGCGGCGGGCGTTCGCTTTCGCTCCAACCTCGACAACGAGCCCTGCTTCGCGCTATTCGAGGGGCGCGCGCGCATCGCGGCCGAGCGCGCCGGCCGCGCCACGCTCGTGGAGCTCACGGCGGATCAGCCGCTGCTGCGCGCGGTCTGCGACGAGCTCGGGCTGCGGATCGAGGAGTAGCTCGGGCTCGGAGTCCGCCGCTCGGTCCAGCTCCGAGTCCGCCACTCGGGCGTCGCCGGCGAGCCGATTTGCTGAGCTAATTACGTGATTTGCTAAGGTAATTAGCGATGCCAAGCACTTTGACGAGGCCGGGGATCGAGATCGACCGCCGCTACCGGGAGGAGCTGTCCGCCCGGCTCCGGCTCGTGATCGCGCGCACCGCCCGGCGCCTGCGCCAGGAGGCGGACGGCGGCCTGACGCCGTCGCAAGGCGCCGCCCTGGCCACGCTCGAGCGGGTCGGCCCGCTCACTCCGAGCCGGCTCGCCGAGATCGAGCGCGTCCAGCGGCCGACCGCGACCAGGCTGATCGGCAAGCTCGAGGAGAAGGGTCTCGTCACGCGCGCGGCCGACCCCGCCGACGGGCGCTCCTGCGTCGTCAGCCTGAGCGCGGAGGGGCGCGCGCTCGTCAAGCGGCTGCGCTCGCGCAAGACCGCCTACCTCGCCAGGCGCCTCGCGCGCCTCGACGCCGACGAGCTGCGGACGCTCGACCGCGCGGCCGCCATCCTCGAGCGCCTACTGGAGGAGCGCGCTTGAGCGCGGCAGCGCTCGCGCCCCGCCTCGCGCGCCCCTTCGCCGCCCTCTCGATCCCCAACTACCGCCGCTACGTCGCGGGGCAGGTCGTCTCGCTCAGCGGCAACTGGATGCAGACGGTCGCGGAGCTCTGGCTCATGCTCGCGCTCACCGGCAGCGCGGTGGCGGTGGGAGCGACGACGGCGCTCCAGTTCCTGCCGATGCTGCTCGTCGGCGCCTTCGGCGGGGTGATCGCGGACCGCTACGACAAGCGCCGCCTGCTGATCGTGACGCAGGCGCTGATGGCGGTACCGTCCCTGGCGCTCTGGGCCCTGGCGGTGGCCGGGCTGCTCGCGCCCTGGATGATCTTCGCTTTCGTCTTCGCTCGCGGCGCGATCAACGCGGTCGACAACCCCACGCGCCAGAGCTTCCTGATCGAACTCGTCGGGCGCGAGCGGCTGATCAACGCGGTCGGCCTCAACAGCGCGCTCGTGCAGACCGCCCGCGTCGTCGGCCCCGCGGCGGCGGGCGCGGTGATCGCGACGCTCGGCGTCCAGACCTGCTTCCTGCTCAACGCCGCCTCGTTCGGGGCGATGCTGCTCGCGCTGCGGGGAATGAACCCGGCCGAGCTGCGCCGTCCCGAGCCGGTGCCCCGCAGGCCCGGCCAGCTCAGGTCCGCGCTGCGCTACGTGCGGTCCACCCCCACCCTGCTGATCCCGCTCGGCATGATGGCGGTCGCCGGGACGCTCGCCTACAACTTCCAGGTCCTGATGCCGCTGCTCGCGCGCTTCTCCTTCCACGGCGACGCGGGCACGTACGCCACGCTCACCTCCTCGATGGGCGCTGGGGCGGTGGTCGGCGCGCTCACGAGCGGCGCGCGCAGGAAGGTGACGCCCGGGCTCCTGAGCGGCGCGGCGACGCTCTTCGGGCTAACCCTGGCGGTGGCCGCCGCGGCGCCCACGCTCGACCTCGAGCTCGTGGCCCTGGCGCTCGCCGGGATGGCGAGCGTGAGCTTCGCCGCGAGCGTCAACTCGGCGCTCCAGATCGGCGCCAAGCCGTCCATGCGCGGACGGGTGCTCGCGCTCTACTCCGTCGTCTTCCTCGGCTCGACGCCGATCGGCGGTCCCCTGATGAGCTGGATCGCGGGCAGCGCCGGCCCCCGCGCGGCGCTGCTCGTGGGCGCCGTCGCGGCGCTCTCCTCCGGCCTCACGGCGCGGGTCGCCTACAGGCGCGTCGGGACGGCGGGTGGCCGCGCGGAGCGTGTGGCGCTCCCCTCCCCGGGCGGCATCGCGGCCGAGGAGGTCGTAGTCCGCGAGGCGGCGGGCGCTACGCCAGGCCGTCCGCCTCGAGCTCGCGCAGGAAGCCCTCGAACAGGCGCCGGTGTCCCTCCTCGTCGCGCAGGATGTCGGTGACCATGTCCTGGGTGACCGGGTCCTTCCCGTCGCTGAGCTCGATGATCCGGTTGTAGTGCTCGATGGCGCCGGTCTCGGCCGCGATCACGCCCTTGACGATGTGCACGATGTCGGTCTGCCGCTCGGGCGGCTGCAGGTACGCCTGCTCGGCGCGGAACTCGAGCGAGCCCGGCACGACGCCGTAGAGCTCCTTGATGCGCGCGCCGAACCGCCGCGCGTGCCCGAGCTCCTCCTGGATGTCCTGCTCGAGGGACTCCTTGATCTCCTGGGCCCGGATGCCGTCGGGGTTGATCGAGCTCGCGATGTAGCTGATCACCGTCTCGATCTCCATCCAGTAGGCCTTCTCGAGCATCTCGACCAGCTCGTCGCGCTCGGTTCGGTGCTCGTCGGCGAGGATCCCGCGTGCGGTTGAGGTGGTTCCCATGCCGGTCAGGTTCCCAGCGCCCGCGCGGGCGAAACGGCCGGACGGCGGGGCCGCTACGCGCGCCCGTACACGGGCACCGCGGCGCCGCTCGTGGGCGCCGAGTCGTCCGAGACGAGGAAGCGGACCACTCGCGCGACTTCCGCCGGCGCCACCCAGCGCGAGTAATCGGCGCCCGGCTGGGCGCGTCGGTTCGCAGGGGTGTCGATCACGCTCGGAAGGATCGCGTTGCAGCGCACGCCGCGATCGCGCCACTCCACGTCCAGCGCCTGGATGAAGGCGAGCACCGCCGCCTTCGCCGCGATGTAGGGGGAGGCGCCGGCGAACGGGCGCACGGCGGCGCGCGCGGAGACGCCCACGAACGCGCCGCCGCCGGCGTCGGCGAGGCGCGGCATCGCGACGCGCGCGAGCAGGAACAGCGGCCGCAGGTTCAGCGCGAGCATGCGCTCGAGGTCGTCGAGGTCGAGCTCGTGCACCTTCGCCCCGCCCGCGTAGCCCCCGACCAGGTCGACCACGGCGCGCAGCCCGTCGACCGCGTTCACCGCCGCGGCCGCCGCGTGCGGATCCGTGAGGTCCGCCCTCATCAGCGTGAGCCCCTCGCGCCCGCCGAGCTCCCGCTCGACGCGCTCGCGCTCCTCCTCGACGAGCCAGGTCGCGGTCACCCGCATGCCAGCGTCGAGCAGCTCGCGCACCACCGCGGCGCCGAGCGCGCCTGTCCCACCCGCCACGAGAGCTCCGCGAGCGTCCACGGGCACGAGGCTACCCGGTTCAGTCCGGGGCCCGCTCTAACTTGGGCCTCCCCATGGAGCAGCCCACGCTCACCCCGGACAAGGTGTTCGTGCGCGACCTCGCGGACGGGCAGGCCGTCGACACGGTGTTCGTCGTCAAGGAGCGCACGCGGCGCACGAAGAGGAACGGCGAGCCGTTCCTCAAGCTGCAGCTAGGCGACGTCACGGGGCAGGTCGAGGCGGTGGTGTGGGACTCGGTCGAGGAGATCGAGCCGGCCGCCGCCCCGGGCGCGTTAGTGCGCGTGAGCGGGAGCTTCTCGGTCGACCAGCGCTACGGCTCCTGTCTCACGGTGCGCTCGCTGCGCGCGGCCGAGGACCACGAGTACGAGCTGGCCGACCTCGAGGAGGGGCCGCCGCGCTCGGTCGAGCAGATGGCCGCCGACCTGCGCGACCTCATCGCGACGATGCAGGAGCCGCACCTCCGCGCCCTGCTCGAGCGCTGCTTCGCCGAGGGCTCCGAGATCTGGGAGCGCTGGAGCCGCGCGCCGGCGGCCAAGCGCTACCACCAGGCGTACAGGCACGGTCTGCTCGAGCACTGCCTGTCGGTCGCGCAGGGGGTCAGCGCGCTGTCGGCCACCTTCCCGGGCATCGACCGCGCCGTCGCGGTCGCCGGAGCGCTGCTGCACGACATCGGGAAGATCGAGTCGTACGAGCAGGTGGGAGGCGCCATCGAGCTCTCGGACGCGGGCAAGCTCCAGGGGGAGATAGCCCTCGGCTACTACTTGGTGCGCCGCATGATCGAGGACATGCCCGGATTCCCGCCGGACATCGCGCAGGCGCTCCTCCACATCATCCTCTCGCACCACGGCCAGCTCGAGCACGGGAGCCCCGTCGTGCCGTGCACGCGCGAGGCGACGCTCGTGCACATGGTCGACAACCTGGGCGGCAAGCTCGGGAGCTTCGACCGGATCGAGAAGACGCTCGGCGACGGTGAGCGGTGGTCGGGCTTCGACCGCGCGCTCTCGAGCTCCGCCTACTTCGCCTCTCGCCAGGCGGCGTAGCCGCGCCCCGCGGCGCCGCCCGCGCACCGGACGCCGCAACTTGCGGGAATCGCCCGGGGGGCGAGGCGCGCACCCCCGCGGACTTCCTTTTCAGCGCGCTTATCCTGAACCGGGCATGGCGAAGGACACCGAAAAGCTCATCCGGCAGCTCTCACTGATCTCGTTCCTGATGGCGGAGCGCCGTCCCGTCACCGCCCTCGAGATCAAGCGGGAGGTCGAGGGCTACTCGGGGATGAACGACGACGCCTTCGCGCGGCGCTTCTACGCCGATCGCGCGGAGCTCGAGTCGCTCGGGATCGAGCTGAAGGTCGAGAAGCCCGCCGAGGGCTACTACGAGGCCGAGAACTACACGCTCCCGCCGGAGAACTTCTACCTGCCCGCGATCGAGTTCACCGGCTCGGAGCTCGCCGCGCTGCGGACCGCCCTCTCCCTGCTCGACGGCCAGTTCGCCTACGCCGAGCCGCTGCGCCTGGCGCTCCAGCAGCTCTCGTGGGGCAAGCCGTCGCCGCTCGACTCGCCCGGCCAGCGAGCCGTCACGCTCTTCGGCCACGCAGGCGCCGGCGGGCGCGAGCTCTCGCAGCGGCTCTCGAAGATCGAGACCGCGATCTTCCGGCGCAAGACGATCGTGTTCGACTACTACACGATGGGGCGCGACGCCGAGGAGCACCGCAAGGTCGACCCCTACCACCTGCTCTTCAAGCGCGGGCAGTTCTACCTCGTGGGCTACTCCCACGAGCGCGACGACATCCGGGTGTTCCGACTCTCGCGCATCCGCGGCAAGGTCGGCTACTCCACGAAGGCCGAGCACGACTTCCCCCCGCCGAAGGACTTCGACGCGCGCGCCTACAGCGAGCGCGAGCTCTGGCAGCTCGGCGAGCCCGTCGGCACCGCGCGCATCTGGATCCCGCGCAACCTCGAGTGGTGGGTGGAGAAGACCTGGGGCCGCGCCGGGCGGATGCTCCCCGCGTCCGAGGTCAGCGGCGCCCCGGACGACGGCGCCGTGTTCGAGACCGAGTACGCCGACGCCCGCGCGGTCGTGAGCTGGGTGCTCGGCAACCTCGCCGAGCGCGCGCGCATAGTCGGCCCGCCCGAGCTCGTGGAGGAGATGAACGAGCGCCTGTCGCTCGTCGTCGAGCGCCACCGCGGCGAGCTCGAGCTCGCTCCCGCGCGCCGCCGCAAGCCCGAGCCCGTCCCCGACGCTGACTCGAACGGCAAACGCGAGGCGCCCATCAGGCCGGAGCGCTTCGCCCGTCTCGTGACGCTCGCGGGCATCCTCATCGAGGCGGCCCGCACGGGTGAGCGGCTCGTCACCGACGAGGTGCGCGAGAGCCTCCAGGTCAGCGAGGCCGAGCTGCGCGAGGACATCGACCTGCTGAACGTCGTCAACTTCGGCGGCGGCAGCTACGTCCTCTACGCCGAGGTGCAGGGCGACCGGATCGAGGTCGACCCCGAGCCCTACGGCGACAACTTCGCCAAGCCCGCGCGGCTGCTGCCGCTCGAGGCGAAGGCGCTGATCGCCGCGATCGACTACCTGGGCGACCACCTGCCCGAGGGCTCGCTCGAGAGCGCGCGGCAGAAGATCGTCGACGCGCTCGGCACCGACCCCGCCGAGGGCGGTCTGCAGATGGCGAGCCCGGGGGGCGACGACTCCGAGGTGGCGGCGGTGGTGAACCGGGCGATCGTGCGCCACCGGCTGCTCGAGCTCGACTACTACAAGCCGAACGAGGACGAGTTCTCCAAGCGGCGAGTCGAGCCGTACAAGCTCTTCAACACGAACGAGGGCTGGTACGTGCACTGCTTCGACCCGAGCAGGCAGGAGCCGCGCTCGTTCAAGCTCGACCGCATCCGCGCGGCGCGCCTGCTCGACGAGGAGTTCGAGCCGCGGCCCGGGATCGAGCCCGACCCCACCGACTGGCCGACCACTGGCCATCCGCACGACTCGCGCGTCGCTCGCATCTGGGTGGCGCCGGAGCGGGCGCGCTGGGAGCGCGAGGACAAGCGCGTGGTGGCCGAGCTGAGCGACGGCGCGGTGATCGTCGAGCAGCCCTACAAGGGCGAGGAGTGGCTGGTCCGCCGTGTGCTCGAGGGCGCGGGCGACGCCGTGGTGATCGAGCCCGAGGACGCGCGCGCCGCGGTACTCCAGGCCGCCGAGTCGCTGGCGGGCGCGGTGACGCGCTGAGCGAGGCCGCGCCGCGGCCGGCGGGCGCCCGTTCTGCTTCCGCTGGATGGGCAGGCGGCCCCCGGGGGACGATCCGCTATCCCCTGCTCGGGGGCCGCCGTGCCATCCACACCCGCGAAAGGAGCTGTTGGGCGCTGAACCCTCCAGCTTGGGCGTCTATCGACAAGTATCCTTGCAAGCATTAGCATCTTTTCTCACTGGTAGGCCTCTTTCGGCGGCGCGGCGCCCGCTGCGCACACCGCCGGCTCGATGACCGCAGAGCAGGCCGCGCGGACGGGCGGGAGTACGACGCTCCAGCTCTTTCCCGCATAGTCTGCGCAGGCGGAATGGCGTCGCGCCGCGAGCAGATACGGATGAGCGACGACGAGCTGCGGGCGTTCCTCGAGCAGGAGCGCACCGTGATCGTCGCCACGATCGGCCCGGGAGGCCGGCCGCACCTCATGCCGCTCTGGTACGTCCCCGAGGGGACGGTCCTGCGCGGCTGGACGTACGCGAAGTCGCAGAAGGCGCGCAACCTCGAGCGCGACCCTCGCGCGACGCTCCAGGTGGAGGCCGGCGAGGAGTACCACGAGCTCAGGGGCGCGATGCTCGAGTGCGACGTCGAGATGGAGCGCGACCCCGCCAGGGTGGAGAGCTTCGGCGTGGCGCTCTTCACCCGCTACGGCGACGGCCGCGAGCCCGGGCCGGAGGTGCGCGAGATGGTCGCCCGGCAGGCGCCCAAGCGCGTCGCCCTGACGTTCCGCCCCACGCGCATCGTCACGTGGGACCACCGCAAGCTCGGAGGCGTGTACTAGGTGAAGCCGCTCAAGGGCCTCATTCTCTCCGGGGGCAAGGGCACGCGCCTGCGCCCGATCACCTACACGAGCGCGAAGCAGCTCGTGCCCGTGGCCAACAAGCCCGTCCTCTTCTACGGCATCGAGGCGCTCGCCGACGCGGACATCGACGAGATCGGGATCATCATCGCCCCCGAGACGGGCGCAGAGATCCGCGCCGCGGCAGGCGACGGGTCGCGCTTCGGCGTCTCGATCACCTACATCGAGCAGCACGCGCCGCTCGGGCTCGCGCACGCGGTGCTCACCGCGGAGGACTTCCTCGGCGACTCGCCGTTCGTCATGTACCTCGGCGACAACCTCCTGCGCGACGGCGTGGTCGAGCTGGTCGAGACGTTCCGCACCCAGTCGCCGGATGCGCTGATCCTGCTCACCCCCGTGAGCGACCCCGAGAACTACGGCGTCGCCGAGCTCGACCCCGACGGCCGCGTCGCCCGGCTGGTCGAGAAGCCGAAGCAGCCGAAGACCAACCTCGCGCTCGTCGGCGTCTACATGTTCACGCCGTCGATCTTCGAGGCCGCGCGCGCGATCGAGCCGTCCGGGCGCGGCGAGCTCGAGATCACCGACGCGATCCAGCACCTCGTGGACAAGCGCCTGCGCGTGGACCCGCACATCGTGTCCGGTTGGTGGAAGGACACGGGACAGGTCGCCGACATGCTCGAGGCCAACCACCTGATCCTCGACGACCTCGAGGAGCGAGTGGAGGGCGAGCTCGTCGACTCGCGGGTGGACGGCCGCGTGGTCATCGAGCGCGGCGCCCGGCTCGAGCGCGCCACGGTGCGCGGCCCGGCGATCATCGGCGCGGGCGCCCAACTCGTGGACGCCTACGTCGGCCCGTACACCGCGATCGGGCCCGACGTGCGCATCGAGCGCGCCGAGGTCGAGTACTCGATCGTGCTCGAGGGCTCCTCGATCGAGAAGCTCGACGGACGCATAGAGGCCAGCCTGATCGGCCGGAACGTCGCGGTGCGCCGCAGCGACGGCCTGCCGCGCGCATACCGCTTCGTGGCGGGCGACAACGCCGAGATCGTGATCCTCTAGCCGCGCCCCGCCGCGGGCGCCGCCAGCCGCGCGATCGCCTCGTGAGGCGCGATTCCCGCCTCGCGCAGGAAGCGGGCGAGCGTCATCTCGGCGGCGCTGACGTCCGTCTCGATGTCGTCGGCGCCGAGCAGCCGTCCGGTCGCCACCTCGAGCGCGTTCGCGATCGCCCATCGAGCTCTTCGGCGCGCGCGCCGCGCCCCTCGTCCGCGAGGAGCTCGCGCGCCGCGCGCCCAAAGACTGCTATCTCTACGGGCCGTGAAGGTGCTCGTCACAGGCGCGGGCGGGATGCTCGGGACGGATGTCGTCCGCGCGGCGAGGCTCGTGAACCACGAGGTGGTCGCGCTCGCGCGCGCCGACCTCGACGTCACCGACGAGCCGGCCGTGCGCGAGGCGCTCGAGGCCGAGCGCCCGGACGCGGTGATCAACTGCGCCGCCTACACCGCCGTCGACGCCGCCGAGGACGACCTCGAGGGCGCGATGCTGGTCAACGCCGAAGCGGCGAGGATCGTCTCCGCGGCGGCGGCGAGCGTCGGCGCGCGCGTCGTCTACCCCTCGACGGACTACGTCTTCGACGGCTCGAAGTCCGAGCCCTACGTGGAGAGCGACTCGCCGCGACCCCTGTCCGTGTACGGGCAGTCGAAGCTCGCGGGCGAGCGCGAGACCGCCGCGGCGAACCCGACTCACTACGTCGTCCGCAGCTCGTGGCTGTTCGGCGCCGCCGGCAGGAACTTCGTGGAGACGATGCTCGCGCTCGGGACAGACCACCGCGAGGTGCTCGTCGTGCGCGACCAGGTCGGTTGCCCGACCTGGACCGGCCACCTCGCCGAGGCGCTCGTGCGGCTGCTGGACGGCGAGGCCTACGGCCTCCACCACATCGCGGCGGACGGCGAGTGCTCGTGGTACGAGTTCGCCCAGCGCATCTTCGAGCAGGCGGGGGTGGACTGCCGCGTGATGTCCTGCACCAGCGACGAGTTCGGCCGGCCGGCCCCCCGGCCCCCGTACTCGGTGCTGCGGTCAGAGCGCGAGGACACCGTCTTCCTGCCGCACTGGCGCGACGGGCTCTCCAGCTACCTCTCCGGGCGCATGGTGGCCGCGTGAGGCTGCTGGTCACCGGCGCGGCCGGGTTCATCGGCTCGACGTACGTCCGCACGGTGCTCGAGGAGCGGCCGGACGACGAGATCGTCGTGCTCGACAAGCTCACCTACGCGGGGCGGCGCGAGAACCTCGAGGAGGTGGCGGACCGGATCGAGTTCGTCGAGGGGGCGATCGAGGACAGGGAGACAGTGCTCGAGGCGATGGAGGGTTGCGACGCGGTCGTGAACTTCGCCGCCGAGTCGCACGTCGACCGCTCGATCTCCGACCAGTACGCGTTCGTCCACACCCACGTGCTCGGCACTAGCGTGCTGCTCGACGCGACGCGGCACCACGGGGTCGCGCGCTACCTCCAGGTCTCGACCGACGAGGTCTACGGGTCGATCGAGGAGGGCTCGTTCACGGAGCGCTCGCCGCTCAACCCGTCATCGCCGTACAGCGCGACCAAGGCGGCCGGCGACCTGCTCGTCTCGGCGCACGTCCACACCTACGGCCTCGAGGCGGTCATCTGCCGCGGGTCGAACAACTACGGGCCCCGTCAGTACCCCGAGAAGCTGATACCGCTCTGCATCCTCAACGCGATGGCGGGCGACCACCTGCCCGTCTACGGCGACGGGCGCCAGGTGCGCAACTGGCTGTACGTCGAGGACTTCGCCCGCGCCATCGACCTCGTGCTGCGCGAGGGGACGCCGGGAGAGGCGTACAACGTCGGCGGCCCGGACGAGGAGGAGAACATCGAGGTGGTGCGGCGCATCCTCGAGCTCACGGGCCGGGACGAGTCACTGATCGAGCACGTGACCGACCGCCCGGGGCACGACCGCCGCTACTCGCTCTCGTCCGACAAGGTGCGCGCGCTCGGCTGGGAGCCGCGCGTGCGCTTCGCCGAAGGGCTCGAGCGGACCGTCGAGTGGTACCGCGACAACGAGTGGTGGTGGGGCCCGATCCGCAGCGGGGAGTACAGGGAGTACTACGAGCGCCACTACGGCCGCAGCCTCGGCTGAGCGGGCGCCGCGCCCGGCTCTAGCGCTCGAGCTCCCGGGCGGCCTCGGACGCCCAGGCGACCGCCTGGTTGTAGGCGTCCTGCACGGAGATGCCCACGCGCGGCGCCACCTCGAGCAGCCTCGCGAAGTCGCCGGCCTCGAACGCGAGCACCGCGGCGAGGATGTTCCCCTTCGGCCCCTCCTGCTTCGCGATCGCGAGCTTCAGCTCCTCGGCGAGCGGCAGCGAGGCGAGGACCCGGTCGATCGGCGCGTCCATCAACGCCTCGACGACGGAGAACATCCCGACGGTGAAGCTCTCCTCGTGCTCGCGCTGGACATGGCCGGGCGTGAGCAGCTCGCACATGCGGGCGCGGATCAGCGCGGTGACGATCAGCTCGTGCGGCTTGTCGTCGATGCCCGCCATCACGAGCAGCGTGGACCAGCGCCTGATGGCGTGCAGTCCGAGCAGCACCATCGCCTGGCGGATCGAGCCGACCTTCTGCGGGAGCGAGAAGAAGGCCGAGTTGATGTAGCGGAGCAGCTTGAAGCTGAGACCGACGTCGCGGCTGATGATCCGCTCGACCTCGTCGAACTCGGTCTCCTCGGAGTTCAGCGCGGCGATCAGCTTGAGCTGGGCGAGCCTGTTCGAGGGAATCGCCTTCTGGCGCAGGACCTTCGGCTTGCAGAAGAAATCGCCCTGGAAGTAGTCGAAGCCGAGCGCCTTGCAGGTCTCGAAGCGCTCGTAGGTCTCGACCTTCTCGGCGACGAGCTTCTTGCCGAACGGCAGCAGCAAGCGCAGCTGCTCCTCGAGCCCCGCGTCGTCGAGGGCGGCCACGTCGATCTTCACGATGTCGGCGAGCTCCACGAGCGGGCGCAGCGACTCCCGCCAGGTGAAGTCGTCGAGCGCGAGCGTGTAGCCCTTGGACTTGAAGCGGCGGACCGCCTCGACGAGCAGGTCGTCGACCTCGACGTCCTCCAGCACCTCGAGGATCATGCGCTCGGCGGGCAGCGGCGGGATGCCGGCGTCGAGCAGGAAGCGACGGGTGACGTTCACCGACGCCGGGTTGTCGCCGACGATCTCCTCGAGGCCGATCTCGGTGAGCACGCTGCCGAGCACGCGAATGGTCGCCGCCTCTCCGTCGGAGACGAGCGCGTGGCTGCCGTTCCCCTGCGAGATGAGCGCCCGGTTGCCCTCCCCGTCGCGGAAGAGCAGCTCGTAGGCGAACACCCCGAGGTGCCGGTCATAGATCGGCTGGCGGGCGACGAAGACCTCCGGCGCCTGGCCGGGCTCCTCTGCGAGCTTTGGCTGCGCGTCCACCGTCCGAGGTGATCGCTCGCCGCACCCTTATCTTGAGCCCGTGGAAGAGCTGGAGCGCATAGAGCGGGAGGTCGTCGAGTGCCGCCGCTGCCCGCGGCTCGTGGAGTGGCGCGAGCGGGTGGCCCGGGAGAAGCGCCGGGCGTTCGCCGACCAGGAGTACTGGGCTCGCCCGGTGCCCGGCTTCGGCGACCCGGACGCGGCGGTCTACCTGCTCGGGCTCGCGCCGGCCGCGCACGGCGGCAACCGCACGGGGCGCGTCTTCACCGGCGACCGCTCCGGCGACTTCCTCTTCGCGGCGCTCCACCGCGCGGGCTTCGCGAGCCAGCCCACCTCCGTCGGGCGCGACGACGGGCTGAGGCTCGAGGGCGCGTGGGTCGCCGCCGCCGTGCGCTGCCCGCCCCCGCGCAACCGGCCGCTGCCCCCGGAGCGCGACAACTGCCTCCCCTACTCCGCGCGCGAGCTCGAGACCCTGTCCGGCGTGCGCGTCGTCGTCTGCCTGGGGTCGTTCGCCTGGGACGCGGCGTGCCGCATCCTCGCGCTCAGGCCGCGCCCGCGCTTCGGGCACATGGCCGAGCACGACCCGGGCGACGGCCGCCCGCTGCTGCTCGGCAGCTTCCATCCCAGCCAGCAGAACACGTTCACGGGGAGGCTCACGCCCGCGATGATGGACCGCGTGCTCGAGCGGGCGCGGGAGCTCGCCGGCCTGGACCGCGCCGCCGACCGGCCCTGAGCGCTCGCCGCCCCGCCCGCTACTCGTACGCGACGGCCTTCAGCACGTCGAGCCGCGCGGCACGGCGGGCGGGCCCGATCGCCGCGACCATCCCGGCGACCGCCGCGAGGACGAGCAGCAGGAGCAGCGTCCCGACCGGGAACGAGAGGGAGAAGCCCTCGCTCGCGAGCGGCCTCGAGGCGACGATCGCGAAGAAGATTCCGAGCACCGTGCCGAGCGTCGCGCCGATCAGCGCCGTGATCACCGACTCGTAGCGGACGATCCGCTTGACCTGGCGGCGCGAGCCGCCGAGCGCGCGGATCATGCCGATCTCCCGCGTGCGCTCGTAGATCGCGAGCACGAGCGTGTTCACGATCCCGAGCAGGGAGACGATCACCGCGAGCGACAGCAGGACGTAGAAGAACGACAGGATCCCGTTCACCCACTTCGTCTGGGTGTCCTTGAAGCCGTCCTTGGTCACGATCTCCGCGGTCGGGTAGCGCGCGTCGAGCACCCGCTCGACCTGCGCCTTCACCTGCCCCACGTCCGCGCCCGGCTTCGTGCCCACCAGGATGTACTGCGCCTGGCGCTGGGCGAAGTCGCGCTCCATCACCGGGTTGGTGACGGTGAGGTCGCCGAGCGAATGCGCGTTGTTCTTGTAGGTGCCCGTGATCGTCAGCGGCACCTCCCGGCCGGACTGGGTGCGGACGACGATCCGGTCGCCCACGTGCTTGTCGTGGCTCGAGGCCCAGGACTCGCTGGCGAGCGCGCCGGTGTCGGTGAGCGCGCGCGCCGTCGAGTCCGAGCCCTTCTTCCACTCGAGGTGGAAGAGCTGCGAGAACGTGGCGGGGTCGATGCCGGTGATCCCGTCGGTGCTGCCGGCGCCCGCCACCTTCCCGGGCGCGAGCCGGATCGACGAGGTACCGCTCACGCCCTCGACCCGCCCGACCGCGGCGGCGGTCGAGCCGGGGATGAGCGACCAGCCGTCCTTGTTCTCGACCACGAGCGGGGCGGTCACGCTCTTCCCGATCGCCTGGTCGATCGAGTGCCTCAGTCCCGCGGCGAAGATCGTCACGAAGATGACGAGCGCGAGCCCGACCATCAGCGCGGCGGACGTGCCCGCGGTACGGCCCGGGTTGCGGATCGCGTTCTCCCGCGCGAGCTGGCCGGTGACGCCGAACGCGCTCTCGAGCGGGTTGCCGATCCCGGTGGAGAGCGGCTTCACGAGCTTCGAGCTGACGAGCGCGACGCCGAGGAACAGCAGCGCCGCGCCGCCGCCGATCGGGCCCAGAGCGGCGCCGCCCGAGTGGCCGCCGAGGACGCCGAAGAGCAGCAGCGCGACCCCGAGCAGCGAGAGCGCGATCGCAGCCGGCGTCTTGAGGCGCGCGGCCCGGCCCGGGGCGAGGGTCGCGCCCTCGCGGACGCCCTCGATCGGCGCGACGCGGGTCGCGCGGGCCGCCGGCGCGACGCTCGCCAGGAGCGTTACGAGCGTGCCGACCACAAGCGACACGACCACCGTGCGGGCCTCGATCACCGTGCCGCCGGACGGCAGCTCGGCGCCGACCGCCTTGAACAGCGCCTCGAGCGCCGGCGCGAGCCCGATGCCGGCGAAGAGGCCGACGACCGAGGCCGCGAAGCCCACGACCAGCGCCTCCCCGACCACCGCCCACAGCACCTGCCGGCGCGAGGCGCCGAGCGTGCGCAGGATCGACAGCTCGCGCGTCCGCTGGGCGATCGTGATCGAGAAGGTGTTGAAGATCATGAAGGCGCCGACGAACAGCGCGACGCCCGCGAACACGAGCAGCAGCACCTTGATGAAGTCGAAGCCTTCCTTGACGTCCTTCGAGTCCTGCCGCGCCTGCTCGGTGCCCGTGCGGACGGTGACGCTCCCGGGCAGGGCCCGGCGCAGGCGCTCGGCGAGCTGCGCGGGCGCGACGCCGGGCGCCGCCTTCACGTCGATCGAGTCGAAGCGGCCGACCTTGTCGAGCACCCGCTGCGCCTCGGGGAGCGTGAGAACGGCGATCCCCGCGCCGGCGACCGAGTTGAGGTCGCCGAACTTGGCGACGCCGACGAGCGTGTAGGTGCGCGCGGCCGAGCGGCCGAGCACCTTCACCCTGTCGCCGAGCTTCCAGCCCTCGTCGGAGACGGTCTTCCGGTCGATCGCCACCTCGTCCGGCGCCGACGGCGCGCGCCCCTGCACGTAGCGGAACGGGTTGAAGGGAGCGGGCTCGTCGCTCGCGACGAAGTTCGGCGTCGATTGCGCGCCCACGCGATCGCCGTCCTTGCCGATGACGCTCGCCTGGTCGAACACGCCACCGGCGGCCCTCTCGACGCCCGGCACCGCCTTCGCCCGGTCCAGCACCGAGGCCGGGAATGCCGGCGGGCTTCCGCCCTGGTTCGTGTCGTTGAACGCCTTGCGCGGCGTGATCGACACGTCGATCCCCTTCGTGACCTGCGTGAACACGCCGTCGAAGGTGCGCGAGATCGTGTCGGTGAGGATGTAGGTCCCGGAGATCAGCGCGACCCCGAGCACCACCGCGAACGCGGTCAGCGCGGTGCGGAGCTTGCGCTCGGAAAGCCCCTTGAGCGAGGCGGCGAGCACGTCAGGCGACCTCGCGCATGAGGTCGACGACCTGCGAGCGGTCGCCGGCTGGGCCCTCGCTCACGACCTTGCCGTCCTTGAGCACGACGATCCGGTCCGCGAACGACGCCGCGCTCGGGTCGTGGGTGACCATCACCACGGTCTGGCCGTAGTCGTCGACGGCGCCGCGGAGTAGCTGCAGGACCTCCTCGCTCGCCTTCGAGTCGAGGTTGCCGGTTGGCTCGTCCGCGAACACCACGGCGGGGCGCGTCAGCAGCGCGCGCGCCACGGCCACGCGCTGCTGCTGGCCGCCGGAGAGCTCCGACGGCTTGTGCTTGCGGCGGTCGGCGAGGCCGACCTTCGCGATCAGCTCGTCGAGCCAGGCCGGGTCGGGCTTCCGGCCCGCGAGCCGCATCGGCAGCGTGATGTTCTCCTCGGCCGTGAGGATCGGGAGCAGGTTGAAGAACTGGAAGATGAAGCCGAGCTTGTCGCGGCGCAGCTGGGTGAGCCGCCTGTCGTCCAGCTCGGGCAGCTCCACGCCGTCCACCGCCACCGACCCCGACGTCGGCCGGTCCAGCCCCGCGAGGATGTGCATCAGCGTGGACTTGCCCGAGCCGGAGGGGCCCATGATGGCGGTGAACTGGCCCTTGGGGAATCCGACGGTGACGCCGTCCAGCGCGTTCACGGCCGTTTCCCCCTGGCCGAAGCGACGATGGACGTCGACGGCGGAGACGATCAACGGCGCATCCACGTTGCGGGTCCTTTCGAAGCGTGACGAAGCTGGGATGAGCAGGCATCGTCGCAGGCGCACGCCCGGCTTCCAACTGTGGCGACCCGCCGTGTTGGAGGTGGTGGTACCCGCACCTGCCTACGCCTCGAGGTAGGTGAGGACCGCGAGGACCCGCCGGTGGTCCTCCGCGGCGGGGCTGAGGCCGAGCTTCCCGAAGATGCTCGTCACGTGCTTCTCGACGGCGCGCTCGGTGACCACGAGCTGCTCCGCGATCGCCTGGTTCGAGCGCCCCTCGGCCATCAGCGCGAGCACCTCCCGCTCGCGCGGCGTGAGGGCGTCCAGCGGATCCTCGCGCCGGCGCCGGCCGAGCAGCTGCGCGACGACCTCCGGGTCGAGCGCCGAGCCCCCCTCGGCCACGCGACGCACCGACTCGGTGAAGCGCTCGATGTCCGCGATCCGGTCCTTCAGCAGGTAGCCGACGCCCTCGGGGTTCTCGGCGAGCAGCTCGAGCGCGTAGCCCTCCTCCACGTACTGCGACAGCACGAGCACGCCGGTGCCCGGGAGCTCCGAGCGGATCCTGTGCGCGGCGCGCAGCCCGTCGTCGGTGTTGGTCGGCGGCATGCGCACGTCGACGATCGCGACGTCGGGCCTGTGCGCCGAGACCTTGCGGACGAGGTCGTCCGCGTCGCCCGCCTGCCCCACCACCTCGAAGCCCGCCTCCTCCAGCAGGCGCACGATGCCCTCGCGCAGGAGGACTGAGTCTTCGGCGACGACTACTCGCATGGGATCTCCGCATATACAACCGCGCCTTCGCCCGGATGGGAATCCACGTCGACGCAACCTCCCAGCGCGGATACCCGGTCGGCCAGGCCGACGATCCGCGTGTCGGCGCCGCCGACGCCGTCGTGCTTCACCTGCACGAGCGCCTTCCCGTGCCTGTGCGCGACCTCGACGGAGACCTCGGACGCGTGCGCGTGCTCGACCGCGCTCGTGAGCGCCTCGCTGACCACGAAGTAGACGGCGGACTCGACCGCCGCCGGGAGCCGTCCCTCCACGAGGCAGTCGAGCTCGACCTGCACCGGGGCGCGGTGGGTGAGCGCCACGAGCGCGGGCTTCAGCCCGCGGTCGCTCAGCACCGCGGGGTGGATGGCGCGCGCGATCTCGCGCAGATCGTCGATCGCGCCCTTCAGCTCGCGCTCGGCGCGCTCGAGCACCGCGCTCGCGCCGGCGGGGTCGGATGCGACCTTCCCACGGGCCAGCTTGAGCTCGAGCGCGAGCGAGACGAGCCGCTGCTGGGGCCCGTCGTGGAGGTTGCGCTCGAGGCGGCGGCGGTCGGACTCCTCGGCCTCCACGATCCGGGCGCGCGAGGCGACCGCGTCGCTCAGCCGCGCGCGCAGCTCGGCCTCGCGGCGCTCGCCCTCGAGGGCGCGGCCGGCCGCGGCGGCGGCCCGCAGCGTCGTCTGCGCCCCCGCGATGCGCGCCTCGTGCACGAGCGCGGCGACGAGCTCGCCGTCGCACATCACCCGGGTGGTCGCGCACCGGGCGTCGCTCGCCGCGGGGACCTCGACGGGGCGGCCGAGCCTGTCGACCCAGCGCTCCTGCCGGGGCAGCCAGTAGGCGATGCGCAGGGTGCTGTCGCCGAGCGCGGAGGCGATCGCCTCGCGCAGCTCGCCAGCGGCGGGCGCGGAGGCGAGGCGGGCGATCAGCTCCTCGACGGTCTCTGCCCGGCCGGCGGCGGCGCCCATCCCCGCGACCTCACCCGACGAGCGACGCGAGCACGGCGCCGCAGAGCTCCGACTTGGCCACGAAGCCGCGCGCCCCGCTGCGTGTCACGAGCGGACCGTAGTCCGAGAGCTCGCGGCTCGAGGTGAGCACGACGTGGGGGGCGTCGCCGCCGTCCGCGAGGCGCGCCGCCACGTCGAACCCGTTCATGTCCGGCAGCTGCACGTCGAGCAGCACGACGTCCGGGCGCAGCTCGCGGGCGGCGCGCAGCCCGGACAGGCCGTCCTCGGCGTCGCCCACCACGTCGAAGCCGTCCGCCTCGAGCAACAGGCGCGCGCTCGTGCGGAAGCCCGGATGGTCGTCGACGATCAGGACTCTCAGTGCCACCGTCGGGATTGTGGAGGGCGGCGGCGGCCGCGCCCATACGGCTAGCTACACCCGGCGCCCGCCCCCCAGGAACGGGCGCGGTCGAGCCCGCCCGCGCACTACGCTGGGTCGTCATGGCCGAGGCTGCGCTCGCATCGTTCACCCCGCAGGTTCGCGAGTGGTTCCTGCGCGCCTTCCAGCAGCCGACCGAGGCGCAGGCCCAGGCGTGGCCGCCGATCGCCCGTGGGGAGAACGTGCTGCTGTCCGCCCCGACGGGGTCCGGCAAGACCCTCGCGGCGTTCCTCTGGGGCCTCGACCGCCTCGTCGCCGAGCCGCTGCCGGAGGGCGAGCGCCGCACGCGGCTCGTGTACGTCTCGCCGCTCAAGGCGCTCTCCTACGACATCGAGCGCAACCTGCGCGCGCCGCTCAAGGGCATCGGCGGCGATGTCACGGTCGGGCTGCGCACCGGCGACACGCCGCAGCGCGAGCGCCAGGCGATGTCGCGCAAGCCGCCCGACATCCTGATCACCACGCCCGAGTCGCTCTACCTGATCCTCACCTCGAGCGCGCGCGAGATGCTGCGCGACGTCGAGTGGGCGATCGTCGACGAGATCCACGCGGTGGCCCACACCAAGCGCGGCGCCCATCTCGCCCTCACGCTCGAGCGCCTGGAGCACCTTGCCGGGCGCCCCATCCAGCGGATCGGCCTCTCCGCCACCCAGCGCCCGCTCGAGGAGGTGGGCCGCTTCCTCGTCGGCGCGGGGCGCGACTGCACGATCGTCGACGCGGGCATGCGCAAGGGGCTCGACCTCGAGATCTGCGTGCCGGTCGACGACATGCGCGAGCCGGACTCCGACGGCTCGGAGCTGGAGGACATCGCGGGCGGCGGGGCGACGCGCCGCTCGATCTGGCCCGCGATCTACCCCGAGCTGCTCGAGCTCGTACGCTCGCACCGCTCGACGATCGTCTTCGTGAACAACCGCCGCGGCGCGGAGCGGCTCGCCGCGCGGCTCAACGAGCTGGCGGGCGAGGAGGGGCAGCCGGCCGAGATCGCCCGCGCCCACCACGGCTCGCTCGCGCGCGAGGAGCGCCGCGTGGTCGAGGAGATGCTGAAGTCGGGCGAGCTGCCCTGCCTCGTAGCCACCTCCTCGCTCGAGCTCGGCATCGACATGGGCGCGGTCGACCTCGTGCTCCAGGTCGAGTCCCCGAAGTCGGTGAGCCGCGGGCTGCAGCGCATCGGCCGCGCGGGCCACAACGTCGGCGAGGTCTCGAAGGGCCGCATCTTCCCGAAGTTCCGCGCCGACCTGCTCGAGTCCACGGTGGTCGCACGGCGGATGCGGGAGGGCCTGATCGAGGAGACGGTCGTGCCGCGCAACCCGCTCGACGTGCTCGCCCAGCAGATCGTTGCGATGGTCGCGGCGGGCGACGAGTGGCGGGTGCCGGAGCTGCACGAGCTGGTGCGCCGCGCCCATCCCTACTCCGACCTCTCCCGCGAGCTGCTCGACAGCGTGCTCGACATGCTCGACGGGCGCTACCCGTCCGACGAGTTCGCGGAGCTGCGGCCGCGGATCGTGTGGGACCGCGTGGACGACGTGATCCGCGCGCGCAAGGGCGCCCGCCAGCTCGCAGTGACGAACGCGGGCACGATCCCCGACCGCGGGCTGTTCGGCGTGCACCTCCCGGACGGCCGGCGGGTCGGCGAGCTCGACGAGGAGATGGTCTACGAGGCGCGGCCCGGGCAGACCTTCATGCTCGGCGCCTCGACGTGGCGGATCGAGGAGATCACGCGCGACAGGGTGATCGTGACGCCCGCGCCCGGCGTCCCGGGGGCGGTGCCGTTCTGGCGCGGCGACGGCGTCGGCCGGCCCGCCGAGCTCGGCCGCGCGATCGGCGAGTTCTCGCGCTGGGCGGTCGACCAGGAGCCGGAGCGGCTCGCGGCCGAGTACGACCTCGACGAGCGTGCGGCGAGGAACCTCGTCGCCTTCCTGCGCGAGCAGCGCGAGGCGACGCGCGTCGTGCCCTCCGACCGGACGATCGTCGTCGAGCGCTTCCGCGACGAGATCGGCGACTGGCGCCTGTGCGTGCTCTCGCCCTACGGCGGCCGGGTGCACGCCGCCTGGGGCCTGGCGCTGTCGGCGCGGATCCGCGACCGGTTCGGCCTCGAGGCCGACGCGATCTGGTCGGACGACGGCATCGTCGTGCACCTCCCCGACGCCGACGAGCCGCCCGGCTCGGAGCTCGTGATGGTCGAGCCCGACGAGGTCGAGGAGCTCGTCGTGCGCGAGCTCGGCTCCTCGGCGCTGTTCGGCGCGCGCTTCCGCGAGAACGCCGCTCGCTCGCTGCTGCTCCCGCGCGCCTACCCGGGCCGGCGTACGCCGCTGTGGCAGCAGCGGCTCAAGGCGCAGTCGCTGCTCGAGGTGGCCAAGCGCTACGGGCGCTTCCCGGTGGTGCTCGAGACCTACCGCGAGTGCCTGCGTGACGTGCTCGACGTCCCCGGCCTCGTCGACCTGCTCTCGAGGCTGCATCGCCGCGAGCTCTCGCTGGTCGAGGCCGAGACGCAGAGTGCCTCCCCGTTCGCCTCGTCGCTGCTGTTCGACTACGTCGCCACATACATGTACGAGGGCGACACGCCGAACGCCGAGCGGCGGGCGGCGGCGCTCTCGCTCGACCGCGAGCTGTTGCGCGAGCTGCTCGGCCAGGAGGAGCTGCGCGAGCTGATCGACCCGGGCGCGCTCGCGGAGGTCGAGGCGGACCTCCAGCGCGTAAGCGAGCGCACGCGCGCGGCCGACGCCGACGGGCTGCACGACGTCCTGCGGGCGGTGGGCGACCTCACCCCCGCGGAGGCGCAGGAGCGGGTGCTCGCCGCCGTCTCGGCGGAGCGTCTGCTCGAGGCGCTCGTCGGCGAGCGGCGGGCCGCGCGGATGCGGATCGGCGGCGAGGAGCGCTACATCGCCGCCGAGGACGCCGGGCTCTACCGCGACGCGCTCGGCGCCGTGCCCCCCGGCGGCCTGCCGCAGGCCTTCCTAGAGCCGGTCGAAGAGCCGCTCGTGCGGATCGCGCGCCGCTACGCGCGCACCCACGGGCCGTTCACCACCGCGGAGATCTCCGCGCGCTACGGCGTCGACTTCGGCCCGGCGCTGCGCGAGCTCGAGCGCGCCGGCGAGCTCGTGCGGGGCGAGCTGCGCCCGGGGGGCTCGGAGCGCGAGTGGTGCGACCCCGAGGTGCTGCGCCGCCTGCGCCGCGCCTCGCTCGCGTCGCTGCGCAAGGAGGTCGAGCCCGCGGAGCAGCGCGCGCTCGCCCGCTTCCTGCCGTCCTGGCAGGGCGTCGACGCCTCGCCGCCCGGAGGCGCCGGGGTGGACCGGCTGCGCGAGGTGCTCGTGCCGCTGCAGGGGCTCGCGCTCACGCCCGAGACCTGGGAGCGCGACGTGCTGCCGCGGCGCGTCGGGGCGTACTCCCAGTCGTGGATGGACAGCCTCTGCGCGAGCGGCGAGCTCGTCTGGGTCGGCGCCGGGGCGCTGGGGCGCTCGAGCGGGCGCGTGGCGCTCTACTTCCGCGACGACGCCCCCTGGCTCGGGCCGCCGCCCAGGCGCGGCGAGGCCCCGTCCGGGCCGCTCCACGACGCGCTGCGCGAGCGGCTTGCGCGCGGCGCCGCGTTCTGGACCGACCTGCTCGCCGACGTCGCGGAGGTGGACGGGCGCGCGGTCGAGCCGGTCGAGCTCCAGGAGGCGCTCTGGGACCTGGTCTGGGCGGGCGAGGCGACGAACGACGCGTTCGCTCCGCTGCGCGCCCCGCGGCTGTCGGTGGCGCGCCCCGAGCGCGACCGCGGCCGGCGCTTCGCGCGCAGGCGGCGGCCCGCGGCGCAGCAGGTGCAGGGGCGCTGGTCGCTGACGGCGCCGCTCTTCCGCGACGCCCCGCCGCACGGCCAGCGCACGCGCGCGCTCGCCGAGCTGCTGCTCGAGCGCTACGGCATCGTCACGCGCGAGACGGTCCTGGCCGAGGGCGTCCCGGGCGGCTTCTCCTCCCTGTACGGCGAGCTCTCGAGCCTCGAGACGCTCGGCGTCGCGCGGCGCGGCTACTTCGTCGAGGGCCTCGGCGGCGCGCAGTTCGCGCTGCCCGCCGCGGTCGAGCGGCTGCGCTCGCTGCGCAGCGACGAGCCGGCCGGCGCGCTCGTGCTCGCCGCCACCGACCCGGCCAACCCCTACGGCGCCTCGCTCCCCTGGCCGCGCCGCGACGACGGCGACTCTTCGCGCCGCCCGGCGCGCGTGCCCGGCGCGTACGTCGTCACGCTCGACGCCGAGCCGGTGCTCTACGTGGAGCGCGGCGGCAAGGGGATCGTCACGCTGCGCGAGCCGGGCGAGTGGCTGCGGCCCGCGCTCGAGGCGCTCGCCGACCACGTCCGCCGCGGCCGGCTCAGGCGCCTCGCGATCGAGCGCGTGGACGGTGAGCCGGTCGCCGGCACCGAGGTCGAGCAGCTCCTGGTCGAGATCGGCTTCCGCCAGGGGCCGCGGCGGCTCACCCTGACCGCCTAGGCGTCCAGCGGAAGAACCGCAGCGCCAGCACCGCTCCGACCGTCCCCCACGCGGCGATGATCCCGACGTGGCCCCAGGCGATCCCGGGCGCGGCGGTGTGCGGGTTGTACACGTTCAGCATCGACTGCACGAGGTGCCGGACGGGAAAGATGTCGGCGATCGTCTGGAACCAGCCCGGCGCGCCCTCGGTCGAGAAGAAGACGCCTGAGATGAAGTAGAGCGGCAGCACGACCGCGTTGCCGAATGCGGGCGCGGCGTCCTCGGAGGGGATGGCCGCGCTGTACGCGATGCCGAGGCAGCAGAGCGAGGCGGCCGCCACCGCGACCGTCAGGACGAGGCCCGGCAGCGTGCGCCCCGGCACGTCGATCCCGTACAGCACCCAGCCGAGCGTCAGGAGGACCGCCACCAGGACGAACGCCGTCCCGATCGCCGCCACCACGCGGCCGGCGATGTAGATGCTCGACGGGAGCGGCGTGCCGCGCATCCGCTTGAGGATCCCGGCCTCCCGCTGCCGGGTCAGCCCCATCGCGAGGTTTAGGAAGGTCGTCGAGACGATCCCGAGCACCGCGATGCCCGGCACGTAGTAGGCGGAGAGCTCGATGCCGCCGGCCTCGGCCACGCGCGAGTCCTTCGCGGTGCCGGCGAAGATCACGAGGAAGATGATCGGGAGCAGGATCGAGAAGAAGAGGACCGCCGAGTTGCGCACGAGCAGCTTGCGCTCGTAGGCGACCTGGCGCAGCAGCAGCGCGGCGGCGCTCATGCCTCGACCGCCTCGCGCTCTGGCTCGGCGGTGAGATCGAGGTAGACGTCCTCGAGCCGCGGCCGCTCGACCTCGAGGCCGGGCAGGTCGACGCCGCGCTCGAGCGCCCAGCCGGTGAGCGCGTGCAGGTCCGCCACGACCGCATCGCTCGCGATCCGCACCCAACCGTCCCCCTCGACCGGCCCGCGCCCGAGCCCCGAGGGGAGGTCGGCGGCACGCAGGCCGTCCTGCGCGCGGAAGCGGATCTGGGCCAGGCGCCCGCGCTCGCCCCCGAGCTCGCTCGGCGGCCCCTCAGCGACGATCCGCCCGCCGACGATGATCGCCACCCGGTCAGCCAGGTGCTGCGCCTCGTCCATGTAGTGGGTCGTGAGGAAGATGCTCTTCCCCAGCGCGCGCAACCCGGAGATCACCTCCCAGGCGCCTCGCCGCGCCGAGGGGTCGAAGCCGGTCGTGGGCTCGTCGAGGAACACGAGGTCCGGGTCGCCGATCAGCGCGAGCGCCACGTCCACGCGGCGCTGCTGGCCGCCGGAGAGCCGCCCGACGCGCTCGTCGGCCTTGTCCGTGAGGCCGACCAGGGCAATCGTCTCCTCGACCGAGCGCGGGCGCCGGTAGTAGCCGGCGTACAGCTCGAGCACCTCGCGCACCGTCAGCAGCGGCTCGACGCGCATGTCCTGGAGCACGAGCCCGATCCGCTCGCGCCACTCGCGCGTGGGGTGGGCCGGGTCGACCCCGAGCACGCTCACCTCGCCCGCGTCGCGCTGGCGGTAGCCCTCGAGGATCTCGACGGTGGTGGTCTTCCCCGCCCCGTTCGGCCCGAGGAACGCGAACACCTCGCCGGCCGCGACCTCGAGATCGATGTCGCGCACCGCCTCCACCGAGCCGTACGACTTGCGCAGGCCGCGGACCTTGATCACGGGCTCGCCCACGCCGGGTCATGCTACTGCGGCGCGGCTCGGCGCAACGGCCCCCTTGCGAGCGAGGATGCCTCCTAAGATCGCCCCATGCCGGAGGGTGACACGGTCCACAACGCGGCGCGCAGGGTCGGGGCGGCGCTCGTCGGGAAGGAGATCCTCGCGCTCGAGACGCCCCAGCCGCGGCACGCGCTCGACCGCTGGCCGCAGCGGCTCGCGGGACGGCGCGTGCGCAGCGTGGAGGCCCGCGGCAAGCACATGCTCGTGCGCTTCGACTGCGGCCTCACGCTCCACTCGCACCTGCGCATGGGCGGCTCCTGGCGGGTGTTCCGCCTTGGCGAGCGCTGGCGCCGCTCGCCGCGGCGGGCCTGGCTCGTGATCCGCACCCCCGAGCACGAGGTGGTGCAGTTCGACGGGCCCGTGCTCGAGCTCCTGACCGACGCCCGCGCGCGCAGCGACCCGCGCATCGCGAGCCTCGGGCCGGACATCGTCGCCGCCGGGGAGTTCGACGAGGTCGCGTTCCTGGGGCGCCTGCGCGAGGACGACCAGACGCGCCCGTTCGGCGACGCCCTGCTCGACCAGCGGAACGTGGCGGGCATCGGCAACATCTGGAAGTCGGAGGCCTGCTTCATGGCAGGCGTCGACCCCTCGCGTGCGCTGGGCGATGTGCGCGATGAGGAAGCCCTCGCCGCGGTACGCGCGGCGCGCCCGCTGATGCGGCTCTCAGCCGAGCGCGGCCGGATCGCCACCTGGCGACCGGAGCGGCCGTCGGCCGCGGCCGCCGGCCGCGACTGGGTCTACGACCGCGCGGGGCGGCCGTGCCGCCGCTGCGGCGCGCCGATCGCCGCGCGGCGCCAGGGCGAGGCCGGCCGTACGACCTTCTGGTGCCCGAGGTGCCAGTCGTGAGCCGGGCCCCGCACCTCCCGCCGCTCAAGCGCGTCGGCCACAAGGGCGCCGATCTGGTCGTGCCCGGCAACACGCTCGAGAGCTTCGAGGCCGCCCTCGCGCACGGCGT
>JADGHQ010000130.1 GCA_019683805.1 Thermoleophilaceae bacterium
TGGCTCAAGGACAGGTACGGCCTGTCCTGGCAGGTCGTGCCGACCGGGATGGAGGAGCTGTTCAGCGATCCCGACCCGGAGCGCGCGAGGCGCGCGATGCAGGCGATGCTCGAGATGCGCAAGCTCGACATCGCCGCGCTGCGCCGCGCCGCCGACGGCGTCGCGGCGAGCTGACGGCCCGGCGGCGAAGCGCGCCGGCGCGGAGCTCCCTCACCGGCGCCTGCGCGCCCTTGGGGCCGCTCATCCGCGCCATACCGCTCAGGCTTCCCGCTCGAGTAGCCGGGCGGCCGCTGTCGCCGGGTCGATCCGGCGCGCCACCACCTCGTCGAGCAGGCTCTGCGCCTCGGCGTCGTCGCGGACGGACTCCTCGAGACGGCGCCGCAGCCGGTGGGCGGCGAGCCCGATCACCTCGTTCATCAGGTTGCGACGGCGGCGCTGCTCGAGCGTGCCGGCGGCGCGGATGTGCTCGCGGTGCTCAGCGATCTTCTCCGCGAGCTCGGCGACCCCTTCCCCGCGCGCCGCCTCGGTGCGCACGATCGGCACCCGCCAGTCGCCCTGCGGCGCGAGCGACAGCGTCCCGCGGATCTCGCGGATCATCGTGTCGGTGAGCGGGTGGTCGGCCTTGTTGACGACGATGATGTCGGGGATCTCCATCACCCCCGCCTTGAGCGCCTGGATCGAGTCGCCCGAGCCGGGCATGAGCGCGAGCACGACGGTGTCGGCGTGGTCGATGATGTCGACCTCGGCCTGGCCGACGCCGACGGTCTCGAGGAAGACCTCCTCCTTGCCTGCCGCGTCCATCAGCAGCGCCGCCTGGAGCGTCGCCTCGGAGAGCCCGCCGAGCGAGCCGCGGCTCGCCATCGAGCGGATGAACACGCCCGGGTCGAGGAAGTGCTCGGTGAGCCGGATGCGGTCGCCGAGCAGCGCCCCCTGCGTGAACGGCGAGGAGGGGTCTATCGAGAGCACCGCGACCTGGCGGCCGCGCTCGCGCGCGTGCTTGACGAGCGCGCCGATCAGAGTGGACTTGCCGACCCCGGGCGGCCCGGTGAAGCCGACCATCGCGGCGCTGCCGGTCCGGGGGTAGACCTCCCGCACGAGCGCCCAGCCCTCGGGATCGTCGTTCTCGACGAGCGAGATCGCGCGCGCCAGGGCGCGCTTGTCGCCGGCGAGCAGCGGCTCGACGAGGTCCTGCGCTGTGCGGCCGACGGCGGGCATGGGGCGCGAATCCTACGGCGCGGCCGGTTCGGGCGTCGCCGGAGGGCGTCTCCGGCGCGCCCGTGTTCCCGAAGATTGTTCTAGAATTATCTTCTAATGATCGCGGAGGCCCAGGCCACGCCCCGGTCGCGCGACCGCCGCCGCGCGATTCTCGACGCGGCACTCGCCGCCTTCGACGAGCGCGGCTTCGCGCAGGCGAGCATCGAGGACGTGCGCCGGCGCTCGGGCGCGAGCGTCGGCTCGATCTACCACCACTTCGGCGACAAGCAGGGCCTCGCGGCCACGCTCTACGCGGAGGGGCTGCGCGACTACCAGCAGGGCTTCCTGCGCGCGATCGGGCGGCACGCCTCGGCGCGCGAGGGCATCGAGGCCGCGGTCCGCCACCACCTGCGCTGGATCGCCGCGAACCCGAAGCTCGCGCGCTTCATGCTCGAGAGCCGCGACCCGGAGCTCGCCCGGCTGGCGGGCGAGCGGGTGCGCGAGGACAACCGCCGGTTCTTCGCGCGCGTGCAGGAGTGGCTCGACGGCCACGCCGCGCGCGGCGCGATCAGGCGGCTGCCGCGCGAGCTCTACCCGGCGCTGCTCGTCGGACCGAGCCAGGAGCTGGCGCGCCACTGGCTCGCCGGCCGCGTGCGCGGCTCGCTGCGCGCGGCCGAGCGCCACCTCGGCGAGGCGGCCTGGCGCGCGCTCGCACCCGACGCAGGAGAACCGTCATGACCCGCAGCTACGAGGAGTTCGTCGAGGCCGCGCGCGCATCGTGCTCGCCTCCGAGCGTGCGCGGCTCGTGCCCGCGTTCATGAAGCTCGGGCTGCTGCCCGAGGTCGGCACGAGCTGGCAGCTCCTCTCCGAGCTGCTGGCGCACCCGGTCGCGATGACGAAGCCCCTGTTGCGCAACGCCGCCGACATGCCCTTCGAGGGAGCGCTCAGGATGGAGGAGTCCGCCGAGCCGAACTGCTTCACGATGACGGGGCATCGCGAGGCGGTCGCCGCCTTCCTCGCCGGCTAGGGTTTCCGCGCGATGAGGGTCTTCGTAGCCGGAGCGGCAGGCGTGATAGGCCGGGCGCTCGTGCGGCAGCTCGTGGCGGCCGGTCACGAGGTGACCGGCACCACGCGCTTCGAGCAGCGCGCGGACGCGGGCCGCGCGCTCGGCGCCGAGCCCGTCGTGGTGGACGTGTT
>JADGHQ010000131.1 GCA_019683805.1 Thermoleophilaceae bacterium
CCGCACATGACCGCACTCCCGCCGCCCGCCCCCGCCCCGAGAGCACGGCACCTGCGACTCGCCGCGCCCCGGCGGGCCTCCGCGGCGGTGCGCGAGACGGCGCGCCGGGTGGCCGACGTCGTGGGGGACGGATGCGTGGTGCTGCTCCTCGACAGCGCCGTCGAGTCGCTCGAGACGGTCGCGGTCGATCACCGCGAGCCGGCGCGGGCCGCGCGCATGCGCGCGCTGCTGCGCCGCCCGCCGCTCGAGGTGACGGGCGGCTGGAGCGGCCAGCCCGTGCTGACGAACGCCCCGGTCTCCCTGGACGACGTCCCCGCCAGCGAGCTCGAGCTAGGCTCGGCCTGGGGCCCGGCCGACCGCCACGTCCGCGTCTTCGCGAGCCCCGTGCGCGCCGACGGGCGGCCGATCGGCGTCGTCGAGGCGCTGCGGGACGGCGTCTCGGCGCCCTACTCTCCGAGCGAGCGCGTGATCGTCGAGCGCCTCGCCGCGGAGCTGGGGGCCGAGCTCCCGGCCGACCCGCCGCTGCGCGGCCTGCCGCGCCGGCGCGCCTGGGGCGAGCGCCTGTCGAGCCTGCGCCAGGTGGCGGCCGAGCGAAGCTCGGCGGGCGTGTGGATCACCGACCTCGCCGGGCGGACCACCTACGTCAACGAGGCGATGAGCGAGATGCTCGGCGTGCCGGCGGCGCGCATGGTCGGCGAGCGGCTCGCCGACCACGTCGACGACCCGCCCGACGCGGTCGCCGGGCTTCTCGCCACGGAGACCGAGCGCCGCGATCGCGTGCTGCTCGGCACGCCGCTCGGCGCGCTGCACGTGGAGATGACCTCGGCGCCGCTGATCGCTCCCGACGGAAGCCGCGCCGGCACGGTCAACACGGTGGTGGCGGTCGAGGAGCGCCGGCGGGTCGAGCGCGACCTGCGTCTGCGCCTGCAGGCGGAGGAGGCGCTTTCGCGCCTCGCCTGCATGGCGCTCGACGGGGCGCCGCAGGAGGATCTCCTCGACAGCGCCGTGAGAGCCGTCGGCGAGGTGCTCGAGACCGAGCTCGCCGGTATGGCTCAGGTCCTCCCCGACCGGCAGCTCCACGTGTTGAGCGCGCTCGGGTGGGATCTCGCGCGTCTGCCGCCGCGGCCGCCGCGCGTATGGCCGGGGACCTTCACCGAGCTCGCGACCCAGACCGACGAGCCGGTGGTGCTGCGCGATCGCGGCAGCGGCGCCGGCCTGCGGCTCGAGGAGGCGGCGCGCCGCATCGGCATCCGCGCCGGGGTGGTCGTGCGCGTCGCGGACGGCCGCGGGCTCCTGTCCGGCCACACCGCCGAGGAGCGCGAGTTCGCGCCCTACCAGCTCGCCTTCATGCGCCGCGCCGCAGCCGTGCTCGGCTCGCGCTGGGCCGGGGCCTGAGCCGGCCTACGCCGTCAGCTCCGCGGCGCGCGCCGCGGCCGCCTTCTCCCGCTGGGCCTGCGCCCGCTCGTGCCCGATGAAGGGCAGCGTCAGCAGGTAGGTGATGTCGGGCACCAGCTCGCGCAGCCGCGCGGGGGACCCGCGCAGGATCTCCGTGTAGAGGATCTCGTTCAGCCCGCCGAGCACGGCGAGCGCGCTGTAGCTCGGGAGGCCCCGCGGCGCCTCGGCGCGGCCGGCGTCGAGGAAGTAGGTGAAGCCGCGCACCGCCGCCTCGCGCCGTGCGAGCGCGCGCGGTCCCGCCGCGAGCACCTCGACCATGCACGCGCGCGCCGCGGCGGGGTGCGAGGCGAGTGCGTCGATGAAGGCCGCCGCGCCCGCCTGGACCTTGTCCGGCCACTCGGTCTCGCTCTCGTAGGCCTCGGTCGTGACCTTCGTGAGAAGCCCGAGCATGCGGTCGTAGGCGGCGAGGAAGCACTCCTCCTTGTCGCGGAAGTGCTCGTAGAACGTCTTGCGCGACACGCCGGCGCGCGCGATCACATCGGTGACGCGCGCGTTCTGGTAGCCGTCTTCGGCGACGGCGTCGATCACCGCGGCGAGGATGCGCCCGCGCTGCGAGCGCTCGACGTCGCTGCGGGAGAGTCCGTGCCGGCCGCCCGGTAGCTGGTCGGGTCGACGGCGCCGTTTGGTCTGAGGCGCTGCCATCGGAGCCCGCACGATACCCATCATCGGCAAAATTTTCCGTTTCTGAACACAGGCGGAACGCTCCGCCCGCGCTGTGGCTCCTCAGGGCCAGCCGGACGGCGGGGCCTTGACAGCCAAAAAAACCCGCGTTTATGATGGCCGCCGACCTCGGGGTTCTGGCATACACCCGGGGTCGATCCAGGAGGACACATTGCGTGAGGGACTCGCTCGAGGGGGGAGCCGGGCGGCGCTGTGCGCCCGTCTGCCGTCTCGACGGCCCGGTTCGCGCCGAAACGACCAGGCGGCGGAT